>JADKBM010000004.1:0-322707 GCA_016715115.1 Acidobacteriota bacterium
GCAACGCAAAATGCGGTTCCGGTCAGCCGCCGGCGACGACGATCTTACCGTCGGGCTGCGGGATCGCGTCGTTCGGGGTCGCCGCACTCGACCCCGTTTGCTGGAATCTGGTCGTCGTCACGCCGTTGGTTCCGAAGCTCGTATCGACGGTCCCGTTGGCGTTGAACCTGAGAACCGAAAGTAGATTGTTCTGATTGTCCTGGCTGTTCCCTACGACGATGATTTTGCCGTCAGCTTGAAGGAGCACGACCGGCGAGACATCGGGGCGGCCATTGACGTCCGCGTAAAGACGGCCGCCGGTCCCGAACGACGTATCGATCGAACCGCTCGGATTGTAACGAATGATCGAAAAGTCGTTGAGGAACAAGTTGTCGGCCGCGTTTCCAGCCGCGATGATCTTGCCGTCCGGCTGGATCGCGAGGCTTCGGATCCGTGAAACGTTGCCGTAGAACGATTCGTTGGCAAAGCCCGTCAGATTGAACGACGAGTCAAAGATCGCCGTCAGCAGCCAACGCCGCCGACGAAATACAAGGACCAATATCGGAATGAATAATTTCTGCATAGATTACCTCTCGGACCGTCTCGCAGAAACTTTCGGAAAAATCGGGTCAGATGATCCAGAATAATCGATCAAAAATCAAGGAAAGCGGCGTACGCAGAAGATCGACGGTGAGATACAACTCATCTGAACTCAGTTATTTACCGCTTGCAGATCCGGACAGAAAAAGATGGTGGATAAAAATCGGCACGAACCGGCTCGCAGCGTCTTTGGCGGCCGATCCGTGCCCGTCGGGGGTTATGTCGCGGCGCCGGCGATAGCGTCCGACGCCACGACGGTCCGAAATCGGGTCAAAAATGTTTTCGGACGGTCCCCGAAAGTTGTTTTCCGCTCCGATCTGTCGCAAAATCATTAGATTCGATGACGAATGAATCCGAAAACCTGACGATGCTTCTGAACGGCACGCAGCGCGGCGACCGCGCAAGCCTCGATGAGTTGCTGCCGCGCGTCTACGACGAACTAAAACGCATCGCCGCGTACAAACTCTCGATCGAACGCGGCAACCATACGCTGCAGGCGACGGCGCTCGTTCATGAAGCGTATATGCGGCTCATCGACCAACATTCGGTCAACTGGCAGAATCGCGCTCATTTCTTTGCGATCGCCTCGGAAATGATGCGTCGGATCCTTGTGAACTACGCCGAAAGCCACAAGGCAAAGAAACGAAACGAAGGTCAGACGCTGATCTCGCTCGACGTCGCGGGCGAGATCGCGGCCGATTCCGACGTCGATCTGATCTTCCTCGAAAACGCGCTCCGGCAACTCGCCGAATTCGATCCGACGCAGGCGCGGATCGTGGAGCTCAAGTTCTTCGGCGGTCTAACAAATGAAGAAGCGGCCGAGGTTCTCGGCGTGTCGGTCTCGACCGTGAAGCGCGAATGGCGCATGGCGCGCGCCTGGTTGGCCGCAAAATTGAACTGATTTCCCCCGCTTTCCGGCGAGTATGCCCGGACACAAATTATGCGATCCGGTGAAATGACCCCCGACAAATGGAACAAGATCAAGGCGATCTTCAATGAGGCGATCGATCTCGGCGACGAAGCGCGCGAGGATTTTCTGCGCGGACATCCTGATGCCGAATCGGTCGCCGAGGCGCGCCGGTTGCTTGAAGCGGAAACTCGCGAGAGGTTTTCGGAACCGGCCGCGCGCGTTTCGGGACTGTGGGCCGAAGATGACGCCGTTGAATACGAAGGCCGCGAGATCGGCGGTTTCAGGCTGATTCGCGAGATCGGCCGCGGCGGAATGGGTATCGTCTTCGAAGCGGTTCGCGAATCCGACGATTTTCGGCAGCGGGCGGCGGTCAAGATCCTCAAACTCGGAGCCGATTCGGCGGCGATGGCCAAACGGTTCGGGCGTGAGCGGCAGATCCTCGCGACGCTCGAACATGCGAACATCGCGCGATTGCTCGACGGCGGACGCGCCGCCGACGGAACGCCGTTTTTGGCGATGGAGTTCGTCGACGGCCTTCCGGTCGATCAGTTCTGCGACCAGAACGGGCTCGGGTTGCGCGATCGGCTGCGGCTTTTTCTGAAGATCTGTTCCGCGGTCGCGTTCGCGCATTCACGCCTCGTCATCCATCGTGATCTGAAACCGTCGAATATCCTTGTGACCGACGATTCCGAGGTCAAACTGCTCGATTTCGGAATCTCGAAGATCGTCAGCCCCGACGATGAGATGCCCGATCAAACGTTGACTTCGCTCGGAATGATGACGCCGCGTTACGCGTCGCCTGAACAGGCCGCCGGCCGGATCGTCTCGACTCCGGGCGATGTCTATTCGCTCGGGCTTATCCTCTATGAGCTTTTGACCGGAGTTCCGGCACATCGCTTCGAAAGCAGCCGTCCCGACGGATCGCACGCGTCATTTGCGATTCCGAGCCGCCGCGCCCGTCCGCCGCGACGACGACGTCCCGTCCGGTCCTTCCGAACCGGCGACCGGACAAACCGCGCAGAACCGCGACGGCCGAACCGCGGAGCTTGGCCGCATCATCAATCCGAAAACGCTGCGCGGCGATCTCGACAACATCGTCCTCAAGGCGCTTCAGAAAGATCCGGCGCGCCGCTACTCGTCGGTCGAGCAGTTCGCCGGCGATATCGAACGTTATCTTGATGGATTGCCGGTTTCGGCGTCCCGATTCGCGGATGTACCGGCTCGGCAAGTTCGTTTCGCGAAACCGCGCGGCGGTCGCGGCGGCGATAATGATCATGCTGACGCTGGTCGCAGGGATGGCGGCCACCGGCTGGCAGGCCTATCGCGCCGAGCAGCAGCGCGGGTTGGCTGAGAAGCGATTCAACGAAGTTCGTGAGCTGGCCCGCAACGTGGTTTTCAAATATCACGACGAGATCAAGGATCTTCCGGGCGCGACGCGTGTCCGTGAGGTGCTGGTCGCCGACGCGCTCAAATACCTCGACAGTCTGCAACGCGATTCTTCGAGCGATCCGGACCTGACGCGCGAGCTGGCGCAGGCCTATATGCAATCGCGAGCGTAGGGGCCGGGACATATCAAAAACGAACCTCGGGAATTCCGGAAGCGGCGGCCGAGAGTTTTCAGAAAGCGATCGGACTGCTTGAACCGCTCGCCACGGGATCAAGCGATGTCAAACTTCTGTCCGAACTTCGCGATGCCTACGTCGAATGGCCGGGCCTTTTACCGCGTCGGAAAATTCAATGAACAGAACGCGAATTTCGAAAAGGCGCTCGCTCCTTGGGCGGCGCGTCGTCGAACTTGCGCCCGAAGATCTGAATTCAAAGATCTACCTCGCGCGGAGTTTCGTCCACTACGGCGACAGCATTCCGGAGGCGGAAATGCCGCGGAAGATGGAGACGTTTCGCGGCGCGCTGGCGATCGCCGACGAGGTCATCGCGACCGCGCCTGACGACGAGACCGCGAACCGCATCCTCGCGAGCGCGACGCACCGCGTCCAGCTTTACACGTTTCTCGCGGCCGCCGAGGCGAGGAAGAAAGGCGATCCCGGAAAGCAGACGGCGCTGCTCCGCGAGGCGCTTGAGGTCGCCAAGAGGTCGACGGCGGCGCAGCAGAAAGTACTGTCGCTGAAGCCCGACAATCCCGTATATCGCCGCAACGTCGCCGGCGGGACACTAAACGAAGGCACGATTTATCGTGAACTCGGCGAAACGGAGACGGCGATCAGACTGGCCCGCGAGGCACTCGACACGCAGCTCGCGATCGCCGCGGCCGATTCGAGCAATCAGGAGATCAAACTCGATCTCAAAGAATCTTACGAGGATCTAGCGCTCGCGCATATTCGCCGCGGCGAACTCGCGGCGGCACGCATCGATTTCGAAAAGGCCATCGCGCTGAATGACGAACTTCTCAAAAAGGATCCGCAGAATTTTGATTTTTTGGATCGCGAGGCTGCGCGGCGAACAGGTCTTCGCCGACGCTCTGGCCGAAAAGGTTTCAAGCCCCGAGGCCCGCGCGGGCTATCTGAAAGCGCTCAAACTTGCCGAAACAGAAACTCCGGCCAAGTACGGCGCCTTTGTCGCGGATTTCCGCACGAGGATCGAAGAGAGTCTGCGGAAATGAAGATCAGTGCAGACGGAGTGTGATTTGTGAGGAGTAAAGTGCAGAAAGCAAAGGCCTCATCCATAGCGCAGTTCCGAACTCCTCTGCCATTGCACCTTGCACTCTGTAAACCATCGGATTCTCAGCGGTCGCAAGGATCGCGGCGACTTTTTTCCGGCGCGGTTGACGGGGATCGATCAAATTCAACAACTCCAACTGCTTTGCGAAGATCATCCGGCGGCAATCCAGGCTTTCGATGCGATTCTTGAATTCAAAATCAACGCCCATCCAGAAAGTGTCGAGAGCGATCATTTCATAGAGAATTTCATCCTTTGACCCAAACGATTTCCGAAAGAGATCGAGGCCGCGTTCGGTTGAAACAAAATGATACTCATCGCCGATGATCTCGACGTGCGGAGTGCCGTCGTCGCTGCGCTCAGTCAGAAATCGATAGACGTGCGGAATTGGCCGTGCGCGTTGCAGAAGCCCGTTGTATTCGTTTTGAAGTTCTTCGATCGTTATTGACATATTCGGCGCAAGTCAGCGAACATCGGTGCGTTCACCAAGTGAAGATTTTAACATTCGAGGAGAAATCAGTGAATATCGTCATCGTCATCATTCAGGTTTGCGGAATCGCTTTCATCATCGGATTCGTTCTGGCGCTTTTGAACTGGGGTTTTGGTATGCATCTCGGAATCAAGGGTGCGGAAGTGCCGGGCGACCCGGTCGCGGGCTTGTTTTTTCTCGTTCTCGGGATCGTCTTCACGATTCTTGGGAAATTCCTCGATAAGAAATTCGGCTCGTGAAAATTGAGTTTTGCCGACGGACGAGTTTTTCAATCAAAAATCGAACCGGTCGCCCAAATAGCGGGCGACCGGTTCGCGTCGGGGGGAGGCAAGTCAATTTCGGATTTGGGATTTTGGATTTGGGATTTTGGATTTGAAGATATCGGCTGCAAATCCGGAATCGCACTGCGCAAATCAAAAGAGATTCGAATGAAAAAGCAGCAGCCAGCCGGCAACCAGGACAAAGATCAACAGGAAAAGATCGTTTGCGCCCAACTGTGATTCTTCGTTTCTCATTTCACTCTCACCTCTTGTAAAATCTCTCACTTGTTAAAGCGTTTTTTTCTCGCGAAAAGTGTCATCGCGTTTGGAACAAAATTTGTATATCAAAAAACGCATCAGTGAAAAGACGGCGCTTTTTTGAGTTTTGCCGTTGTTTTTCAGGGATTTTTTCGCAATTTGCGACTTTTCGAATTCAATTTGCGAAAACAGGCGAGTTATATGAGCAATATTCAACCGATTTTGGACAAGGTTTTGGATGGCGGCCGGATGACTTCCGAAGACTGTACGGCGCTGCTGGAGAGCTACGACATCGCGCGCATCGGCGCCGCGGCCGATGAGATCCGTCAGCGGAAACATCCGGACAAAGTCGTCACGTACATCATCGACCGCAACATAAATTACACGAATGTCTGCAACGTCGTCTGCACCTTTTGCGCGTTCTATCGCCGGCCGGGAAAACCGGACACTTACGTCCATTCGTTCGAGGAGATCTGCAAACGCATCGACGAGACCATCGAACTAGGCGGCACCGGCGTCCTGATGCAGGGCGGTCTTCATCCTGATTTCAATATCGAGTGGTACGAAGATCTGCTTTCGCGTCTGCACGCGCTTTACCCGACGTTTCAGCTTCACTGCTTTTCGCCGCCCGAGATCCACAACATTCATCTGATCAGCGGTTTGGACTACGAAACGATAATGGCGCGCCTCAAAGCGGCGGGACTCAATTCGATGCCGGGCGGCGGCGGCGAGATTCTTGACGACGAGGTCCGCAAGCGCGTTTCGACGAAATGCAACACGCAGGAATGGCTCGACGTAATGCGTGCCGCGCATAAGGTCGGACTGCGGACGACGGCGTCGATGATGTTCGGGATCGGCGACCGGGTCGAGCATCGCGTGCGCCATCTCCAGCGTGTCCGCGACGTTCAGGACGAAACCGGCGGATTCACGGCGTTCATCCCTTGGACGTTTCAGCGCGAGAACACGGCGCTCGGGCGCAAGATCACGGAAGAGCCTTCGGGAATCGATTACATCAAGATGCTTTCGGTATCTCGTCTGTTCCTCGACAACTTCGACCACATTCAGGCATCGTGGCTGACGCAGGGATTGCGGCTCGGCCAGGTCGGACTGCGAATGGGAGCCGACGATATGGGATCGACGATGATCGAGGAGAACGTCGTCTCCGCCGCCGGCGCGCACAACGAAGCGACCGAACGCGAGCTTCGCTACCAGATCTCGGAGGCCGGTTTCATCCCGCGACAACGGGATATTTTGTACAGATATGTAGACCGTAAAAACATCGAGGAATTGGACTCGCGATCGTCGATGCCGTTGAAGCAATTGAGCGTGGCATTTGCGGATTAAGAAAAATTTGCGATTTGCGATTTGCGATTTGCGATTGGGGGATTCCAAAATTCCAGAGATTCCAGAGATTCCAGAGATTCCATAGATTCCAGAGATTCCAGATGGAAAGATTCGATTGGAGTCTTTGGAATCGTGGAATTCCTGGAATCCTGGAATCCCTGGAATCCTGGAATTCCTGGAATCCTGGAATCCTGGAATTCCTGGAATCTTTGAATTCCTGGAATCTTGGAATGGGATCTTGGAATTCCTGGAATCCTGGAATTCCTGGAATTCCTTGGAGCCTGTCGGAGAAGCCGTTTGAGAACTGATTTGTTTCTTCAAGCGTCTGTAACACGCGAACCCGTTGTACTCAGAAGAGTTACGCGTGTTTCGATCGCACCGCGTGAAGCGGAGCGGAACCCAGGTGTCAGCCGCGGGCAGTTCAGACGAGCGTCTGACACCTGCCCGGCCCGATTGGCGTCACCTCAGTTTTCGCCTTTTAAGATCAAAAACCTGGCCCGCCCGGCCGAGAAAGATCGAGAAGGTTGAGTCTTTCCGTTTTCCATCGACAAACATCACATAACTTGCGCCCAGCACCTCCGCGTATCGGTTGTCGCGAACGGCGATGGCGGTGTCTTCGTCGATCCCGACCCCGAGCATTTTCGGGTTTGAGAGGACGAGTCCGAAAAGCCGGTTCTGACGCCGGCGGACTATGAAATGCTGGTCGACGATCGCGTTCGGCAACAGTCCAAGTCCCGGACGCGTTCCGACCTTTGTTCCGTCGATGACCGTCAGGTCGTTCTCGCCTGTCATCATCGGTGACGACATCAGCGCCGCGCCGGCGCTCGTGCCTGCAAAAGCGATTCCGGCATCGTATCGGTCACGCAGCAGTTTCAACAGTTCTTCGTCCTTCAAGACGTCCATTATCCGGTTTTGGTCGCCGCCGGAAAAGAAAACGCCAGTTGCGGTCTTCATCTGTTCGATGAACTTCGCGCGACCGTCACCGTCAAGCGGCGCGAACGGAGCGGATTCGATCTTCGCGCCGGGAAATTTCGCGAAATCCTCTTTCAGCGATTCCGCACTCTCTTTCGGAACGCCGCTCGCCCAGGTTATTATCAGAATCCGCGATTTCGCGCCGCCGGACCATTCAACGAAGCGCCCAAGGGCCGCCTCGGGCCGATCACCGCCGCCGATGACCACCAGACGCTGTTGTGAAAATGCGGTTCCGACAGCCGCCAGCACGATTACGAGAACGAAAGACTTTTTCAACATCGCTACCCATTAAACCGCAGAATCGACAAATCTTACAATTCTCTTACGATTCGACGCCGGTCAATCTGTTACGCTTGATGATGTCTCAGGCGACATCACGAATGAAAAACACAACAAGCTTCGGGGTTCTCAAAACAATCAACTGGAAAAATTCGACGATCGTTCTGATTTTCCACGCTTTCGCGATCATCGGGCTGTTCTATTTCAGCTGGCAGAATCTGGCGGCGCTGCTGATCGGCAACTGGATCGTCGGAAGCCTCGGCGTCGGGCTCGGCTATCACCGACTGCTGACGCACCGCAGTTTCAAGGCGCCGAAGTGGCTTGAGTATCTGCTCACTGTTTTCGGAACAATGGCCGTCCAGGACGATGCGCCGAAATGGGTCGCAACGCACCGCATCCATCATCAGTTCACGGATCAGGAACGCGATCCGCATTCGACGCGGCCCGGATTCTGGTGGGCGCATCTCGGCTGGATCGTCTACGGGACGGCGAACGATCACGACCCGGCAACGCTCAAGAAATACGTTCCGGATCTGATGAAGGACCGGTTTCACGTTGCGCTTGCTCGTTTTTACTACGCTCCGCTGATCCTGTCGGGCATTTTGCTCTTTTTCCTCGGCGGCTGGCCAATGGTTCTGTGGGGCGTTTTCGGACGCGTCGTTTTCGGTTGGCACTCGACGTGGCTCGTCAATTCGGCGACGCATATGTGGGGTTCGACGCCGCACGAAACCGGCGACGATTCGACCAACAATGCCGTCATCGCCCTGCTCACGTTCGGCGAAGGCTGGCACAACAACCATCACGCGTTTCCCGCATCGGCGCGGCACGGTCTCGGTCGTTTCCAGTTTGACCAGAACTGGCTCACGATTCGCATCTTTGAGCGTCTGGGATGGGCGACGAACGTCCGGCTCGCGACCATCGACACGGCACTCTCCGAGAGCGTGTCAACACCCTGAACCGCGTATTACAAAACTCTTACAATCGACGCTGTAAAACTCTGTTACGATTGCAATTAACGCGAAATACGCGTTTAATTTCAGCAATTTTAAGAGGTCATAGAGAATGCAGAACGTAGTCGAAATTTCGAGCGCAAAATCACAGAAGATCCATTGGAACACGATCGTCGCGGTCGTGCTGTTTCACGTCGGGGCGGTCGCCGCCTTTTTCACTTTCAGTTGGCAGAATTTCGCCGGGTTCGTACTTCTCTGGTGGGTCGCGAACAGTCTCGGCATCGGACTCGGTTATCATCGCTTGCTGACGCACCGCGGATTTCAGTCGCCGAAATGGTTCGAATACCTGCTCACATTCTTCGGCACAATGGCGCTTCAGTCGGGCGCGATCAGCTGGGTCACGACGCATCGCCTGCATCACGCTTTCACCGACACCGACAAGGATCCTCATTCGCCGGTCGGCGGATTCTGGTGGTCGCACATCGGATGGATCTTCAAGGGAACGGCGCAAATTCAGCCTGAGGCGACGATGATGCGTTACTCGCCCGACCTGATGAAGGACCGCGTTCATCGCGTGATGAATCAATACTATTGGGTCACGTCGATCCTTACCGGCGTCGCGTGTTTTCTGATTGGCGGCTGGGGAATGCTGTTCTGGGCCGTTGGACTGCGGACCGTTTTCGGTTGGCACACCACCTGGTTCGTGAATTCGGTGACGCATCTTTGGGGCTCGCGCCGCTTTGAAACACGCGACACATCGACCAACAACGGGATCGTTGCGGCGCTCACCTTTGGCGAAGGATGGCACAACAACCACCACGCCTTTCCGCGCTCGGCGCGCCACGGCCTGACCTGGAGAGAGTTTGACTTTAACTGGCTGCAGATCAAGACCCTCGAAAAGCTCGGGCTGGCGAATGACGTCTACGCATACGACCTTAACGAAGGCAAGGAAATTCACGGCAAACCGATCAAGCAGGCGGCTTAAAAAGGGGAAAAAGGCAAAGGGCAAAAGGCAAAAGGGCAAAAGGCAAAAGAAGAAGGGCGTTTCGACCCAACGGCGACCGAATCCTCAAGAAGCAAGAGATCAATACGCCGTTTTCCTTTTTCCCTTTGCCTTTCCCCTTTTCCCTTTTCCCTTTTGCCTTTTGCCGTTTTCCTTTTTCCCTTTGCCTTTCCCCTTTTCCCTTTTCCCTTTTGCCTTTTGCCGTTTTCCTTTTTCCCTTTGCCTTTCCCCTTTTCCCCTTTTGCCTTTTGCCTTTTTCCCTTTTCCCCTTTTGCCTTTTCCCTTTTCCCCTTTTGCCTTTTTCCCTTTGCCTTTTTCCCTTTGCCTTTTGCCCCCTTTTGCCCTTTTGCCTTTTGCTTTTCCCTTTTGCTTTTCCCCTTTTCCCCTTTCCCCCTATACTTGAATCGTGCGCCGCCGCAAATCGACCATATTCTTCCTGATCCTGGGCATTTGCCTGATCGTACTCGCGGTCGCGCTGAACGTCGGCTGGATACTGCTCAATCTGCGCGAGGTCGTGCTCCTCGTTCTCGGCATTGTCTTCTTCGCCGTCATCATCACCGGGCTAATCCTGAACACGATCTTTTTGATGCGCGAGATCAAGCGCAATGAACAACAGGACGCGTTTTTGAACGCGATGACGCACGAACTCAAGACGCCGATCGCCTCGATCAAGTTGTATCTCGAAACCCTGAAAAGCCGCGATGTTTCACCCGAAAAGCAGAATGAGTTCTACGACGTGATGCTTGCCGATTCAAACCGTCTGCTCGGAACGGTCGAACAGGTGTTGCTCGCCTCGCAGACGCGCGAAAGGCAGCGGCTTCTCAACCTTTCCGAGATCAAGCTCAACGATCTGCTCACCGAGTCGATGAACTTCATCAGGACGCGCTACAAACTTGACGAGTCAGCGATGAAATTCACGCCTTCGGCCGAAGAAGCCGTGGTCGTCGGCGACCGATCCGAACTCGGCACGGTATTCACGAATTTGCTCGACAACGCAGTAAAATACTCCGGAGACGACCCGCGACTCTCGATTCGTGTGAAAAATTCCAACGAGAAGCGTGTCGAGGTCCTGATCAAGGACAACGGGATCGGACTGAACGTTTCTGAACTGAAGCGTGTTTTTCGCAGATTCTACCGCGTCGCCAACCGCGCGACCCAGAATCTGAAGGGAACGGGACTCGGTTTGTTCATCGTCGAGTCGATCGTCAAAAAACACGGCGGACGCATCTGGGCCGAAAGCAAAGGCGAGGGAAAAGGAACGACGTTTATCGTCCAGTTGCCGAAATTGTAGCGACGCTCGGAGTTCCGCCTTCAGGCGGCCTACCGCCGGCGGGCGGAGCCAAAACGAGAATTATGAAGATCCTGATCGTCGAAGACGAAAAACATCTCGCGGACGGTTTGCGGTTCAATCTCGAGGCCGACGGCCACGAGGTTGCGGTCGCGTATGACGGCGAGGAGGCGTTGGGTGTTTTGGAACGTCAGTCATTCGACGCGATCGTGCTCGACGTTATGATGCCGAAAAAGAATGGCTTCGAGGTCGCGTCCGAGCTTCGTTCGATGCAGAATTTTACTCCGATCCTGATGCTGACGGCGCTTGGCAGTTCCGACGACGTGTTGAAAGGCTTCGAATCGGGTGCCGACGATTATTTGCCGAAACCGTTCGATCTGGCAGTGTTTCAGGCGCGCCTGAACGGCCTCTTGCGCCGCAGGGAATGGTTCCGCCGCGAACGCGAATCCGCCGAAAAGCCGTTTGAAAACGTGATCGAGGTCAACGGAAAATCGATCGACTTCAACAACCTCGAACTCCGGACCGAGTCGGGGAACGTCCAACTCACGCTGATGGAAGCGAAACTTCTGCGCCATTTGATCGAAAACGAGGGGCAAGCCGTCTCACGCAAAACGATCCTCGAAAAAGTTTGGGATCTTCACGAGGACACGGACACGCGCGCCATCGACAACTTCATCGTCCGGCTTCGAAAACACCTCGAAACCGAGCCCGACAAACCGCAATTGCTGCAAACCGTCCGCGGCGTCGGTTACCGGTTTGTAAGGTAACTGCACTCTGGAAAGGATTTAGTGAATTGTCCGTTCGAGACGCTGACGGCATTTTGCATTTCCGTCAACGCGCTGGTTCGCATGTCTCAAAAATCAACAATTTTCGTGCTATTATTTCGCCGTGAAGCAACTCCTTAAGGTTTTCATCATACTTTGTTTAGCGGCATTCCTATCGTCTGCCCAATCCCAAACGGCCGATTTGATATTGATTAACGGCCGGATCTGGACGGGTGACGCGAAGAATTCTTGGGCGACTGCGGTTGCGGTCAAAGGCGACCGGATCATTGCTGTCGGTAGCGACGCATCGATCAAGAAGTTCTCACGGCGTTCGACAAAGATCGAAGATCTCGGCGGAAGATTCGTGATGCCGGGGATCAACGACTCGCACACGCATTTTCTGAGCGCGGCGCTTGGAATGTACCAGGTCGATCTGACCGACGCCAGGAATTTGGCCGACGCGCAGGCGATGGTCCTGAAGTTCGCAAAGGAAAACCCCGGCGCGAAATGGATCGTCGGGCGCGGATGGCAATACACGATCTTCCCCGGTGGACTGCCGAAGCGTCAGGACATCGACGCCGTTATCGCCGACCGGCCGGTCTATCTTCGCGCCTACGACGGCCACACTTCGTGGGCGAATTCGAAGGCGCTTGAGATCGCGGGAATCACTCAAGACACGAAATTCGAGGGATTCGGCGAGATCGTCCGCGACGGCAACGGCGTTCCGACCGGCGTTTTCAAGGAAGGAGCCTCGTCGCTCGTCAGCCGATTCCTGCCGCCGGTGACGCGTGAGCAGCAACTGAAGGCGCTCGAACTCGGAATGCAGTACGCGGCGTCGCTCGGCATCACGAGCATTCAAAACGCTCACGGCAGTCTCGGTGAAGTTGAGATCTACGACGAGCTTTTGAAAAAAGGAAAACTGACGCTCAAAACGAAATTCGCATTCAGTGTCGGGCCGGACACGACGCAGGCAGAGATCGACAAGATCGTCGCGGCTTCGAGAAAATACGACTCTCCGATGCTCCGTGTCGGTGCGATTAAGATAATGGTCGACGGCGTCATCGAATCCTACACGGCGGCGATGCTTGCGCCGTATTCGAACAAGCCCGAAACATCCGGAACGCCCAATTTCACGGTCGAGCAACTGAACCGCGTCGTAGCGATGGCGGACAAGGCCGGGCTCCAGGTTTACATCCACGCGATCGGCGATCGCGGAGTGCGAATGGCGCTCGACGCATACGAGAACGCGATCAAAGTCAACGGCCGGCGCGATTCGCGCTTTCGCATCGAGCATATCGAGACGATCGATCCGAAGGATGTGCCGCGATTCAAGGAACTTGGCGTCATCGCCTCGATGGAACCGATCCACGCCGATCCGGCGACGATCGACGTTTGGGCGGCGGCGATCGGACCCGAAAGGACGAGCCGCGGATTTGCCTGGCGCGCGCTCGAACGCGCCGGCGCGCGGTTGATCTTCTCGAGCGATATGCCGGCGGCCATCACGATGAGCCCGTGGCGCGGGCTGCATAACGCGGTGAACCGTCAAACAATCGAGCTTTTGCCGGTCGGAGGCTGGCTGCCGCAACATCGCGTGTCGGTTGAAACGGCCTTGCGGGCTTATACTGTAAATGGTGCGTACGCGTCTTTCGAAGAAAGTGCAAAGGGCAAGATCGCAAAGGGGTTTTCAGCCGATTTGATCGTTCTAGACCGGAATCCCTTCACAACGGCGAAAGAAGATCTCTTCAAGACGACCGTCGTTGAAACCGTTTTCGGCGGAAAACTTGTATACAACGCCACGGTCTCTGGGAAATAGCGGGTCGCGCCACACGTTGCAGGCGTTCAGAAAATTCAGGAACCTGGAATGCTCGAATCATATGTTCCAAATCTAGTCCTGGCATTGCTGCTCGGCGCGGCGATCGGGTTGGAACGCCAGAGTTCAGGGCACCTTTCCGATTCGGGAATCCGGACATTTTCGCTGATCGGGCTTCTCGGCTGCATCTCGTCGATCTTCTACGTCAACAACCTGCCGCTCGTCTTCGCATTGATGACCGCGGCTTTCGTCATTTTGCTTTCGATGCATTACGGTCTTGCATCGCGGCAGACGAACGACTATGGATTTACGACCGAGATCGCGATCATTCTGACGTATTTGATCGGCGCCTGTCTCGGGACCGGAATTCTGCCGCTCAACGTGACGATCGCCGTCGCCGTCGTGATCATCGTCATTTTGTCGATGAAGGCTCGGTCGGAAAAGCTGATCTCGGCCGTCACCCGCGGCGAGATCGAATCGTTCATCAGCTTTGCGATCCTTGGGCTCGTGATCTTGCCGTTCCTGACGAACACGAGCTACACGCTGAACGATTTTCCCGAGGTCAGATCGCTACTTCAAGGCTTGAATATCAACGTCGAGCAGTTCGACGGCCTTGAACTGATCAACCCTCAGAAGCTCTGGTTCATCGTCGTTTTGATCACCGGGATCGACGTTCTCGGCTACATCCTCGGAAAGTTCGTCGGACGCGAGCGCGGGTTCACGGTGACCAGTTTCATCGGCGGTTTCGTTTCCTCAACGGTAACGACTCAGTCGCTGGCGCAAAAAAGCAAAACGGCGGTGAACGAAAACCATCTAGTCGGCGCGGCTATCCTCGCAAATCTCGCCAGTTTCTTTCAGATGTTTTTGCTGATCGGGCCGCTCAATCGTGAATGGCTGATCGCGATCCTGCCGGCGCTGCTGATAATGATCACCACGGCAACCGCATTATCCATATATTTCCTGAGGATACGAAAGGAAACGGAAGCCGAGCCTGAAACCGAGTCAGAGTCGAAGGTCGTTGAAAAGAAGATATTCTCGATCGTTCCCGCGCTTCAGTTCGCGGCGTTGATCCTCGTAGTCAAATTGCTGACCAACCTGAGCCTGATCTTTTTCGGCAAGGCGGGGTTCGTTGTCGGTTCGGTGATCGCCTCGTTCGCGGGCGTCGATGCGATATTGATCAATCTCGCCGGAATGGCCGGTACAAAGATCACTTTCGGCTTCGCGCTGTTTACGTTTATCCTCGTCAACGCGACGAATCTCTCGGCAAAAACGCTCTATTGTTTTCTGCAGGGAAGCCGCTCGTTCACACTCAAGTTTATGATCTCGATGCTCATCATCATCGCGGCCAGCTTCTTGGGATTCTTGTTTGTTTGACAAAGGATGGAGCAGTGGATAGTGCAACCGAGTGCATAGTGGATAGTGCATAGTGGATAGTGCATAGTGCAAAGTGCAGAGTGGAGAGTGAATGGTGACAGTATTTTTCACTCGGCACTATGCACTATGCACTATGCACTCTGCACTATGCACTCTGCACTATGCACTCTGCACTATGCACTCTGCACTATGCACTCTGCACTATGCACTCTGCACTATGCACTATGCACTCGGTTGCACTGAGTTGCACTATCCATTATCGCTTCGCCAGATCCTCGCCGATCGTCCAGACGACGACCGAGCTCGAGAGTCCGAGCCCGGACAGGCGTCCGGCCATCATCACTATCGTCTCGCCCTTTTCAACGACGTGCGCTCTGAGCAACGTCGCTTCGCCGTCAGACAGCATTTGTTCCGTCGTTTCGCCGATTTCGTGGAGGAGCGGTTCGACGCCCCAGATCAGCGAGAGTTGGTTGTAGACCTCACGCGTATTCGTCAGCGCAAACGTCGAAAGTCCAGACCGAACCGATGACAAACGACGCGCCATCAAACCCGATTCCGTAAAAACCGCGATCTTTTCGGTCAGCATCTCCTGGGCGCAGATCGCCGCGGCTTTGCAGATCGCCTGCGACGTTCGGCCGGTCGGCGCTTCCGTAAACTTGATCTGCCGACGGAGTTTCGTCGTCTTGACCGACTCGGCGGTGGTGATGATCCGCTCCATCGTCTCGACCGATTCTACCGGATACTTTCCGGACGCCGTTTCAGCCGAAAGCATCACCGCGTCGGTTCCGTCCCAGACGGCGTTCGCGACGTCGGACGCTTCGGCGCGCGTCGGGCGCGGGTTGTCGACCATCGACTGGAGCATCTGCGTCGCCGTGATGACGAATTTGTCGGCATTAACCGCCTTTTCGATGATGCGTTTCTGATAGACCGGAACGAGTTCCGCGCTCGTCTCAACGCCGAGATCGCCGCGCGCGACCATCACGCCGTCAGTCTCTTTCAGGATATCGTCGAGATTTTCAATCGCTTCTGCTTTTTCGATCTTCGCGACGAGCATCGGACGTCCCCATTTGCGCGTGTTCATCTGCTTGATCAACTCGCGCACCTCGGCGCAGTCCTTGCCCTCACGAACGAACGAGAGCGCGATGTAATCGACATCCTGCGTCATCGCCCATTCAAGATCGCGGCGATCCTTCTCGGTCAAACTCGGAATCGGAAGTTTGGTGTTCGGAAGATTGATGCCCTTTCGTTCGGACAGTATGCCGCCGTCGATCACTTCGGTGACGACGTCGGTTTCGGTGACGGCGACGACGCGGAGTTCGAGCGCGCCGTCGTCGAGCAGAATCTTGTCTCCGGGTCTGACGAGTTTGGGAATTTCCTTGTAATTGGTCGAAACTTCGGCCGCGCTCCCCTCGACATCGCGCGACGTAAGCACGAACTGGGCGCCGCGCACGAGCACCACGGGCTTTGCTTCGCGGAGCACGCCGGTGCGGATCTTCGGACCCGAAAGATCGACGAGGATCGCGAGCGGCCGTTCGAGTTTTTCGGCGGCCGACCGCGCGATGCGAATACGTTCCTCGTGTTCGCCCGTGTTGCCGTGCGACATATTGATCCGAACCGCATCGAGTCCGGCCTCGATCATCTTTTCAATGATTTCCTGCGAACTCGTGGCCGGTCCGAGTGTCGCGAGTATTTTTGCTCTTCCCATAGAATCCGCGCTTGGAGTTCCGCCAAGAGGCGGCGCACCGAGCAATTGAAATCTGATGTTACGCTTTCAACGTGGTCTTTCTCAAATCGACCACCTCGATTTCGCGCACCAGAGTCCTTCCTTCCTTCGGCAGCGAATTATCCGCGTAGATCTTCCATTTCAGCGCCAGGTCCGATGACCGCAATCCGTCGAATTTCTCATTCAGCGCTATCTTCCAATGCATCGTCATCGAACGAAGCAATGGAAAATCGGCCCGAAACTGCTCGTCGGCGAATTCCTGATTCAGGTTGGTCAACCGATGTCGATAATACTTTCCGCCGTCCTTGAGGCTCATTTTGTGATCAACCTTCTCGAGCATCGGTGTCGGAACGTCCAAAAAACACGCGATGTAGCGAGCGAACGCCGAGCCATTGTTGCGCGCTTCGATCAGCAGATTGCGCGACTCGTCGTTGATCTCGACAAGAAACCTGATCGCGATGTTCGGGGCCGTTTCGCGAAAGATGACGTCACGCACTTCGTAATCTTCCATCGGCACGCTCTGAAAGTTAAACCGCTTGTAATAACGATGATCCGAAGCTTGGTGCGCGGTGTTCGACTGCGGAATTTCGATCACGTACGCGACGTCCGAATCGCCGGTACCGATTTGAACCGAATGAATGACGATCCCGTCGATCCGCGGCCGGATCGCCTGAATGATCTGCTCCAGCCATTCGCGCGGAAACTCAAGACGGTTTACCGGAACGATCCGTTCCGGCAGATGACGCTTTTCCGGATTCGACGATTCGGCGATGCCGTAAACGATCACGCCGCCGGCCGAATTCGCCATTGCCGAGACATCCTTGGTTATCTCTTTCTTTTTGAACTCTGTGCGATCAAGCGCTTCGGCCGACTTGTACTCGAGCGTCAGCGATTCCTCGATCTCGGCGGAGATGAAATTTCGAAGCTTGTTTTCGGTCCAGTTTCGGGGCATCGTCTGTTGCCTCAAGTCTATATTTGATAATTGAAAGCTGTTGGTTCGGTGGTGATGATCGTCCGCACCAGGATCTTTTGCAGTCCGACGCAATCATCGAAAACCGATTGAAACATAGTTTCGTTCAAGTAATTGCTGTCGCGTATCAGCCGCAGCCAAAAATTTTTGTCTTCGTGGCGCTTTTGTTTGCCTGCGTCAGCAAATGCACAGAATCCGGCCGGTCTTCTCCCTGCTGCGACTCCTCGACAAATGCACCGACATTCGTTCCGGAATAAAGCAATTGTTTCGAGATCACGTATTCTTTCTTCTCGTCCTGCAAAAAACGGCAAAGACGAACGATCCGTAAGGCAAAATTGTAAGATTTTTCAAGCAATATGTTTTTCTTCATGAGGTTTCTCCTTTGTTGAATTATCGACTTTCAATTATCAAATAACGATTTGAGGCGGGTTTCGAGCATTATCAATCAACAATTTTCAATTTTCAACTATTGACTCAGGTGCCGCAGCTTTTTCAAATAACTGGCGACGGTCTCGACAAACGTGGAATGCGACCACGTCAGCGGTGAAACTGACACAGGTTCGCCGGTCAAAGGATTGATCTGCTCTGCGAGCACGCCGGATGGCAATGCGCGTTCGGCGGTCCATTCAAGGATCTCGAGGACGCCTTTGAGGTCTTCGACCGATTTCGCGATCGCGATCCTGTACGACGCCAGCCACAATGTGCAGATGAACCAGGGGTTTCCGGTAACGTCGTTGGTGACGCGCATATAGGCGTCATACTCGAAACGGGCAACGCCGCCGATCGCGGTCGGGATCCAGAGTCTCGCTTCGACGGCGCGCATCGTCGACTCTATCAACGGATCATTCGCGTCGAACGCGCCGAAAAAGAAGGCTGCGAACATCGAAGCGCCGACCGTCGTGTCGGCCCGGAAATTGACGTCATCCTGCGTTTCGAGCGAGCGCAGGAAACGCCCGAGTTCTTTGCTGTAAAGATGCTCCCGCATCGCGGCGACGACCTCGTCCGCGGCCTCGTCGTAACTGACGGCGCGGTCGTTCTCGCCGAAAAGCCGTGAGAAATTCGCCGCCGCGCGAAGTCCGCCGACGACCGTCGCACAAGTGAACGTGTGAATTCCGCGACGGTCTTCCCAAAGATTCCAGCTCGGTCTCGGAAGCCCGGTTTCCGGATCGCGGAAACTGACCAGGAAATCGGCGCATTTGAGGATCAGTTTATGGTAGAGCCGATGCACGAATTCGATCTCGCGGTACTTGTCATAGTGTTCCCAAAGCGCCCATAGAACAAGCGCCGTTTCGTCTTCCTGGATCGGCGTCAGCTTGCGTTGCGCCCAGGCGTCCCAACTCGCGTGCCAACCGGAGGCGACGGTTCCGTCGGCATTGTACTTCTGAAGGAAATAGCCGTCCTCGTGAACGATATGCGCGCAAAAAGCAAAAAAGTTCCGGGTCAGCGACGGATATCCCGCAAGGTCGAGCGCATTGGCCACCAACGCTCCGTCGCGCGTCCAAAGATAACTGTAGTGGTCCGTCGCGCGTTCGGCGACATCGGAATCGTTGGCCGCGAGGATCGACCCGCAGTTGTCGATCTGCGTCTTGATGACAAGCAGCGAGCGCTTGTATAGATCGATGATCTTCGGGCTCAACCCGTCGAATTCGACATCGTTCTTGTTGACCCAGGCGCGCCAGAAGTTCTCGGTGTAGTTGAGCAGGCCCCTGGGCGTCCGGGTCTTGACATACTCATTCAGCCGCCAGACCTCGTCGTGCGACTCGCCGACCGCGATCCAATAGTAGAAGTCACCAACGCCCTGTGCTTCGAGCGAGAAATTGAATTGAACCGTCGAATCGACCGATCCTTCGGTGATCGCGACGCCGTGCAATTCGCCGTCTTCAGCGTCGCGCCACGTGCCTTCCTGATCGCGAAACGCCTTGCGACCGGTGGAAAAACGGTCAAACGGCGGGCTCGAATTGATCAGAAAATAGCGGTTCTTTTTGTAATGAATGAGCGCGAAACTCTCCGGATCGTAAAATGCCGTGTCGCCGATCTTGTTTTCCGAAATTCGAAAATCGTGATGCAGAAAAATGCGCACGTCGCGTTTCTTGTCGAGGAGATTGCTGACGCGGACCTTGCGCAGGAAAATATTCTCGTGGCTCGCGACTGTGTCGTTGCAGACGATCTCGATTCCGAGTTTCTCGTTGATGAGCCGGACATCGGTGACGAGCGTCTCCTTAAGATACTTAAGCTTACGTTTCCATCCGTCCTCAAAAACCCACGAAAACTCGCCGTCGGCCCAAACGCCGAAACGAAACGGAAACCCCTCGGTGTGATTTTCCTGGCCGACGTGCGGAAAGTAGATGTCGCGGATCTGGTATTTGTCGTCAAACGTGACGAGAAGCGAACCATTTCCGACGGGAATGTCCCTCATAGCGATATTGGATTGGGGATTGCGGATCTTGGATCGGTCGTCATCTATTTTTGATTGACCGCCTTTTCAACTGCTTCGTCGATCTCCTTTTCGATCGTCGGATCGAATCCGATCATTTTCTTGACGAGTTTTCCCTGCCGATCGAAAATTGCCGTCTGGGGAATTTCGGTCCGGTCGCCGAAGACAAACCTCGACAACTCACTTTCGGGCGTGCCGAGCGGGTAATCGATCTTCAGTCGTTCGACAAACGCCGGGACGTTCGGAAAATCCTCTCCGCCGCCGACGTGGAGTCCGACGACTTCGAGCGAATCCGGATGCTTTTGCCGGAGCTTCTTCAGATGGGGGATCATTTCGATGCACGGCTTGCAGTACGTCGCCCAAAAATCGAGGATCACAACCTTTCCGTTCAGGCTTTTCATCTTCTGTTCGGCGCCGATCTCGCCGGTCTTACCGTCGAATTTCGTCCAGGTCATCTCTTCGATCGGTTTGGACGGCGGCAATTGCGGCTGGTTCGTCGTCGGCTGTTCGTTGATCGACACGGGTTTGTTGCCGATCGCAACCGGCTTCGCCGCAGGACGACAGGCAAGGCTGGACAGAAAACCGATTGCAAGAAGCAAGATCACAAAAACTCTCATAGCGGAAATTCTACACAAAAAGGGCGCAAAACCCGAAGCCTCAAGGACTGTGAAAACATTTATGTCATTTCGGCGTCGTTGTGCTAAATTTTTCCTATGGCCGAATTTCCAGACAGCGACCTTGAAGGCGAAGTTCTGACCGACAAAAAGGTTCGCGCCGAGAAGCCGAAACTCTTCAAGGTGCTGTTGCATAATGACGATTTCACGACGATGGAATTCGTCGTTTTCGTCCTGATGCACGTCTTCTTGCGAAACGAAGCCGAGTCTGTCGCGGTGATGCTCCAGGTTCATAACGATGGGCTCGGCATCGCGGGCGTTTATTCCTACGAAGTCGCGACGATGAAGGCCGAAAAGGCGATGAACCTCGCCCGCGCGCGCGAATATCCGCTTTTGTGCACCGTTGAAGAAGAGTAAACTGTGTTCGGAGTCTCGCCATCAGGCGGCTCGTTGAATTAACGCTTTATGTTAACCAGAGAATTAGAAGAAACCTTGAGTTTGGCCGTTGACGAAGCCGTCAAGCGGAAACACGAATATGTGACGCTCGAGCATTTGCTGTTCGCGCTGCTCGAAGACCGGGCCGCCCGTGACGTTTTGCTGAACTGCGGGGCTAAGTTTGAAGAGATCACGGAATTGCTCGAAGACTACTTCGGCGAAGTTCTGGAGAAGGTCCCGGAAGGCGTTCAGCTTATGCCGGAGCTGACTTCGACGTTTCAAAGCACCATTCAGTACGCGATCCTGCAGGCCGAAGGCAGCGGCCAAAAGAACATCGATGGCGCGAATATGCTTGCCGCGCTTTATCAGGCGGAACAGTCCTATGCGGTCTATCTTCTTTTGCAGCAAGGAATTACGCGGCTCGACATCCTGAACTACGTGGCGCACGGAATCTCGAAGATCGACGATTTCGAACTTCCCTTCGATCCTGAGTTGGAAGACGAGGAGTTTGCCGAAGAACGCGCCGCACGACCGAAACGCAAGAAGCCGCTTGAAGCATACACCGAAGAATTGGTCGCTCTCGCGCGCGAAGGCAAAATCGATCCGATCATCGGACGCCAAGCGGAGATCGAACGCACGATCCAGGTCCTCTGCCGGCGCAAGAAGAACAATCCGCTCTACGTCGGGGAGCCGGGAGTCGGGAAAACGGCGCTCGCGGAGGGTTTGGCGCTCAAGATAGCCGAAGGCGACGTGCCCGACGAGATCAAGAACGCGAAGGTTTTTCAGCTCGATATGGGCGCGGTGCTCGCCGGAACACGTTACCGCGGCGATTTTGAAGAACGGTTCAAGTCGATCATCGTCGATCTCAAGAAGGAACCGAACTCGATCCTCTTCATCGACGAGATCCACACGATCGTCGGCGCCGGCGCGGTTTCCGGCGGCGCGATGGACGCTTCGAACATCCTTAAGCCGGCGCTCGCGAACGGCGAACTGCGGTGCATCGGTTCGACGACGTTCGCCGAGTACAAATCCGCGTTCGAACGCGACCGCGCGCTGGCGCGGCGTTTTCAAAAGATCGAGATCAACGAACCGTCGGTCAATGAAACCTTTGAGATTCTGAAAGGCTTGAAGAAGTTTTATGAGGAACATCACGGCATCAAATACTCCGAAGAATCATTGAAGGTCGCGGCCGAATTGGCGGGCAAGTACATCAACGACAGGTTTTTGCCCGACAAGGCGATCGACATCATCGACGAGGTCGGCGCGGCGACGAAGCTCTTGCCGGCGGAATCGCGACCGCCGTTCGTGACGGTTCAGATGGTCGAAAGCACGATCGCGCGGATGGCGAAAATCCCGCCGAAAACGGTTGTCGCGGACGAGAAAGACCGCTTGAAAACGCTCCGAGAGGATCTCAAGAAGGTAATTTTCGGACAGGACGAGGCAATCGAAAAGATCGTCGACGCGATCCAGATCTCGCGCGCCGGTCTCGGCCACGAAACAAAGCCGGTCGGATCTTTCTTGTTCTCCGGCCCGACCGGAGTCGGCAAAACCGAGGTATCAAAACAACTGGCGGAGCAACTCGGCATTGAGTTTTTGCGCTACGATATGAGCGAATATGCCGAGCCTCACACGATCTCGCGTCTGATCGGCGCGCCGCCGGGATACGTTGGATTCGAACAGGGCGGACTGCTGACCGAAGCGATAATGCGACACCCGCATTCTGTACTCGTGCTTGACGAGATCGAAAAGGCGCATCCGAATCTGTTCAACCTGCTGCTGCAGGTGATGGACAGCGCGACTTTGACGGACAACAACGGCAAAAAGGCCGATTTTCGAAATGTCATCCTGATAATGACGACCAACGCCGGAGCGCGCGAACTCTCGTCCGGCGGCGTCGGTTTCAGAAATCAGGCTGAATCGAAAGGCCAGGCGAAAGGCGTCATCGAGCGTACATTCACACCCGAGTTTCGCAATCGACTCGATGCCTGGGTGCCGTTCAAGGCGCTCGAGTTTGACGTCATCAAGAACATCGTCGACAAGTTCATCCGCGAACTCAACGGCCAGCTTTTCGAAAAGCGCGTGCTCGTCCAGCTCGATGACACGGCTCGTGAATGGCTCGCGAAGAATGGCTTTGACTCGCGCTATGGCGCGCGTCCGATGTCGCGTCTGATCCACGAAAAGATCAAACAGCCGCTGGCGAACGAAATTCTTTTCGGAAAGCTCACCGAAGGCGGCAGCGCCCTGGTCGAAGAAAAGGACGGCGAACTTGTGCTGAGCATTTCGGAGGATTCGGGCGGGGAATAACCGCGGACGTACACGATTTAACACGAAGCGAACCGCCAATGGGCGTTTCGCTTCTTTTTTTGGTGGTTACAAACGATCTCCGGTTTTGCTAGACTTGAGATACGGAATTCAATTCCGTCCCCGAATTTCCCGCCTGTCCGAGGAGTATCTAATATGCTGTTTCGTAATTTTCCGGTTTCGCTTCTTTTCACCTTGATCCTGTTTTCGACTTGGGTTTTCGGCCAATCGACGCCCGAGATGAGCATCAACGATGTCAAACTCGGGGACCGTGCATCGGCGCGAGCATTTCTGACGACGTATTTGCCGACCACCGACGAACAGGGCCGCACGGCGTACTATTTTTACAACGATCTCGGCAAATCGGTTTTGAAACTGACGGCGGCGTCATTCGACGATCCGTTTATGATCGTCGAGATCGAGGTCTTCACAGTCGGCACCAGTTATCAAAAGGCGCATAACTATCTCGAAAAAGTGGGCCATTTCGTAACCGAATCGAAGATCTTCGTCGGTTTCAAACCTTCCGTCGCAGCGGCGATCATAGGCGTTCCGAACCTCGCCCGGGACAGTCGCGTCGGGCCGAAGGATCTCATCAAAAAGAAGGGTGAACCGACAAAGCGCGCGACCGAGAATGAGCGCGACGTGTACATTTATGAGATCGCCGATGTCGAGATCACCGACGAAAAGGGCGTCAAGTCAAAATTCGACTACACCGGAAGGTACGAATTTCGGGACAAGAAATTGAAGCGGTTCGTGCTGGCAGTGAGCAGTAAGCAGTGAGCAGTGAGCGGTGAGCGGTGAGCAATGGCTGAGAACTGAAAACTGAGAACTGAAAACTTACTGCTCACTGCTTACTGCTCACCGCTCACCGCTCACTGCTCACCGCTCACCGCTCACCGCTCACTGCTCACCGCTCAGGGCTCACCGCTCACGGCTTACTTCATCACATCCCCGAAGGCGACGGCTTTTTCTTTCTTGTCGACATCGAAGTTGATGAAAACGCGGCCGTTGCGGGCGTCGACCTTGGAAACGGTACCGTTTTCGAACGAACCGACCCACACGCCCTTGACCTTGTCGCCTTCCTTGACGGCCGGAACGATCGGCACGCCGGTACAGCGCGAACGGTCGTAAACGGCGATCTTACCGGCGAATTCGCGGACGAAGACCTTGTCGCCGGCAACGCGGATGACGACCGCGTGTTTCATCTTGTCGCCGTCCTGAACCGCCACCGAAGTTCCCGGTGAAAGTGGCGCATTTATAATCGCGAAGGAATTCGGCTTAAGCTGTTCGTCCATCTGTCCGATGCTCGTTTTGCCGTCTTTCGATTTCGCCGGATTATCGTAGTCGAGATCGAGATAGCGAACCGTCGGTTCCGCCGGATTGGCGTCATCGACGACGATCGCGCGCTGCATTCCCGAACCGGACTGCCACCACGTCAGGACGATGTCACCCTTTTTCGCTTTGGCGCCTGCGGGAATCGCGACGATGTAGGCATTCGGAACCTTCTTTTTGTCGGACATAAACTCGACTTCCGACATTTCCGCGCCCGGGGCCGACATTTTCTGGGAATACCAGATCATCGTCGTCTTGTCCGCGCCGTTGATATTCGCTTCTTGAAGCCAGTTATACGACGGCACGAGCACGACCTCGCCGGCCTTTGCGGTCGTATCAACGGTCGGGAATTCCTTGAACGGGAAAGTCGCCTGGTAGTTCGGGTCGATCGTCGGTTTTGCCGCAGCCGCGTTGGCGGGTTTTGTGTTATCCGCCGGCTTTGCGTTGTTCGCCGGCTCCGTTGTCCCGCCGCACGCACTCAACGCGAAGGCGAAAACTGTAATTGCCAAAAGATTTTTGATCATAGGTTTCACTCCAAAAACACGCCCAGCGAGCAGTCCTTCCGGGCGTCAAAAACAAAGAACTTCGGGGGGTTATTATTCTTTTATATTAACCGATTGCGGGCTTGAATCCATAGACAACCGAAGTCAGTTTTGACGATCGTAATCGATTCCTTTTTGGGTTTCGTCGATCGCCTCACGCACCAGCCGCATCGCGTCGACACGAAAGCCGCCTTTGTCCGCCGTCGCTTTCTCGAGATTGGCGAGCGCGTCTTTCAAATGCTCTTTCGCCGCCCTCATATTCGGCTGATCGGCGACGGGAATCGTCCGGTTTTCATCGGCCACGGAATCGTTCCGCCGCCGCCGATTGTTGGGGTTCGTTTCGTCGTAGTCGATTCCGTTCGACACGGCCGTGATCGCTCGACTCACAAGATTCATAGCGTTCTCGCGATGGCCGCCCTTGTCAGGCGTTGCTTTTCTCAACGAACTCATTGCCTGATTGAGGTCAACCTTCGCCGCTTTCATATAGGGTTGATCGAACGCCGAAACAGGAAGGATGGCGAGAACCAAAGCCAAAACCAGGGAAACATTTCTTTTCATTCTTATTCTCCTCATTGTTACTTTTTGGGCAATTTTGCCGTAAATGTTCCTTTCACCGACCTGTCGCCTTCGGTGACGTTGATCTCGCCGCTGACTGAATCGGCGGTGACCGTCGTGATCTTAACTTCACCGTCGGCTTTTGACATGCTGGACATCGTGTCGAAGCTATCGGATTTTTCTTTGCCGTCGGCGAACGTTGTGATCATCACCGTACTGACTTTGTTGAAGCGCTCGGATTTCAGGGTGTATGTCCCGACCTTGAACGGCGAGTCGTCCTTTGTTCCTTCTTCGCCCTGCAGCCCGATCAGTATTCGAATTTGCTCCGGTGACGAGAGCGGCTTTTTCATTGTCGCGACGCTCGTCGTATCCATCTCAAAATTCGCCAGATAGATGCTGTGCGAAAACGTCTGGATATTCGGCTTGCCGGGCGACGTCGAAATGACATTGCCGAAGCTTGCCATTCCGGTTTTGATGTCCATCGCGACATCCTTTCCGCCGGTCTTTACACTCAGCTTTGCCGAACCGCCGCCGCACGCCGCGAGCATCCATATGAGCGCGATCAGCGTCGCGCAGATTATACTTTTCATTAAAAATCTCCTTTTGTAGTTTGTTGTCTTTTGCCGTGAGATCGCATCAGAACGGAGCGATCTCGAAATCTCTACTCGCACTTCACAAAGACGC
The DNA here is from genome assembly GCA_016715115.1 of Acidobacteriota bacterium. Lineage (NCBI taxonomy): Bacteria > Pseudomonadati > Acidobacteriota > Acidobacteriota bacterium. Next base: position 26,545 of record JADKBM010000004.1, read on the forward strand.
CGCCGCCGCCGAAACTCTCAACCTTTGCCGCCGACCATCGGCCACCGGCATAGGTTTGTTTGACGATCCACTCCTGGACCTGGCAGAAGGGCCGTTTCGGAATCTTGAGGAGCGCGATTCCGCGTACGAAACGATTCGTCGGGATACCGAGCGAGTTCTTGAACATATTCCAGTCCTTGTAATTCGATCCGATCTTCAGGACAGTAGCGCCTTTGTAGTAGGCGAGAAACTTCGTCTTCGCCATACTCTCCTCGGCCGGACGGCTGAATGGAGGCGCGACCCAACTCCGCGTCGTTGCGCCGTCGTTGATCAGTTTCGAAAGTTGATCCAACCGGTCCTGAACCGTCGAGCGCCAGTTCGAAGGAAACTGATCGGGCGTCGCGTTGATGATCTTCGCGAGTTCCGCCTTCCAAACCTCGGGTTCGAAGAGCAGTTTCTGCACGTCATCCGACGTGCTGTTTTTGGGATCATCGATGGCGCGCTGAATGTCCTTGCCGGCAAACATCAGATTTGCGTCAATCTTCGTTTTCAGGTCAGCTTGGGCAAAAATTGAAACCGAAAGCATTCCGGTCAGAATCATTAGAAGAAGTTGTTTCATCACATTTGTCTCCATTCAAAGTTAGTGTCGACGCATTTGAAATGCTCGGGTTCATTGCAGGAAAGCCGCCGGGACGAGTTGGTCGGAACCGGCTCCGAAATTCTGGATACTGCCGTTGACGGCGATCAGTCGTCCGTCCGTATCAAAGCGTCTGTCAAGACTCCCCGCAATCGCGGCGATGGCAACCGAAACGAAAGCGAGCATTACGATCATCGAGTGCATCAGTTTTTTGCGCATTACAAAAAATGACTCCTGTTTTTCTAAGGGTTTTCAATGATTTCAGCTTTGACCAGGCAAGAATTCTCTTTCTTTAGGATCTTTCCCTTGATCGCCACTTCTCGGTTCAAGGTGTCTGCGATTTGGTGATCAAACTGAACCTCAATGAATCGACCGGTTCCGTTACTGTTCTCAACCAGAAGGGTCGAACCTGATTCATCACCTGGTGAACCGCTCGACCGGCGGAGAAAGCCCGTGATTCGGACGATCGTTTCGTTGTCTTCAAGGCAGACATCCGAGATCGCGACGGCTTGGCGCTTCAAGCACGAAGTTGGTGCCGCGACAAGTGCAGCCAAAAAGGCGAACCGCAAGAGATTTTTGATCGAGATCGGATTCATCGATACCAAATACTGAAATACGCAAATGGAATTTTGGGCTAAAAAATGCTATTTAGTCCTAAAGAAAATTTCAATTTTGTATCAATTGGCTATCAAGAATGAGCGAAGTTTCCCCAAAGACATTCACCTTCGGCGATTTCCGGCTTGACGTCGACGAGAAGCTGCTATGGAAATGCGGGGAAACCGTCTCACTTCCACCGAAGGTCTTCGAAGTACTGAGTCTGCTGGTCGAGAACCAGGGACGGATCGTCTCAAAGAACCAAATAATGGACAGGGTGTGGGCCGAGGCGTTCGTCGAAGAAAGCAATCTCACTCAGAGCGTTTATATGTTGCGCCGAACATTGGGCACGGGCCGGGACGGTGAGAACATCATCGAAACAGTTCCCCGCCGCGGCTTCCGGATCGCGATTCCGATCACAAACGGCGAAACTCCGGTATGCGAGGAGCCAGATTCGGACGCGCCGGCGACGAACCGTCGTGCATCCTTCAACCGCCTCAAGGTCGCCATCGTGGTTATGACGATTCTGGTCACGACTGCTTTGCTGGCACTTGCGGCCGTCAAATTCCTGAATTCAGCGACGGCGTCGAATGCACCCGTTGAAAATGTCTCGTTTCAACGTTTGACGTTCACCGGTGACATTGCTTCGCCGGTCATTTCACCGGACGGCAAGTCGATCGCGTTTGTTCGCGACGGCGCGATTCATTTGCAGGACGTCAGCACGGGAAGTCTCCTCCGGCTCAACATTGTCGATCAAAACGATTTCGGGAATCTGCAGTTCTCGCCCGACGGCGAAAACCTGTTTTTCCGCAACGACCGGCGAACCAATGCCGCCGGCGATGTCTTTCAGGTCTCTCGCTTCGGCGGCGCGGCGCGCGCCGTTCTCGAGAATTCGTGGAGCTCCGTTGGAATTGCACCTGACGGGAAGCGGTTTTCGTTCATTCGCCACTTTCCCAAATCCGGCAAATGGGCGTTAAAGGTCAAGGATGCATTGACAACGGAAGAACGAACCTTGGTCGAACGGGATTCGCCCAACTCGTTCTACCACACAGGGTTCCCGGCGTGGTCGCCTGATGGCAAGAGTATCGTGATCGTTGCGCAGGAACGCCCGACTTCGACGATCTACGTCGTCGATGTTGAGACCGGTGAGGCCAAGAAACAGAACACGCCGCGCTTTGTCCAGATCGAGCAGACGGTATGGACCGCGAAAGGCGACGGGATCTTGATCGTCGGTCGCGAAAAGGGGCGGTTCTTTCAGCTTTGGCGGATGAGTCTGCCGAGCGGCGAACTCCGGCGCATCACGAATGACCTGAACATCTATCGTCACATTTCTTTGTCGGCTGACGGGAAAAACCTGATCGCCGAGCAGCAAACCTTCTATTCGCATCTTTGGGTCGCGCCGGCCGACGATCCGGAGAATCAACGGCAATTGACGACCGGCAATCTCAATCGTGACGGCAATGCCGGAATGGCGTGGGCGCCCGACGGGAGCATCATTTTCGCTTCTCGCGTTACCGGCGACATCGATCTTTGGTCGGTGCGTCCGAGTGACGGCTTGAGTCAGCAACTCACACGGAACGCCGGTTCAAACAACGTAAATCCGGCCGTTTCGTCCGATGGGCAATATATCTTTTTCGAGTCAAACCGGAGCGGGAAAAGGCATATTTGGAGGATCGGGATCAAAGGCGAAAACCCGACCCAAATCACGTTTTCCGAGAAGGAAGAGGAGTTCTATCCGACGATCTCGGCTGACGGCAGTTGGCTTTATTACGTACAACGAAACGGCAACGGCAATTTCGTCAGTCGAAAATCTCTGGTGGACGGCAAAACGGAAACGATCACCGAACAAGGCAAATTCTCTCCCAACACTCTTCTTTCTCTGTCGCCTGACGGCAATTATCTGGCGTTCCACAATATTGCCGACGTCGGCGATGATGACGCGCCACGAAGAACGACCGAACTCGGCGTGGTCTCGTTGCGCGAGCAGAATCGAGTCAAGATCCATACGCTTCCGTTGTTGGGCGGGACGTTTCTATGGACTGCTGACGGATCTGCCTACGATTATGTTGTGAACACACGCGAAGGTGGTATGGTTCAGCGCCGGACACTCGACGAATCATCCGAAGCACGTACGGTTATGACTATCCCGAATACGAGGATTTTTGGAATCTCCTGGTCGCCGGACCGAAAGCAGCTTGCGATCGCCCGCGGAAAACAGGAGCGCGATGTGATTCTTCTCAGAAGCTTCGATTAGCCAGCTCGAAAACGAATTCAGTGGGTACCGGGAACCGTTGATTGCCAGCCGAATTATTTTCCGGAATCCACGTTCAAATCCTTGGTCTAAGATGTCTGAGATCAAAGAACCTTTGGAACGATCAATCGGACCTCAGCGACGCCGATCATTTCCCTGATCTTCTCGATCGGAATCCAGCCGGTGACGATCGGTTTCTTCGCGGCTGCGGGCCCGGTCGATTCGATCACGAATCCGATGCCGCGCAAACGGTCGAGCGTTTGGCGAGAGAGATCGGTAACTTCGATCTCAAGCGCCGCGCGGCCGTCGCGGACGAACTTCGTTTCGTTCGGCGCCGGTGCGGCCTGACCCTTTTCAAGTCGCTCGTAGAGGGCGAAGACCCAAAAATGCAGTTTTTGCTCGATAAAGAGCGTCCTTTCAGCCTCAACCGCCTGACGCCGGTTTTCGGCTTCGCGTTCTTCGACAGCGCGGCGGATCGCCTCGAACTCCTCGGCCGTCAGGCGCTTTTCCGCTCGGATCGGAGAGTCCTTGGCGACCGGCGTTTGGTTCGCCTCAAAATTGTAAACGATTACCCCACTTACTTTTGTCGGTTGACCGCCGATCAAGGTGATCGAGAATTCTGACTGAAGCGCGGCACGGACTGCGGCGGCCCGCAACAGAGGATGACCTGAAATGGAGGCCGCCGAAACGACCTTGCCCTGCTCGTCGATGATAATCTCAACGGTAACAGCGCCGTTTGCCCGGACAGCGAGCGCGGCGGCCGGATAAGAGGGCTTAACGAGGTTTATCGCCTTGCCGTTGACGACGCCGCCGGATACGAGTTTCGGGGCGATGGTGTCCGTGTCTTCAGAACCGTCGCCCACACCATTTCCCGACCCCTGACCCCGTCCAAGAGCGACGCCGGCAACGTTGGCGACCGTCCTCGGCAAGTTGTAACTGCGAGTTACGGTCTGATTCCTGGCGTCGCCGACCGACGGATCGATTCCCTCGCCGACCTCCGACGGCACAAGAACCGTCCTTGATTTTCCGCCATTGGTGCGGACCTGTTCCTCAACGGCGACGAACGACGTGAACTCCGTCATGATTCCGAACTTAAGTCCGATGTTCGTGATCTCGGCCTGCGTTGCGCGCGGCATTTTCACGAACGATTCTTCCTCGTCGGAATTGTAGAATGTGCTGTCCGCGATCAGCTGATCGATCCTGGTGCGTGCCCAAAGCGTCGCTAGAACGGCGTTCGCGGGTTCGGATTCCGGGAGATTGACCTCGATCTCGCGAACATATTCGCGTCCGCCGAGCTTTCCCCTGATACTGAGTTTTCCGGACGCGGCTTTTGCGTACCGGCCCTGAATAAGGACCGGTTTCGCCGAAAAGAGATCCCCGACGCGCGCGGGATTGACCTGCGAAACCGGCAGGCCGTTCCAATTGATCGAGATATCGGTCAGGAGCGGTGTCCTGACGCGCTCGTAGAACTTCCGCGCCGCCAACGAACCGTCGCCCGAAAGTGAAACGTATTCAGCCTCGCCGCGGCCCGCTTCGGCGATCCGGTCGAGCAGATAACGGTTCGTAGAATCGCCGATCCCAAAACTAAAGACGCGCGCGTTTTTGTGTTTCCGAACTTCGGCGATGATCTCGGCCTCGTTGCCGACGAGCCCGTCGGTCATAAAGCACACGATCCGGATATGTTCCTGCGAATCCGTCGGCGCAAGCGCGGCCGTGATCGCTTTCATCATTTCCGTTCCGCCGCCGCCGCCCTCCGACTCGAGAAACGCCATCGCCCGGTCAAGATTCGCGCGCGTTGCGGGCACTGGCTTGTCGAACAAGACGTCCGTGTCGCCGGCAAACGTGACGAGATTGAATGTATCGTGCGGATAGAGCCCGTCGAGCGAAAGTCGGATCGCTTCCTTTGCTTTTTCGATCGGGAAGCCGGACATCGAGCCCGAAACGTCAAGCACGAAAACGATCTCTTTCGGCATCATATCCTCGACGCGCGGCTCGTCGGGCGGCTGCAGGATCATCGTGAAAAACCCTCCGCTTGGCCCGCGATGCGTGAGAATCGCGTCTTCAATGCGCTTTCCCGTAACGTCGTAACGGAGAATGAAATCCTTGTTCGGGATCGTCTCCGCGTCCCTGAGCGTGATCTTCCCGCCCGCGGCGCCGAGCGCGAGCGTGTCGATCTCGTGCGAGGTCGAGCGGATCGATTCGACCGGAACGCCGGCGTTGAGGTTGACCTCGATCGATATGTCGTGCCCGGGCCGCGTTTCGGCATAAACCGGTGAGATCCTGCTCGAATCAGCGACTGAACCCGGCGAATAGCGCGGCGCGACGGTCATCGGAAAGACGAATTCGTACGAACCGTCGTCGTATTTGAGCGTCTCGACATAGCTGATCTCGACGACGATCTTTTCGCCCGGAAGGATGTTCGCGACCGATTGAGTGAAGACGTTCGGACGTTCCTGATCAAGCAGACTCGCCGTTTTCCCGTCGTTTTTCGCCGCTTCGTAGATCTTCCGCGCTTCAACGCGTTTCATGATCGTTCCGCGAATCGTCCGCGTTCCGATCGTCATCGTCATCGAATCAACGGCCGAATTCTGCGAGAGCGGGAACGTGTAGACGGCCTCGATCGGTTCCGCGAACGAATTCTCGAATTCCTGAACGACCGTGACGCGCGCCAGAAATCCGCTGATGTCTGTGCTGACCTTTGTGTGTTTGAGCGGACAGTCTCCGAGTCCGTTCCCGGATTTGGAAACGGCACCGAGCGTTCCCTGATCGGTACGCTGCGCGAGAATCGTGAAAACCGACAGAACGAGAATGACAAAGAACGTTGAAATCGTGCGCATAAGAATCTCCTTCAAAAAGCGGGCGGGAACGCGGCGGGCCGTTCCCTTGAATCAGGCGTTTGATCGATTTGACACCGCGCGGGGGAGTAAAGTTCCCGATGCGCGCCAACTTTAGTATTCAAACTCTTGGTTGCACGAGATCGCGTTTTGGTTTCTTTGCCGATTCGAGTAGTTTTTTGAGTTTACATTCCGGCGGCGGCGTAGAGATCTTTGCGGCGCGGGATGTGGGACAGTATGCCGAGAATTCCGAGGCCGAACCAGACGAAGAAGTACTGATACGCAAACAGAAAGGCGAGGACCATTCCGAAGATCGAGATCGCCTCGCAGAAAGCGCATCCGATGATGATGCCGGTTTGAACGAGCTGAGGCTTTTTCTCGACGATCGCCTGTTCGAAACAACGCCGTTTGATGACGTGCGACAGAGCGAAATTGACGAGCGCGAGCAACGCCATCACGATGACGATCGCCGCGTTCCCGCCAAGGACCGGCGCGTTCGCGTCGAACCGAAACACCTCGGGTTTCGCCTGCGAGAGGACGAAAACGAACATAAACTGCGAAAGGAGGAGCACTCCCCAAACGATCGCAAGCGTCCTGAATTGTTCTTCTACCGTTCTTTTCATTTTCAATTTTCGATTTGCGAATTGCGATTGCGCCGATTCACGATTCAGGATTCAGGATTCCCGATTCCGGATTCCAAGATTCCAGATTCCAGGAATCGGGCGAAATTCCAATCGCAAATCGCAAATCGAAAATCGAAAATCGCAAATCCGATCATTCCGTTGCTTCGAGTTCTTCTTCCAGAAGTTGCCGCTCGTAGAGTTCGGCGTACTCGCCGCCGAGTTTCAGCAGTTCGTCGTGCGTTCCGCGTTCAACAATCCTGCCGTCGTTGAGAACGCAGATCAGATCGGCGTCGCGAATCGTCGAGACGCGGTGCGAGACGATCAGCGTCGTGCGATCCGTGCGGACGTCGCGCAGATTGTGGAGGATCGTCTCCTCGGTGTACGTGTCGACCGCCGACAGCGAATCGTCGAGGATCAGTATCCGCGGATCGCGCATCACCGCGCGCGCGATCGCCGTGCGCTGTTTCTGGCCTCCGGAAAGCGTGATGCCGCGTTCGCCGAGGCGCTGTTCATATTTGTACGGAAACTGCTTGATGTCGTCCGCAACGCCCGCAACCGTCGCCGCGTGGGCGATCCTCGAATCCAGGGGTTCGAGATCGAGGTCATCCTTGCCAACGCTTTCGACCCCGAACGAGATATTTTCGGCGATCGTATCCGAGAAGAGGAATGTTTCCTGCGGAACGAATCCGATCGATCTTCGGAGTTGCTCGATTCTGTAATCGCCGATCGCGACACCGTCGATCAGGATCGAACCCTCCGGCGCTTCGATCAGGCGCGGGACGAGACTGACGAGCGTCGATTTTCCGCTGCCTGTCTTGCCGACAAGCGCCACGGTCTTGCCTTGCTCGACGGTCAGGTCGATATTCTTGAGAACGCTTTTTCCGTTGTACGCGAACGTCAGATCCCGAAACTCGATGCGGCCCTTGATCGGCGGATGTTCGCGCGCCGCCTCGGAATCGCGGATCGTCGGCTCCGTCTCGAGGATCGCGTTGAAGCGTTTCAGGCTCGCGGTTCCCCGTTGATAAAGATTGACGACGTAGCCGAGCGCGATGAGATACCAGATCATCCGCTGCAGATAAAGAATGTACGACGTGAAGTTGCCGGCGGTGATCTCGCCGCGGATCGCCATCGGGACGCCGAACGCGACGATGATCACGAATCCGAGGCCGATGAAAAAGTAGAGCAGCGGGCGCATCGCCGCCGAAAACTTGACCAGCCGCAGATTCTGCGCCGAGTATTCGCGGTTAAGTTCCTGAAAACGTTCGATCTCCGACGCTTCCTGCGCGTACGCGCGAATGACGCGGACGCCGGTCAGATTCTCTTGCGCGCGGGCCGTGATGCTCGAAAAATACTCCTGAATCTTCTCGAACCTGACGTGTATCTGGCCGCCGAGATACTTCACCGTCAACGAAACGAACGGCATCGGAATAAGCATCAGCAGCGTCAGTTTGACGCTCGTACCAAAGAGGATCGGCAGGATGATGAGAAGCGCGAAGATCGCCTGACACGAATAAAGGATCATCGGTCCGACGATCTGCCGGACCGCCGAAAGATCGTTCGTCGCCCGCGCCATCAGGTCGCCGACGCGGTTGTTATGGAAAAACTCGAGCGGCTGAACGATCAGGGACGCATAGAAATCGCGCCGCATATCGTATTCGATGTGCCGCGAGGCGTTTATCAGAAGCCGGCGCTGCCAGAAAAGAAAAGTGCCGCTCGTCAAACTCACGAAAAGGATCACGGCGATGTGCGCGCTGACCCGTCCGAGAGTCAGCGATTCGTTGTAAACGCCGATCCGCAGATCGTCGATTGCGCTGCCGATCAGCCACGGAACATAGAGCCCGAAGAGCATTCCAAGGAAGATGAAAAGAACACCGAACACGAAGTGCAGTTTATAAGGTCGGTAGTATCGGGCGAATTTCTTGAATTCTTCCATCAGACGAAATCCGATTGTAACAAAAAGTTGCCGAGCGTATCACGGCCCTTTTGGATTTTAGATTTTAGATTTTGGATTTTCGATTTCGGATTTTGGATTTTCGATTTCGGATTTTCGATTTCGGATTTTCGATTTCGGATTTTCGATTTCGGATTTTCGATTTCGGATTTTCGATTTCGGATTTTGGATTTTGGATTTTGGATTTTGGAATTTGGAATTTGGAATTTGGAATTTGGAATTTGGATTTGGATTTTGGATTTTCGATTGCTGGGGTTCGACGATCCGTCCATCCGAGTCGCGTAGCGATGCCTTGAATTTTAAGAGGCTGTCTGAAAAGTGGATAAATTCGCTGAATTTCGGACTTTCGGGTGGCCGCGGCAACGCGCCAACCCGACGATCAGCAAGTCAGTACCGCCTGCGTCAGCGGGCGGGCGACGCCTAAATCCACGCCACTCAATGCGGCTTTGCCGCCCGGATGTGCGGAAAGGCTGTGCCTTTCTGGGTCGGCCTTCTGTCCACGCGGCTGCGCCGCCCGTTGCAAATTTGCGGCAAAGCCGCAGGATTGCGGTAACATTGAAAGGAAAGGCCGAGCCTTTCCGCACATCCGGGCGGCAAGCCGCAAGTACTGCAAATACATCAGCGTCCTGCCGGGTTCGTTGGGGGACGCTGATTTGATTTCACCGACCGGCTCTTGGAATCTGTATAGTAAACGCGAAGCGTCGCGTTGTCGTCGTATCTCTTAGCCCACCCATACACTTTTCCTGGCTATCATCTCATAATGATCCCGATGGGCACCCAGCAAACTTCGGCATCACCATGACTTCCAAATTATTATTTTCATTCAATTTAAGCGAGAAAAATGGGAACTCGAATTCGTCTCGCTCTTCTTCATCCGAGATACTTTTTTTGAGGAGTTCAATTATCCTATTTTCAAAATCCCGATAGCCGGTCTTCAGATTAAGTGATTTCCCAATCAAACACTCCGAGGCTAATAACTCCTCAAATCTAGATACGTTGACACTCTCAAAACCGTCAAGTGCAATCTTACTCACTGCATAGGTTGTGTCGGCGGATTTGTATTTGATGCTCAAGATCAAATTGTAGCCATCGAAAGTCCTAGATTTTTCGAGCCTTGATTCGATACTCTTAAAAAGCCCCGTGTTCATTAGTTCCGTTTTCAGACACGAAACTTCATTATCGTTGCTTTCTTCTGGCATTGAAATAATTGTGTTTGCGTAATGCCACACAAAGCGCGGATTGGGATCGGTCTCTAAGAATATCTGCTTCACAGAGAATTTATCAAGTCTCGACTGTCCCGACACAGACGCTACATGTCCAACGCAAATAACGAAAATCGCTACCAATAGTCTCAGTTTCATACAACTTCGCTCTCCTAAAAGAATTCTAGACGAGATTAGGGAACCTCGATCCACCTCGATCCACATTCGCTCAATCCATCGATGCGTGATAGAAGCGACATATCCGGCAGCAAGCCAATTCACTGAGTCCTGCCTTCGTCTCGTATTTCGAAATGAAGTAGCTTTGTCAGGGTCCTTTTTCATACCTGGTCTTGGATCACTTGGACGAGTAGTGAGAATGGCGTCGGGCGTTTCCGAGTTGTTCGCCGTTCCGAAAAGCTTTGTCTGATGGTTTTCGGCGTCGTAGACGAAACGCCTGTTCTCGGCATCGACCGTCAGGTTTCCGGCGGGATCGTAAGTATGGCCGTTGAGCCTGTTCGTCGAAGTGCTTGCCGAAGGATTGGTGACCGTGTTTGAAACCGATATGGTCGTCGTGCTGGCGGCGTCGAACGTCTGTTTCCAGTTCGTGGTGGTTCCGATCTTCTCTTCGGCCGATTTCAGACGATTGAGATCGTCGTAAGTATAGGTCTGATCATAAGCGGTCGTGAGCCCGGCGAAGGTGATCTTCTGGCTTCGAAGCGATCCGTTGTTCTGGGTGTTCAAGCTATCCGGACAAATCGCAAATCCAAAATCGCAAATCCAAAATGCGATGATTCCCACTTGCCGTTCCCGAGCCTCAGCCGGGTCATCTGGCCGGCAGCGTTGTAGGTTATCCCGTTCAGATAAAGCCGGTTCTGTCCCGCGGCGGTCGTTCCCCAGATGCTTGAGATGTCGCCATCGCGGTTGTAGTCGAACTCGACCTTTCTGCCCGAGGGATATGTCTGTGCGACAAGCGCGCCGGACAAATCGTTAACGAATGCGATGTCTCCTCATCTTCCTAGAAACAGTTCGCTGACCAGACACCCTTCAGAAATGCTGATACGAACTAAAAGTGAATCGCTTCAATCTGCCACCTTTCGTCAAGAAAAATCATTCTATGGATGTAATACATCCCGCCCTTACCGTTTCTCCTTACTGTCCCGCGAACAATCGCCTCTTTACGGTCAATCTCCAAGACTTCGACCTCTTCGAGTTGAAGCTTTCCATTTTGAATAATACTCGGCCATGATGGACCGACCGATTCGGTCTTGATGCCACCCACCGGCGTTGTTACCCGCAATTTTTCAGCTTCAGCATCCATCCCTGATTGAGCGTACCTCCAAAACGCAATAACCACCTGATCCGGAGGTGGATTCTCCTGGACCGTGACAGGCTGGACTTGGATTGGCTCAGATCCAGGCCAAAGATAGAGAACAGCTACAATTCCAGTAAAACAAGTAGTCAAACAAATTAGGACAAGCATAGTCCTCCCGATTCCTTTTCGGGGATTATTCGAATCCCAGACCCAAAACTCGCTCATAATAAATCCTCCTAGTGGTTTGTTCGTACGACTGGAACGAACAGTTTTGGCAAAGGTCCGGCCCGTTGCGGTAATGGCGTGATGTCGGCTGCCGCGCCCGCAATTCGCGTTGCCTGCTCAAATACATAAGAATTCGCCTTTGCAACGACGAATTCGGCATTTGTGACACCCGAATCTCTAAGCTGAATGACAGCTGAAGCCGTGTTATCAATTGCCGCCCGATCAGTTGAATTTAGTCGAGCCAATTGACCAACCACCCGATCGTTTTCGGTGGTCGAAACTGCGTTGTTAGAACCCTGCTCAGATTTCGATGTAACACCAGGCTCCTTCGAAACGCCAACTTCGATCCCCATCTTTTCATCGCTGGAACTTGACTTCGTTCGACTTCGTGACTCAACTTCGCTGGTGCCATTTCGTTCGGCAACGAGCGCATCGCGCGCTGCCGGATAGTATATCTTCCATTGCTTGCCGATGAGATCGTCAACGATTCCCTGCTGCTCCTCGGTTGGCTTTTCGGTTCTCGTTATGCTCGTACCGCTTCTAGAGACAAACCCTGAGTCCTGTTCAGACTCCCATCGGAATCTCCATTTTGGAGGAGACGGTATCCCGGGTTCGCCCTTGTCTTTTTCTTCCTGTTCCCCTTGTGCCGCCTGCTCATCCGCGTCGTAAGTGTTGCACATGTTCCCCCAGCAATGCAGGGTTGCCGCGAGTCCCAAGGGATCCGTGAATTTGTACGGCGAGTTCAAGGCATAACTGTATCGGTTGAACGTCTGCGGATTCTTGGCGCTGGCCGATGCGGCGAGGGGATCGACCGATGTGAATCGGCCGTGTTTGGCGGCGAAGTAGCGGTTCTGGGCGAAGTCCAATCCCGATTCGCCATCGCGTTCGTAGCCCGTGAACTGCTGGCGGATGCGGTCGTTGACGGTGAATCCAGTGACCTGATTGCGGTTCGCGACGGTTGCGGCGATCTCCTCGCCGAATGGCATGTAGTCGTGGCGTGACGCGATCTGCCCTAGATTGTTCGTCGTCGCGCGCGGGCTTCCGACAAGGTCGGCGGTCAGAAACTTCGCGCCTTCGGTCGTGATCGTCTGGTTTGTCGTGTATTCCGCTGCGAGTTTTCCGAACGCGTCGTAAACAAAGTAAGTGTCCTGATTTCCGACGGTCTTCTTCACGCGTTTTCCGCCACCGTCGTAAACATAATTGGCTGTCGTCTGGGTGACCGAATCGTAAACTTGCGTCTGCTTGTTTTCGGCATTGTAGGTGAAAGTCTTGCCCTCCGGATTCGAAGTAAGGTTCCCTTCGGAATCATATAGGTAGCCGTCCGCGATGTAAAACTTGTTGTCCGCCGGATTGACCTGCGGATTATGGATCGCGTTGTTTGCCGGCAAGGTGGTCGTATTCGCGGCGTTGAACGTCCGGTTTCCGAAGCGGTCGTAGTCGAAATCCTGCCGCCACTTGACGGTCGAATCGACGGTTTCGGTCGCAACGTCGATCCGGTTAAGCGCGTCGTAGCTGTAATCCTGTTCGATCGGAGCGATGCCCGGGAGCGTGATCGTCTGTTTGCGCAGCGATCCGTTGTTGTCGCTTGAATTGCTTGTCGTCGTCCCGTAGTTGAAATCGAGCCTTAACAGACTTGAATCCGCGATCGAACCGCCGAGCGAGATCCGCTTCATCTGCAGGCGTTTGGCGTCATACTCCATCGTTTCCCAACGTCCGTTGCCGAGTTTGCTGCTGCTGACCGCGCCGAATGACGTGTAAGAGACATGGCTGAGCATCGTTCGTTCCATCTGATTCGGCATCTGGCTCGTCACTTTTGAAAGCCTTCCGATGTTGTCGGTTTCGGCCCGCACGACCCGGCCCGACGGATATGTCTGCGAGACGAGCGCGCCGGACAAATCATAGGAATAGTCGGGAAACGAATACGTTGCCCCGTCGATGATCTGGTTCGAGCTCTTGATGCGGCCGAGATCGTCGAACGCCGTGAAGCGTGTTTCGGAAACGGAAGAAGACACCTTGGTTAGTTTGCTTTTCGAATTGGGGATGTTCGGATCGTCGTAGGTGAACGTCACGTCGGGCGTCGAATCCGAATAATCGCGGAACGTCAGGCGATTTATGTTGTCGTAGGTTCCGGCCGTCGTCACGCCGCGGGAGTCGGTCGTCGAGACGATGTTCCCGTTGTTGTCGTAGTCAAACCGGACGGCCCAGCCGCTGTTGCCGGTTACGGGATCGGTGATGTTAAGGCTCGTATTCACCTGTTGCTCCGTCTGCTTGGCGCGGATAAGCCGCCCGAGATCATCATACAGGAAAAACCGTGTCTGTGATCCCTGAATTGTTTTGCGGAGGCGTCCGACAACATCGTAAGTGAAGAGCGTTTCAAGATCGGTGCCGTTGTCATATTCGACGACTTTGACGAGACGCCCGAGCGCGTCCGAAACTCCGGCGCGGCTGCGGTCCGCCTGATCGAAGACGCGGACGCTGCTGCCGTAGTACCGACGCGTGACCTTTGCGTTGTCGGGCGTCGTGACCTCGGTGACGCGGCCGAGATCGTCAAACTGCGTCGTCGTCCATTGCGCGGTTTCGCCGAGATCGGCGCGGAACGGATTCGACGAACGGTAAGCGCGGCCCAAAGCGTCGTACTCCTGGAGCGCCTTGACGTAATCGGTCGAGTTCTCGTAATCGCGGGTTTCGATCGTTCGTCCGAGACCGTCGTAAATCGCCTGCGATTTGATCAGATTGTCGCCAAACGATTTCGAGTCTGTGGTAACAGTGACCATTCGCTGGGAATCGTTATAGGCGACCGTTGTCCGCGCTTTGTAGTCGTCGTGGTTCGCGGCCGAAATTACCTGTGTCGGCCGGTCAAGAGGATCGTTGGAGTAGGTGGATTTCACGGCGCCGATGATGTCCTCGGTATCGACCGCCGCTCCGGTGTAATAGTCGAACTGCGCATAGGTCGTGTAACCCGCGCAATTCGTGGCGCTCGTCGCGAACGCGTACGTAAAAAGGTTCGGAAGCGGGCCGGGCGTCGTCGGGCTCTTTGCCTCCGCGTTCGGCGCGCCGAAGTTGTCGGTGTACCAGATGGTCGACTCACAGCCCTTGCCGTCGATCGTCTTGACCGGATTTCCGGCGATATCGTACTGCGTGTGAACGGGGACGGCGCCCGTCTGATTCTGGGCGTCCGCGTAGCTCGTGACCTTCGTGACGTTGCCCCGAGCCGTAAAGCCCGTGCCGTAGCCGGCCGCCCTACCGGTGATGTTCGCCCGGTCGACAAGGGCGGCGTGTTGCTGATCGGGACTGTAGTTGTCGTATTCGTATTTCGTTCGCGATACCTTGACCTGACCGTTGCCGTCGCTCGAAACCCAGGTTTCTGTCGGAAGGTTCAGCAGATTGACGCCGTTCTGCGCGTACGTTGCCGATCTTTCGAAATCGGTGTGCGTTCGCCTGACGAATGCTCCTGGCTGGCCCGACCCGTAATCGTATTCATGGGTATCGACCAGAAGGTTGAAATCGGCTGTCTGGTGATAGCCGTAGATGACCTGGCTGACCTGCCCGCTGTCGGCGAGCGTACTCGCAACGGTTGCAGCCCGGTAATCCTTGTACGGCGGGTTGCCGCCGTTCTGCCAGACCGCGCGGGCGCGAGACTCGTATGTCGTTTCGGTTTTGCGGAGCAGCGTCGTTCCGTCCGATGCGTAGGTTTCCGACTTGAACGGCATGCCGTCGAGCAACTTCTGCGCTGATTCGTATCCCGTGCCCCACGTCGACATCGGGACGATGCAGTTCCAGCCGTCCTGAATGCAGCCGTGGAAGTAGCTCTTGGAGACGGAACGTGTCACGTTCTGGTTGTCGATCAGCTTCACGGTCGTGATTCGCTGGTCTGGCAGCGTCTGCCCCGTGTAAGCGTCGGTCGGCACCGAGCTTGAATAGAGATACTGCGGTTTATTGTCGACGTTTGTTCCGTCAGACATTACGCGGCGTTCGGTGATCCGCCGCTCCATCGATCCATACGTTCCGGGACTTACCGTCGCGTGGTCGTATTCGACGGCGCCTCCTGTCGGAAGTTCAACACGGGAAATCTCACCGTAACAGTTGTAGGTGAATGTGTAGCGCCTTGTGTCGGGCAATTCGATATAGTTGCTGTAACCGCAGCCGACCGATCGGTTCCACGGATGATTCGACGGAATCCAGGTGAAAAGCGTGTTCAGCATAACGGACGAAGCGGCGGCCGAGTAGTTCGAAATCTTCACCGACCGGTCCGCTCCGCCGAATCCCTTATAGTTGACGTAGGTAAAATTCGCGTCGCTTGAGGTCTGGATCTCGCGGTTGAGCGCGTCGGTGATCTTCGTCACGCGGTTCTCGCGGATGTCGGCCTGGAATCCGGTATTCGTCAGCGTGGTCCTGTTCCCGTTCCTGTCAATGATCGCCGAGACAAGTCCGCCGTCGACGCGGTATGTCGTGCCGTTCGGTAGCTTCAAATCTCCCGAAGGATAGATGTTCGGGCCGTTTCCCTCGCCGGCCGGGTCGTCACTGACAAGGATGTTGGAGTCGGCGATGAATTTCGTGCCGCTACCGTCGGTCGCGATGAACACCGTGCCGATCGACTGGTATTGAACCGAACAGGAGTGTCCGCTGAAATATATGTCTTCGCCGTCGTTCTGAGTGCTGATAAACGAAAAACTCGATCCACCGAAGCCGGTGAAGTTCATTCGGAACTCCTTTCGCGCGGCGCGGATCGTGGTTTCGTTCGAGCACAGCCCGATGTCCTCCGTGTCCACGGCCTTCGTGTTCGCGACCAGGTATCCGCCAAGACTCGGAAACACGCCTCGCAGGGCATAGGGGTCGGGATCGATCCGCTCTTGTATGGTCGGATTCGCGCCGGTGTATCCGGCGATGACCTCGTCGCGTCTCCATTTTGTCTCGACGTTGTACGAGAATCCGTTGCCGACGCCGCGACCGCCGAGTGTGGCAAGCGGAATATTGAAGCTGAAGGAACCGTTTGACAGCCCGATCTTTTCATACTCGCTAATGTTGACCGTACTCTTTGTATCATTGGCTTTCATCGGAACCTGCTGTGCGAGTGCGGTTTGTGATGCGAGAATCGCAAGAAGAGCAATGGATAGGAAATTGACGACGCCGCTGTGAATGATCCGTTTCATTTTCTTTACCTCATTTCAGGTCCCTGGGTGAATGTCCGATGGGTGATTGACGACTCCTTGTGATCCGGCGCTACCTCCGGTAGAAGGCCGGGACCGGGATGTCACCCAAGACTCCGAACTGCTGCTGGCGAAGCGAGCCGTTGGTCGCCGACTGGCGGATGTACCAGGTGCCGGTCGATTCTCGCCAGACGGCGAGGTCGGTTTTGCCGTCGCCGTCGTAGTCGTTCTGGACAAGCTTGTCTCCGGAGATACCCCATTGGGTTTGGGTGACCGTCCCGGTCGAACTTTCGCGGATGTACCATTTCGTGTCGGAGGGCCGGAAGAGCGCGTAGTCGGCGCGGCCGTCGCCGTCGTAGTCCGACGGGACGGGCAGGTCGTCGTCGGTTCCGATTACCGCCGATTGGGTTTGGCCATTGCTGCTGTTGCGCGAGTAGAAGGTGTTGTTCGACTCCCGACGGACGGCGAGATCGGCGCGGCCGTCGCCGTCGTAATCGGCGGGCGCGGGTTTGTCGTCAAACAGTCCGTATTGCTGCTCGTAAACCTGATTCGTCGTGCTCAGCAGGATCTTCCAGACGCCGTTCGCGCCGTCCTCGTGATAAACCGCAGGGTCGGTCCGGCCGTCGCCGTCGAAATCGGCCTGCGCCGGACGGTCGCCGGACGCGCCGAGCGAGATCATATAGCTCGAACTGTCGGAACTGCGCATGATCCACCAGTCGCCGTTTCGCCAGATCGCGAAATCCGTCTTGCCGTCGCCGTCATAGTCTCCCGGAACAGGCTTGTCGGCCGGGAGTCCCCATTGCTGCGACGTCGTCTGCTGGTTTGATCCCAAGACCCACCAGACGCCGCTTAAGGGCCGCCAGACGGCGAGATCCGCCGGCGGCGCGGCGTTGGCATTTGCGTCTTCAACGGCTAAAAGCCGCGAACCTGCATACAAATATTCTTTCGAAAGCTGCGGAGTCGGCGTCGGGTCGGGAAGGAACGGATTGACGCGCCCGAGAAGCGTTGGCTGATAGTTCTGATTCTTCCGGCGGGCGAGCATCTCGTCCTTCGCCGATTGTTCGAGAAAGCTCATCCCCGTCCCGAACACTCCAAGCGCGACGACGGCGGTGATCAACAGGAATAACCAATTGGGGCGTTTGATGTCGAATGTTTGATCGGTGATTTCGGACTTGGATTTCTGTGACATATTTCCTTCCTTTCGCGTAGGGCATCATTTGGGCCACGCGGCGCGACCGCGCGATTGCGCGCAAACAAAAAAGCCGCGAATCTTATCGCGGCGCGGTTGAATTTCAAATTGATTACAGTTGGCTCTATGGAATGGCTGCTCGGCTGCTCGGCTGCTCGGCTGCTCGGCTGCTCGGCTGCTCGGCTGGAATCGGACGACTCTCGTCCGCGAGGGTTTCAGTATTTGGAAGATTTCGCACTTTCGGCCTCCCTCAAAAAGGAGCTTCTGCTCTCTAAACCGCAAACTTCAGAACAAGTGAATCTAACCGACGTTGCCTTCTAATAGTTTTCTACGCCCCTTCGGTTTGAATGTCAAGAACGCTCTTTCCCGACAGGCGTCGGTGCCAAACTCGCGGCCGATTCATGATGCGCGTAATGATCGTATCGATCTTCGTCTTGCTCACGGATACTGGCACCGGATTCGTTTGACTCCGCCGATTGTCAGATTCGAGCTATGAGCTATGGGCTATGAGCTATGAGATGCGAGCTGTGAGTCAGGAAAATCCCGGGGAAATGACTATCTTGCGGTGTGCATCGCAGCCATTGCCGTTACAAACTGCAAAATGGCCCGGTATTGCAAATCGACCGTACTTTTGCCAGAATAGCGCCTGAATTGCTCGTCCGCTGGTTTTCGATTATGAAATCAACAAAATTGATGAAAATCGCGATCGTTCTCATTTCGATCGCTTTCCTGACCGCCGTTTTGTCCGACCGCAGCGTACTCCCGGTTTCAGCCGGAACCGAGAGTGCATCGGCACCAAGCGCCGATGCGAACGAGTTGCCTGAACTTATGGACTTCCGTCACAAGGAGATCGGGCTCGGCCAGCGCTGGTTTTTCGGCCTCGAGGTCATCGACGAGGAAGGCGATCTCGTGCGCACCGAACTTGTCGCGAAACCCAAATCGGCAAAGTTCAACCAGAACACGCTGACGGTTGACTGGACGCCGCAAAAAAGCGACGGCAAAACGGGCAAGTTCGTCGTCAAGGTCACCGAGATCCCGCGCGACAAATCCCGGCAAACGCGCTCGTTCACCAAGGAATTCAACGTCAAGATCGTGAAACGGCCCGTGAAACTGCTGAATATGCCGCCCGCGCCGCTTGAAGTTGACGCGTTTGTGACCGTCATCGATCCGGCCCGTCTGGTCGCGGCGAATCAGAAGTGGAACCTCGTCAATCTTTTCCAGCGGATCGCCGAGATCGAAGCCGACAAGCAGATCAAGCCCGGCAGCGAAATCGGTCCGACGACCGGCGAAAAGCTATTCCGCGATTCGATGAAGGAACTCGCGGTTTTGCACAGGAACCCGACGCTCGACCCTGACAGTCCAAGCTACAATCCCGAATGGAACGCCGAACATTGGAAACTGATCGCGGTCAGGCCGCGTGTCAACAAAAAGGTCTTCGAACTGCGGCTCGTCTATTTCAATATCAAGGCTCCGGAACAAGCGTATCTGATGCCGCGAATGCGCATCGTTCGCGGGAAGGACGCGGGACGGCCCGACGAACTCCGGCAGAAAAACAACACCCAATTCGCGAAGCTATTTCACGAGGCGTTCTTCGACGGCGAGGCGATGAAGCCGTTCGTCGCCAACGACAAGGCGAAATACGGCGAGGCTTTGGCGGATTTCATCACCAAGGTCGTGACCTACAACGACCCGAACGATTCGATGATGCGAGCGAACATCGCCGCAATGCCGCATAATTCAAGGCTCGGCGGCGGCAACACTTACGATGCGAACGGCAATTATCTGAACGGCGACGGTTGGGCGCTCGGGGCGATGAAAGTTAATCCCGTGATGCGAGACGGCAAGAAAGTGCTCGCATTTACGAGTCCGTTCATCGACGGTTTCGCGGCGTCGATCAAACCCAACAAAGAAGGAACCGCGTACCGTCCGGTCCCGCCGCCCGCGACCGATGCGGCGAGCGCAGAGTTCATCAAGGGTTGGGATCATCTGATCGATGACGACGACAAGGGCAATATCGCGATCCCGATGGAGATGCCGGATGGAACGGTGAAGCGCAGCAATATCGACACGACGCTCAATCGGTTCGAGGTTCAGTCCGGATTTCGTTTTGCCGAAAACAGCTTTCGCGATGCGCGCCGCCGGCTCTTCGAAGAGCGCGGAATGACCTGCATTCAATGTCACGTCCGAAACTTCGATGAGGGGAACTACCTCGTCGATCTGAGTGATCCGAAGGTCAACGGTTCGAACGCGGTCGAGAAGACCGAACGTGTTTTCTTCCTGATCACGCCGACGCTCCACGGCGGCCGCAACGAGTATATGCGGCGCAACGAGATCGCACAGGTGGGCAATTTGCAGGGCGTTTTCCGGGATTATCTCGGTATCAGGGTCAAGATCAACTCACCGCTCGCGTCCGACTGGCCGTTCACCACCAAAAAAGGAAAGAGTTAGAACTTAAGGAGGCGCGCAATGACACTTCAACGGAAAACATCGTTTCCACTGCTCGGTTTGCTGTTTGCCGTGTCGGCCGTCGCCGCCGAGGCGCACGTCAAGTGGTTTTTCGACTATGACGTGACGAAACCGCCGACACCGATCGGCGAAGTCATCGACGGCACGTTCGTCAAGATGTTTTTGGTGTCGGTCGCCGCGTGCTACCTGTTCTTTCTGGCGGACCGGTACATTTACGAGGAAGGAATTCTTTCCGAGTTCGACAAGAAATTGAAGCTTTTCGACAACGCTGCGAATTATATTATGCGCGCGGCGGCCGGGATTTTTTTCTTCGCGCTTTTCAATTGGTGGGCGCTCGGCGTTGGACCGAGTTTTTTCCTGACGCCTGAACTGAAAACAAACGCCGCGTGGGTGCCGTGGCTGCATTTGGTAATGGCGTTCGCGGTTATCTCACGTCATACGGTTTTTATCACCGGCATCGGGATCTTCATACTGTACATCGCCGGCGCGGTCAACTACGGGGTTTTTCATATCCTCGACTATATGATCTTCCTCGGAATCGGCTATTACCTGACGGTCTCGCAGACAAAGGTCAAAGGACTGCTCAAATCGGGGTTTATCGTCTTGTTTGCCAGCACCGGTTTGACGCTGATCTGGGCGGCGGTCGAGAAATTCGCCTACTCGCACTGGACGATCGAGGTTCTGGCCGACAAGCCGCATATGTTGATGGGGATGTCGCCGCCGACGTTTATGAAGGTCTCGGGTTTCATCGAGTTCTTTGTGACTTTCATTCTGCTCGGCGCGGTTTCGGTTGTCGGACGGTTGATCTCGCTCGGTTTTATGTCGGTTTTCGTGCTCGCGGTGTTCGAATTCGGAATGCTCGACGCGGTCGGCCATATGATGATCGTCGCGATCCTCTGGGTGCTGATCGTGCGCGGGCCGACCGATGCCCGGAATATGTTGGTTTTGCCGGATAAATCACTGTTCACCGAAGCATATTTTATGACCGGCCTCTATTTTCTTGCGTTCGTTATGATCTTCATTCTTTACTACGGCATTCACTTTTATTCGTTTGGTTCGTAAACGGAATCGAGCGCAAAGCGTCGCGCGCGGGGCGTGGACGGACTTTACGATCCGATCCTAAACCTTGGTGTAAGTCGAAAGCGCGGTTGCGACGATCCGGTTTTGATCGTCGATGACTTCCGCCGAAAGAAAGATGATCCGCTTCCCGGCCCGGATTATCTTTGCCGTGCAGAAGATCTCGCCGTCGACGGCGGGACGCAGGTACTGAACGTTGAGGTCGATCGTCGTTGTCGGCTCGTCTTCACCAAAAGCGCCGATGATCGCCATCGCCGTCGCGGTATCGATCAGTGAAGCGGTCGCGCCGCCGTGGAGCAGGCCATAGAGTTGTCGAAATTCATCGCGCACGGCGAGTTTGACCGTTGCTTCGCCGGGACCGAGGCCGACGAGTTCAAGTCCCAGATGCCGTGCGTAGGGAACCGTTTTGAAAACCTCGAAGACGCGTGCGCGGCGCTCTTCGCTCAGATCGAATTCACTCATTTTCGTTTTCCAGCCCGCGTTTCAGTTTAAGCAAATCGGACGACTCGACCCGCGCGAATCCGTTTGGAACGTCGAACAACGAATCATCGGCCCCGAGTTTGAAGTTCCGCATTTCAACGGTCATCGTCAGCGTCGGAGTTCCGTCGGTGATCGAGTAGAATTCCTGGCGGACCGGCATTCCGTTGCGATCATCAACGGATATCACCGCCTCCGCAAGCTGAGATTCGCCAAATTTCGCGCGGTATCGTGTAAGGCCTTCAACCGTTTCGAGCTTTTCGAAGGTCGTGTCGGGACTCTCGCTCAGCCAGCGGGTGGTCAGAAACGCGGACAACTCGTCGGTTGAAAATGCACCGACCGAAAGTTCGGCGAATTTCGAACGCTCGGGCAAAACGAGATATGTTTTTCCATTCACGATGCGGGCGATCCGCGAACGCTTGCCGAAATCGAATTCGACCCGGCGTTTCTCGCCCGATCTCGCGAAAAACGTCGTCCGCACGGATTCATCTGCGGTGACAACAAGTTCGGCCTGAAAGTTATCCGGCTCCCGCGTCGAAAAAGGTATTCGGTTCGATGGCGGATCGAACGCCGGCCGCTCGCCGGTTTCGATGGAGCGTTCGCGTGCGCAGCCCGCAAGAACCGCGCTCGATATCGCGACAACGGCTAGAATTTTGATAAGATATGACCTCAACATCGGCGACAACGCCTGGATTTTATCACACGACCGCGGTTCCAAATGAGTCTCTTTAGGTTGCAGAGCATTTACATCGTTGGTGGAACGGCCCTTTTACCGTTGATGCCGTTTCTGTACCTTCAGGGGCAGTATATGCGGCGAAAGATCGGACGGTTGCCCGACGCTTCGGGTCCGACGACCGGACGCACGGGCGACGGCGATTCTCCGGCCAGGCTTTTGGTGCTTGGCGAATCGACCGCCGCGGGCGTCGGTGCGAGCACGCACGACAACGCGCTTTCCGGACATTTTTCCCGATCGTTAAGCGAAAAGGTCGGTCAACCGGTCGATTGGACGGTCGTCGGCCGAAGCGGAATCACGGTCGGAGAAACAATCGTCGAACTCGTTCCGCAGATTCCGGAAATCGAGTTCGACTACATTCTGCTCGCGCTTTGCGGAAACGAAGTACTTAAACTTCGAAGCCCGCGCGAGACGCGCCGCGATATGACGCGGCTCATCGGCATACTGCGTGAAAAAAGTCCGCGGGCGACGTTCTTCATCACCAACGCGCCGGCCATAAGGCTTTCGCCCGTTTTGCCCGACCCGCTTCGATCCGTGCTCGGTTACCTCTCGGCGCTTCACGATGCAAATGCCCGCGATTTCACCGCCGGACTTGAACGCGTTTACTATTATCACCAACCGACCTTCGCACCCGAAGGTTTTTTCGCCGACGGAATTCACCCGTCGGAATTCGGCTACCAAATGTGGTCGGAGAATATGATCAAGTTTTTCGAAGAAAGATACGGCTGGTAGTAAGACCGCCGCCACTCACAACCTTATGGATGAACTTCACCAACTGCTCACGCGGTGCCTCGACGCGCACCGTGAATGGATCATCGTAACCGCCGACGGCCGTAGCTTTTCGCTCCAAAATTCCGAGGTCGAGATCGAAGTCGAACGCGGTCGCACGCTCATCGGCTTTCCCGGCAACGGCGGTTTCCGAACGTGGCGCGTGACCGCGATCGAAATGCGCGACGCCGAAATCCATCTTTCGTTGTCGCGCGACTTCGGCCGGGAAACGACCCGCGTGCGCATCGTTCGGCGCGCATCGTTCGGCGAACTGCAGGCAACGGTAGAAATCGCACGGCTTGAACGGGCGAATCGCGTCGCGGCCTTGCTTCGGGAAAATGTGCCGCGCACCAAACTGGTCCGCGTTGAACTCAATCGCGAGAACGGCCGGTTCGCGCAGATCATCTTCGACCGGCTTGCGACGCGGGTAGCCGCGATCTCGGACGTTTCCGGCACATTGACGCCCGAATTCTTGCTTTCGGCGGCCTGCTTTTGGCTCGCCAAACTCGAAAGGCGCAAAAGGAATCCGGTGCGTTCGATCGTCATTCTCGCCGAGAAGCGCGTCGCGCGACAGCTTCATAAACTTCACGCTCTGCTTCGCGACGATTGGAAACGGCGCGTTTCGCTCGTCGAGATCGGTGACGAAGTACCGTTCAACGAACTTGAACCGCTCGATACAAACGAACTTTGGACGGGCAAAGTCCCCGAGGTTCGCGTTCCGGCCGTCACCGTGCCGTCGGAAACGTCCCGGCGTTTGATCGAGCTTGCGCCGGCGGAGATCGATTCGGTGTTCGCGAGACAAGGCGAAACGATCCGTTATCAGGGACTCGCGTTCGCGCGCGTCAGACGCCTGATGGGCGTCGAACGCTGTTGGTTCGGTCTCGAGAAGGTACGGCGACCGCTGACGGAAACGAACATCGCCGAACTCGCGACGCTGATCGAAGAATTTCGCGAGTTTCGTTCCTACAATTCGCCGAATCGGCGGCATACGCTCTATCAAACCGCCCCCGAGGCGTGGCTCGAAGCGATCCTTCGGCGAAACATTCATCTCCTCGACGCGAACCTCATACTCTCGCCGCTATATCATCAGTTTCGCGCCGAGCGCGACAAGATCGATCTGCTCGCGCTGCGCAAAGACGGAAGGCTCGTGATCATCGAACTGAAGGTCGAACCTGACCGCGAGATGATCTTTCAAACCGTCGATTACTGGCGCAAGATCGAGCGCATCCGAAGAAGCGGCAAGCTCCGGGACGCGCGTTTGTTTGGTGATCTCGAGATCGCCGATGCGCCGACGATCTGCTATCTCGTCGCGCCGACGCTTGCCTTTCATAGGGATTTCGACTTTTCGGCGTCATTGGTCTCGCGCGAGATCGAGATCCATCGTTTCAATCTTGCCGAGGACTGGCGCCGCAAACTGCGCGTCCTGGAGCGCCGCCGGGCCACCTGACTTGAATTGCGCATTTCCGGTTGGCTGATCACGCGAAACACAAGAAACACGGGAAAAAGTCAAAGAATCATTTTTCGCGATTTTGGCGTGTTTGGCAGGAAAATGGATTCCTCAACGTTGGCGAGCCGGGTTGCAAAAAATCGGCGTGATCGAATCAAAAAAAAACGCCCGGCCGGAACGGCCGCGCGCATTTGGCATTCAAATCCTCAATAACCTATTTCGCGAGGATCGCTTCCTGGTTCTTCAAGATTCGCTCCTGATTCTCGATGATCTGGTCGAGTTTGGCTTGGTTGCGCTTGATATCGTCCTGGTTCGAGATGATCGCCGCTTGGTTGTCCTGGATAGTCGCCTGATTCTCCATAATCATCTTCTGGTTCTCAATTACTAAACTTTCGCTCATAGGGGGTCTCCTTATTTTGATTTCTGACCGTCCTATGATGCAACAGAACGCCCAATCGTTCAAGTGCGATCAGCACATCGAGCGTCGTCTTTCAATTCATCGCCACGAACGCGCTGAACGCCGAAGGTGGTGAAGATTCATCGGCCCTTGAGAACGTGGGCCAGACGCAACTCGCGAAGCATTGCGCGCTTCTTCGTTTGGTGTGACTGCATCCGGCGCAGAATATGATCGAGAACCTCGACCGCATCGAGAACGTGCGGACCCTTGTTGAGCATCACGCATTCCGCGCGGTCGCCCATCGCCGCGTCGGTGATTTCCGCGCGTGACGGAATGCCGTCCTTTGCGAGGTTTTCGAGCACCTGCGTCGCCCAGATGACCGGAACATGCGCCGCCTCGCAAATCCAAAGGATCTCTTCCTGAACTTCGGCGAGCCGTTCAAATCCGCATTCGACCGCGAGATCGCCGCGCGCGATCATCACGCCGCAGCACGGCGAACGCATCGCGGTGAGCAGCATATCCGGCAGATTTTCAAAACCGCGGCGCGTCTCGATCTTGAGGACGATCGCCGGATTTTTGCCGCCGGCCCGCTTGAGATACCTTTGCAGCAACGCAACGTCGCGGGCACTGTTGGCGAACGAGAGTTCGACAACATCGGCATTCTTCGCCACGAATTCCAGATCTTTGACGTCCTGCGCGGTCATCGCCGAAAGGCGCAAGCGACTCTCGGGCAGATTGATGCCTTTGTCCCCACGAAGCTTTTCTCCGCTTGGACGCGCCTGCACAATGCGAACGATGACGCGGTCGTCCTCGACGCGTTCGATGGTTCCGCCGATCTTGCCGTCGTCGAACCAGATCGGTTCTCCGGGGCGAACGTCGTCGAAAACATCCGGAATCGTGCATCCGATCGTCGACGGCGTCAAGATCCGCCCGACGCTGTCAAAGGTCGCCGTCCGACCCGGGAATTCGTCGCGCGTAATGATGAACTCGTCGCCCATATGAAGCGTCAGCACGCCCTCCGCGGGCGCGAAATCGCCGACCCTTGCCTTTGACTTGATTCCCGCTTTCTTGTATCGACGACACTCGATCGCGGTTCCGGGCACGATGTACATCGTGCGGAACGCTTCGGCCCAGCAACCGTCGGTACCGGGGTCGGCGACAATCAGCGTTCGCTTCGCGCCGCGGACATCGGTCAATCTGAGTTTGTCCCCGGTGCGGAGTCCTTCGATCCATTCAGCCGGAAGCGGCAGTATTGCATCGGCTTGTGAAGGCGCGGCATTCGGCAACGCTTCGGCCGTCAGCCAAACACGCGCGGGCGTCACGACCTGTCCGAATGCGGAACGGCCGGGCCGGATCTTGACCACCGTCTCTCCTGGCTCAACCGGTCCGGTCCGGAGTTTCGGACCCGCCAGATCCATCACCACCGCGCAGCTTCGTCCCAGCGATTCTTCGGCTTGCCTGAGATGATCGATCATTCGCTGCCAGGTTTCGGAATCGTCGTGCGCGCAGTTGATCCTCATACAGTTCATTCCGCGCTCAAGCAGTTTGTTGACCAGAAGGAAATCGGTCGCCGCCTCGGTTGGCATCGTGACCATTATCCGAACGGATCGGTCCGGCGTCGCGTGTCCGAGAAGTTGTCCAGTATGTTCGATAAGGAGCCTGCGGCCTTCATCAAAATCGATCGAATCCGCAGTCGCGGGCGCGTCCGACGGAGGCCGTCCGGCGAGCGTTGAGAGGGCGTTGATGACCGCATCGACGGTCGCGAGGACGTGCGATTCGGCCCGACCGAGCGACGACAAGCCAAGGGCCGCAAGTTTCAACTGCAAAGGGCGTATGTCGTGGCGACGAAGGGCGAGGTATTGAAGCAGATTCGTTGCGCTTCGGCGATAATTGGGATGAATTTCGCTGAGGCGGCGATTAAGCGAGGGTGTCCCCGCGACCATTTCGGCACGAATCGCCGAGAGTTCCGAAAGAACTTCTTCGACATCGGCACGGACATCCCGCCGGGCTAGCTGGGCAGAGTTACTGTCATTCACGGAAGACCTCCAAGTTCATCGATCGACGGAAGCCCGGTTCAAACGCGACAACTATTTGACGGCGTTGCTTTTGCCCGGACCGGCCTCTATCTCCATCATATGCCTCCCGGCACGAATTTCAATGCCGCAGCGGGGCGTGCGAGGTTAACTTTTTCGGAAGCCTAAGCCACCGAGCCGAACCAGCCGCGCCGCTCCATCCATTTCGACGCTTCGAGAACGGGCACGATGGTTGCCGACGCGCCAAGAATAAAAATCCAATCCGTCGCCGGCAGATCGAACGTGCCGAACGGGATCTGCAGAAACGGCACATAAAGCACCGCCATCAGGAGCAGCATTTCCCAACTGATCGCAATGTTAAGCCATTTGTTCGCGAACGGCCGGGTCAGGATCGAAAGACGGTCCGAACGGAAGTTGTAGGCGTTGATGAACTGGATCACAACAAGCGTCACGAAGGTCATCGTCATCGCTTCCGCCTGCGTTCTGCCTTGTGTAAGCGCCCACCAAAACACGAACATATTGACCGCCGCCGACCAAACGCCGCCGACGAGCATCAGCGTCACGACGGGACGCGTGAATATTCCCCGATGCGGATCGCGCGGCTTGCGGCTCATCAGATCGGGTTCGGGAGGGTCGACCGCGAGCGCGAGCGCCGGCAATCCGTCGGTCGCGAGGTTTACGTAAAGCAGTTGGACCGCGGTCAGCGGCAATGGCAATCCGACGAGGGAAGCGCCGGCCATCAAGCCGATCTCACCGATGTTGCACGAAAGAAGATACATCAAGTACTTTTTGATATTCCCGAAAATGCCTCGACCTTCCTCAACTGCGGCGACGATCGACGCAAAGTTGTCGTCCGTCAAAGTCATCGCCGCCGCTTCTTTCGTGACGTCAGTGCCGGTGATACCCATCGCGATCCCGATGTCCGCCTTTTTCAGTGCGGGCGCATCGTTGACCCCGTCGCCGGTCATCGCGACGATATGGTCTTTTGCCTGCAATGCGGTCACGACACGGAGTTTATGTGCGGGTGAAACACGGGCGTACACTTCAATGTTCTCGACCTCGCCCGCAAACACCTCGTCATCCATCGCGTCCAATTCCCTTCCCGTAACGATTCGGCCCGACTGCAGAAGGCCGATTTCGCGAGCGACGGCACCGGCCGTTAAAGGGTGATCGCCGGTGATCAGCACCGTTCGAATTCCCGCTCTTTTGCAGGTCTCGATCGCATCGCGCGCTTCGGGACGTGGTGGATCGATCATTCCGACAAGACCGAGAAAGGTCATTTCAAACTCGTCTTCGGTCAGGGCGGAATCCTTCTTTCGCGCGACCGCAAGAACCCTGAGCGCGCCCTCGGCGAATGTTCTCGCGGTTTCGAGAATCTCCTCGGCATCCGACGGTTCCATCTCCCGTTCGCCGTCGGCGGTCGCGACCATCGAACAGGAAACGACAATGATCTCGGGCGCGCCTTTCGCGAAGATGATCTTCCCATTCGGACCGACGTTGAGCGTCGTCATTCTCTTCGTTTCGGACGTGAACGGGATCTCGGCGATCCGACGGAAGTCCTCTTCGAGGTCGCCCCGGCTGAGGCCCGCTTTCTGCGCCGCAACGATCAACGCAGCTTCCGTCGGGTCACCCTTCGCACGCCAGATTTTCTCGGTCCGGTCATACTCGATCCGCGCGTCGGATGCGAGGACCGCGGCCGACAACATTTCGGTCAAACCCGTCGGCGGCTGACATTTATTCCCAGCCGAAGAGAATTCCCCGACCGGTTCGTAGCCGGCGCCCGCGACTTCAAACGTTTCGCCCGCGGACCAGATCTTTCGCACGGTCATCTCGTCGCGGGTCAAGGTTCCGGTCTTGTCGGTACAGATCACGGACGTGCTCCCGAGTGTCTCAACGGCCGGGAGTTTGCGCATCAGCGCGTTGCGGCGCGCCATTCGCTGAACGCCGATCGCGAGCGAGATCGTAACGACCGCCGGCAGCGCCTCCGGAACGACGGCGACGGCGAGCGCGATGCCGAAAACGAACATCTCGACCCACGGTTGGCCGCGGAAGATGCCCAGTACGACGATCACCGCAACGATCCCAAGCGCCGCGCGAGCGAGCCAAGTTCCAAGCCGGTCGAGATTTTGTTGTAGCGGGGTCTTCGAAGACTCGACCGTTTCGAGCATACGTGCGATCTTTCCGAATTCCGTCCGCATTCCGGTCGCCGCGACGACCGCGCGTCCGCGTCCGTAGGTCGCGGTCGTTCCGGCGAACGCCATATTCAGACGGTCGCCGGGCGAAAGCTCACCGGGAAGCGCGTCGGTATGTTTTTCGACGGCGACCGACTCGCCCGTCAGAGCGGCTTCTTCAAGATGCAGGCTATGCGATTCGATGAGACGCGCATCGGCCGGGATCTTATCTCCGGCCCTGATCAGGATGATGTCCCCGGGGACGATCTCGCGCCCGGGGACCTCGACCTCGATCCGGTCTCGAAGAACGGTCGACGTCGGGGCCGCCATACGTTTGAGCGCCTCGATCGCCTTTTCCGCCCGGTATTCCTGCACGAAACCGAGCAAAACCGCGAACATCACGATGACGGTGATGGCGATCGCTTCGACGCCGTGCCCGAGCACTGCCGAAAGCGCAGTCGCGATCAACAGAATTATGATGAGCACGTTCTTGAATTGATCAAAGAGAAGAGACCAGGGCGAGAGCCGGACGGCCGTGAGAAGTTCGTTCGGGCCAAATTCGTCAAGACGGCCTGCAGCCTCTTCGCCAGTCAGTCCGTGAATGTCGGATTCGAGCGCCTTGATCGATCCTGCGACATCGAGTCCGTAAACTGCAAGTTTCCCATCGAAAGGTTGGATCATCTGAATCGTCCTCGCGTATCCTTGGACTTAGATTAGACCTTGGCGGGGGATGATTCAAGCTTGGGTCCCGTGCGCGAACCCGACGCCTCGATCTTCGGAATTCAGCGGTGTCGATGAATCGCCGTCCGCCTCATTGATTGCAGTATGATTGATTCGGAATAGGTGGGAGTTGATAGCTGATAACTGATAGTTCTGCGCTGCGACGAACATTAGTGATCAATTAGCAGCTTTCACCGATGTTCCGTTCCTTCGCCGGCGGTGATGAAAAGCAACGTCGCCTGGTCCGCGACGCGCGCCGTGTGCCAGGCCCCCTTCGGAACGAACGCGAAATCGCCCGGATTCGAAAGCTCGGTTTCGCCGGCGCCGTCGAGCACGAAAACGATTCTTCCGGAGATCAGGCAGACGATCTCGTCGCCGTTCGGATGCCGCTCCCAAAACGGCCAGTCACTGTCGAACCGATTGACCGTGACGAGATATTCATTATGAAAATCGCCAAACGCGCCGGCCGCGATCTTGGGCCAGAATGAGTCATCGACCGGCAGTTTTTCGATCGAAGCGTCCGGACGTAGACGGAGAAAGGTTGATTCGAGATTATGCTTCATTTCGGACTCTCAATTCAGCTTGATAAGGTCGAGCTTGTTCAAATCACGGTTGTCGGGATGGGCACGGCGTCCGATCAGGAAACCGAATCCGCTGATCGCGATGCCGATCAGCCAGATGATCGGCCAAAAGAGAACCGTGGCGTCGACAACATGGACGTCGAGAGCGTCACATAGATCTCCTGGATTCGTCGGATCGCATTTGTGCATAGCCGCTTGGGCAACAAACCCAACCGGAAGCGCCAAAGCGACGGCAGATACGATCACGAGATCCAAAACCTTTGAGCGACGCTTCATCCGGACCCCGATGACAACCGGAAAGCAAAAACAAACCGCCAAGCTCAACAGCAACAACATTTGTATCTACCCCACAACCAGAGTCGTTCGCCGAATCGAACGATCATCCAGCGGCGTGCCTCAACCCGGCAATATCGATCTTGCGCATCCCGAACATCGCCTGCATTGCGGCCGGAGTCGAAAGAAGTTCGCCGATGTTCGCCGGCACGATCTGCCACGAGACGCCGAACGGGTCCTTGAGCCAGCCGCACATACTTTCGGCGCCGCCGTTGGCTGTGAGGCTTGACCAGTAATGACCGATCTCGGCCTGATCGTCGCAGCTGACGATGAACGAAAGTGCTTCGCTGAATCCGAAGGCGTGCTCGCCGGGGCCGTCCATAACGGTGAATTTGCTGCCGCGGAGCGCGAATTGCGCGTGTTTCACCGTTCCCTCGCGTCCGGGTTCGTTGGCGCCATAGCGCAAGATTCCGTCGATCGGCGAATCCGGGAAAACCGAAGTGTAGAGATTGATCGCCTCTTCGCCGCGGCCGTATTGATCGCCGACGAAAAGCAGGCACGGCACGATCTTTTGGCCGACGCTCGCGACAGGTCCGAGCATCAGTTGCCACCCGAGTCCGAAGCGGTCGGATCCCCAGCCGTAGCGATCGCTCCATTCGTACTTGTCGAGCGGCATCATAACGCCGCCGCCGTCGGTGATCTTCGCCCAGAGCGAGTCGATCTCTTCAATGCTTTCGCACATCACGAAAAACGAGATCGCCGGCGTGAACCTGTATTGCGGCCCGCCATTCAGCGCGACGAATTTGGAGCCGTCGAGAGTGAACTCGACGGTCACCGCGTTGACGCCGTCAAAACGCGCGACGGTTCCGATCGACGAATTCGCGAACAGCGAAACATAAAACGCCGCCGCCTCTTCGCCGTTTCCGTCGAACCACAAACAGGGAGTTATCATTTTGGTTTCTGACATAACAAACTCAATTAAAAATCCGAAAACACGTGCCAAGAATCCCTTTTCGCGGCAATGAGCAAAGGGGAAGAACTCGATGGCCGGGATCCGCTCGCATTACGAATGTCCCAATTATTTGACAGTTGGCCGTATTTTGCAACAGAATCCCACGGCCAACGCCGCGCGAGATCATTCGTCCCAAAAACGAAAGACTTTTGAAAAAACGAACTTGTCGATCAAAGCGGCGGCGATCGTGCCGATCGCATACATCAGATAGTCGAACGGATCGAACGTTGAACCGAGGAGCGGGATTCCGAAATACTGGCAGGTCTCGGCGAACGCCGGCAGCACGAATGCGATCGCGGTTCGGACGCTCCAAATTCGGAGAATCGGCGTCGTCCGGTCGGCCGCACAAAGCAGAAAATAGAATGCGAACGGAATTGCGATATCCGAAAAGTAACTCGCGTAGATCGACGACCAACCCGCCGGCAGGAGTCTCCCGACCGGGACAAGGTGCGCCGCCGCGATCACGAGAGCAACGGCGACGACCAAGATTTTTCGCTTGTTGACCATAGCCTCTTGCTTCCGACCTGTTCTGCGATGGAGGGCCGTCGATCATTTCCTGATCAGTTCATCCGCACCCATCAACTTCAGCGCGCCGCGGGCGTCGTCGCGGACGTTCGGTTCCTTGTCGTCCTGAAGCCTGGCGACCTCTTTCGCATACTCCTTGGCCTTCAAGAATCCGAGTCCGAGCGCCGCGCCCTGTCGGTCGTTATACTCGCTGCTCGTGAGCATCTTTGCGAGCTGCGGCTTGTAATCTTCGGCGCCGATCATCCCGAGTGCGATCGCAGCCCGCCCGCGATCGTACTTCACCTTATCTTTCTCGGCGTATTTGGAATTTGTCAGGAGCTCCGCCAACTGCGGCGCGAACGATTTGTCGCCCGAAACGCCGATCATAACGGCTCCAAACGCGCGGATCGACTGGTCGTCGTCCTTGATCCAGACAGCACATTTGTCAGTGAACTTCGCGATTCCGCCATATTCGTCGAGCGCTGCCCGATCGCCGTTTTCGTATCGGCTGAGAACGCGGAGAAACCACGACGTTTGATTCATCACGGTGTCAGATTTCTTGAAATCGGAAAAATCCGTCGACAGAGTCTTGAACGCGCTCTGTTGCAGATTCGCGACTCCGGGTTCGTTCATTCGTTTGATGAATTGGTCGGCATCGGCGCTGCGCGGCACCGGCGACGGTTCAGGTCGCGCTGCGGGCTCGGGCGTCCGCGAGCAGGCGGAAAATAGCAAAACAATCAGCAGGATCGAAACTCTCATTTCGCGTTATCTTACGGATGCGCTTATTTGTCGCAATCTGAAGCGGTCCAACTCAACAACTTGAAATTTGAGTATTGATCCATCGACACGATCGCCTGCACAACCGACTGCTTGCCGTCGGTTTCGACATCCAGGCAGAGTCGGAAATTGCGACTAAAATTCTTGAATTCCTGGTCTTCAGCCTTGATCAGTTCACCGAGCGTGACCTTCGTCTTCGTTTTGGCGGACCGTTCCTTGACGGCAAAATCGGCCGCAATTTCCGGACCGGCATCGTCGTCTTCGACCGGCGTGAATTCGTCGGCGACACCACCGCAATCCGTTTCGGACCAGCTGATGAGCTTAAGATTAGAGTATTGATCCATCGTTACGACGGCCTGTGTGCGCTTCGATTTGCCGCCTGCGGAAACCGCGAGGCAAAGCCGGAATTTTCGGCTGAAAGTCTCGGATTCCTGATCCTCGGCGTTGACGAGTTCATCGAGGGTGATCGTCGTCTTTGTCTTCTTTGACTGTTCCCGGACCGCAAAGTCGGCGGCCATATCGGCACCGGCATCACCTTTTCTGACGGGTTTGAAGACTTCGGAGTCTCCGCACGCGGCTTCGGTCCAACGTTCGAGTTTGAGGTTGGAATACATATCCATCGAAACCACTGCCTGAGCGGACAACGATTTCCCGCTGGCGATCACATCCAGACAGAGCCTGAAAATCCGCGGCTTTCCGAGTGGAGATTGATCTTCGGCCTTAACGATCTCGCCGAGTTTAACCGTTTTCTTTGTCTGCGCCGAGCGCTCCTTAACGGCAAAATCGGCAGCCAGACGGGCACCCACGTCGCCCTTGTTTATCACCTTGAATTCACCGGAGTTCGTCGGTTGCGCGTTCGCCCCCGCGACGAACGCAAAAAGTACCGCAAACGCCGATATCAAGACTGTCTGGCCAAAGATTGTTTTCATAATGATTTCTCCTCAAATGCTTTCGATTCGCTGATTCTGTGGTTTGAGGCGGTCTTTTGTCAAACAGTTGCCGACAAAACGGCGAGCACTACTTCCGGGCGTTGTTCACCTTTGCGCGGTGATCACGTTCGATGCGTTCAACGGACAACTCCGACGTCAAACCGATTTCCCGAAAGCCCGAGCCGTTCGGCGTTTTCGTTCAGGACGCTGATGATGAATCCGACCAATTCGTCGAGCTCGACGCCGAGCATCTCGGCTCCGGCGGTTACCTCGAACCGCGAAACGCCGGCGGCGAACTTCGGATTCTTGAATTTCTTGATGACGCTCGCCGTATCCATTCCGATAATTCCCGTCGGCCGGATCAATGCGCAGGCGACGACGAATCCGGTAAGTTCGTCGCAGGCAAGCAGCGCCTTGTCGAGCGTCGAGACGTACGGGACGTTCCACTCCGTGAAATGCGCAGAAATTGCGTAGGCGATGCGCTCTTCGCCGGTCGAGCGGAGCCAATCGACGATGACGTTCGGATGCCGGTCCGGGAACTTCTCATAATCCGCATCGTGGAGCAACCCGGCGATTCCCCACGCGTCCGCTTCATCCGGGTGCCCGAACCGCTCGGCCGCGCCTCGCATCACGAGCTCGACCGAATAACAATGCCGGATCAGCGACGGATTCTCTATGAGTTCGAATAGTTTTGCGACGGCAGCCAGTCGGTCGATCATGATCTTGAATTGTAACGCATGACGGGGCTTTCCGGTCGTGCAGGAGCCCGACCCTGAACAAAATCCTAAATCACAAATCCGAAATCCGAAATTGAATCATTCCGATCCGAGGACCTGCGCAACGGTTTCCTTTTTGAGTCCCTTCCCTTTCTTGTACTCTTCGGGCGAGATCTGCTTGTCACGCCAGGCGTCGAGGTGGCCGACTTGATGGACGCACTGGATGGTGCAGGTCGGGGCGCACCATTTTTCGGTGTTGTACTCGCGATGCATATCCTCGTGTGTGTATTCGAGCAGCGGGATTCCCGGTGTTCCGCGTTGCTGGGAGCACCAGTGAACGAGGCCCTCCTCGCAGACGTAGAGATAGCGCGCGCCGGCGCGGCACCGCCATTCGTATTCGTTCCCTTCGACAAGCTCATCCTGAAACCAGTTCCAGCGCGCGTAGGAGCGGGAGCCTTTGGCCTTGATTTCCTTGTAAACGCGCTTTTCGTGATCCGTCAGGCCTTTGTTTAGGCCCATTTCGTCGTGGATGACGCCGACAGTCGATGAAAACCCGAGTTCGATCGCGCGGTTCGCGATGATCAGAGCTTCATCCGGATTCGCGACACCGCCGCCGACGACCGAGTTGATGTTCACCTTGAACTTCGC
Organism: Acidobacteriota bacterium; assembly: GCA_016715115.1. Taxonomy (NCBI): domain Bacteria; kingdom Pseudomonadati; phylum Acidobacteriota; species Acidobacteriota bacterium. Next base: position 62,218 of record JADKBM010000004.1, read on the forward strand.
GTGCTCGGACAGATTGACGAGCTTGCCGTCGAGAACCTTGAGACTCTTCTTTGACACGTCGTCGGGCGTCACGTTGTCGATCGAGATCTGCAGGTAGTCGAGCCCCGCCTCATTCAATTTCTTGATCTTCTCGGTCTGGAAATAATAGCCGTTGGAGATCAGTCCGGCGATCATTCCGTGATGGCGGATGCGTGCGATGATCTCGTAGATCTCCGGGTGCATCATCGGTTCGCCGCCGGAAATGGTGATCACCGACGATCCGAATTCGGCGAGTTTGTCGATCCGTTTGAGCATCACGTCGATCGCCACCGGATCGCTCGTTTTATCGTATTCGTTGCAATACGTGCAGGCGAGATTGCATCGCCGCATCGGGACGATGTGGACCAAAACTGGATGCTTGGTCGAAGCAAAGGCGCGAACCGTATGACGTACTCCGCGCGTAAAACGACTAAAACTGCTGGCCTTGGGCATATTGATCAATCTCGCAATACGAATCCGTAATTATAGGTTCTGGGGACTGTGTTTTTCAACCGGCGCCGCGGTCGCGGACATTCCGGAATAGTTGAAAGCTGATAGTTGATAACTGATAGTTGGGGCCGAAGCGCCGAACTATCACCTGTCAACTATCAGCTTTCAACTATTCCGAAGCTTTCCCGTTCGTACGATCGAAGGCAAACGCGGGGGTCAACCCTTGACGATTTCCGTCCCTTTCGGCGGTTTGATCGCGAAAACGCTCTTGTCGACTTTCTCGTTCTTCTTCAAGTTCGAAAAGCGGATGGTATCGCTGTCGTTGTTGAGTTTGACGATCTTGCCCTGGATCGGCATTCCGTTGCCGTCAACCCAAAGCTCGATATACTTGTAATCGGCCTTCGCTTTCGGCGTGAGCTTCATCCGAAGCGTGTCGGTACCGCCGACGGTTTCGGCGCCGATGTACGTGGCGTCGTAATTCGCCTTGATCTCTTCCTTCGACATACTCATCACCGCAAGCGCGTTGCCGCCCTTGTCTTTGACGGTTTTCGAACTCGAACTTCCGACATAGACTCGCTTGTAGCTCGGTATGTAAACGATATACTTTCCGTTCACGACCGAGATGTTCTCTTCTTTCGGTGACGTCCAATTCAAGCGAAACGACAGTTTCGTGCCTTTTCCGGGCAGCAGCGTGAGATTGCCGGACTGCTTGTCGGTCTCGTTCAACTGCGAGTTCGTGACCTCGCGCGAAACGTCCGCTTTGAGCGATGCCAGCGCCTTGTAGTGCGTGTCCATTCGTTTCAGGATCTCATTGACCTGCGCACTCGCGTTCGCCGGTGTAAAAATGCAGAAAGCGACCGTCAGGGCGATCGCGCTAATGATTGACTTCATATGATTACTCCAAATCGAGTCGGTCCAACTACCGCGCCGACTGACTCATTTCAACTTCGTAGACCGTCTCGCCTTTCACGTTTTTCTTTTCGCGCCAATCGACGACCTCGGCAGTTTGATTGCCGCTCAGTTGTCGAACCTTTTTCTCAAGCTCAGCGCGATCCGGCGAAAAATCCTGTTGTTTGACGATCAGCCTGGTGGTTTGGGTTGCCAGACGGTCCTTGCGATCGAACCAGGCCTTGGGCGTCAAAAATATGAACGCCATTATCAGCAGGCACAAAACGTCCCACTGCCAGCTGGCCCGTTCGTATTTCCAAAGGATAATGTCCTTAAGCATTTCGGATTTGCGATTTGCGATTTGCGATTTGCGATCTTGAGGTTCGGACCGATCAATCCAAAATCCAAAATCTAAAATCAATTGACTACCAATCCGTCACGCATCTGGATTATCCGCGAGCAAACCGCCGCGGCTTCCGGGTTGTGCGTGATCATAATGATCGTCTGGTTAAACTCTTCATTCAGTTCGCGGAACATCTTGAGCACGATCTCGGAATTCTCCGTGTCGAGATTGCCCGTCGGTTCATCGGCCAGGATTATCGCCGGCGAATTGATGACCGCACGCGCAAGCGCCACGCGCTGCTGTTCGCCACCCGAAAGTTCGAGCGGCTTATGGTGCATTTTATCGTCAAGTTTGAGAACTCGCAAAACTTCGCGGCGTTTGTCCGGCAAGGTGTTGCCGTGGCCGGTATGGATCTTTTCGGCGAGTTTCAAGTTACCTTCGGCGGTAAGTGTCGGAAAAAGGTTGAAGCGTTGAAAAACAAATCCGATCTTGCGCCGCCGGATATCGGTCCGTTGCGCGTCCGAAACTTTGGCAAGGTCCTCTCCGTCGATAATGATCGAACCGCTTGTCGGGCTCAGAAGTCCTCCCAGCAAATGGAGCAGGGTCGATTTGCCGCAACCCGAAGGTCCCATTATGGCGACGAATTCGCCTTCCTTGATCGAGATCGTAACGCCGTGCAAGACGGGATTTTCGATCTTCCCAACCTTGTAGCTCTTCTTGAGATCGATTGTTTCGAGAATGGTTTTCATTGATGTTGTTAATTGTAAATCGTTTCCGGCACGATTCACAAAAAACCAATCTTACTGCGCTCTGGAGGCGTTGTTCGCGCTGCTCAATTTCGCCTTTTCGGCGCGTATTTCCTCGAGTTTCTTGTCGAGATCAACCTCTTGCAGTCCCCACGTGTTTTCAAGTTGAAAAGCCGCGCCCGGATAGGTTTTGCCGATTGAGACCGCCAGCGGCGTCTGATATGTCAGACGCATCTTGTATTTTTCTTTCGGACGCGTCACCGAGATCTGGAGCGGCATATCCTTGTATTCTTCGGTTTCGCCGAGCTGGCCTTCCTGACCGTAGCTGACGTCAGAATCGATTTCGCCGCGATCGTCGAAAATCTGCTGCCTGGCGATGCGAATGCCGCCGACGCGGTCGAACCAGAAGCGCCGTTTGACCTTCATCGTTCCGTCCGCCGAACGCGCGACCTCGTCGACCAGATAGTAACCCCGCAAAACCCATTTCAAAGGAGATTTCTTGTTCGCCGTAAAATCATACTCTTCCTGAAAGATCGAACTCGTCAGATAGGAATATCGCTCGGTATCGACTGGCCGAACGAGCATTGCGTCGGTAAAATGCTGCGGCCTAAGGCTTGCGAACGCGTTGACGTTCTGTTTGATCACCGCGCCGTTGTCGAGGTCCGTGTTCCGCACCTGTTCCTGAAGCATCGAATAATCGGCCGCGTTGCTTCCGATGACAAACTTCTTGTAACGGCCGTCTCCGCCGTCCTGCAATATCGCGACGCGAAACGTCGATCCGTTCGATGTCATTTGAGCGACGTCGGACTTGATAACCGGCACCTGGACCTTGAGCAAGATGTTCGCCGGTCTCTGAACGACGATTTCGCCGTCCGCCGTTTTGTATTTTTCCGCGATCCCGATCTCGGCGTACGAGTTGTCCTCAAACTTGAGATCCATTTTCGCGCGCATCGAGTTGATACGCGCCAGATTGTTGATCTTTGCGAGCAAGGCGGCCGTTTCCGCCGTTTCAGTCTTCAGCAGTTTGGCGCGTTCTACCTTGTCTTTCGGAGAAATACAGCTGCCTGCGAATAAGGATAAAGACAGTAAACAAAATAGCAGGGGGCTTCGTTTCAGCATTCCGTATTGATGACCAAACTTCAGGGTATGTTGTCTTAAAACTCTCACAAAAAAACGTGTTCTGAATGCAAAGGACAAATAATATCACGGCCGATTTCAATTCACCTAACACCAAAAGACGCGGCCGAAAAGGCTTTTTGCCCTTCGCGGCCGCGTTTTCTGCGATGTTGTCGATGCGCGTCCTATTGGGTAAAAATTCCCGTTGAGCGCGTCAGGTAATCCTGCATAGTGTAGGCAAACATAATCGCCATCCAGAAAAAAGCGGCGACCGCAGAAAGCCAGATCAGTTTCGACTGCCAGCGCACGTGCATAAAGAAGAGGATGACGAACGTCATCTTCGTAAACGCGATCGCCAGTGCGAGCAACGTGTTCGCGCCGGGGAACAGGATGCCGTCAAGATCCTGCAAAGCAACGAGATAGGTCACGATCGTGCCGACGACCAAGATCCCGAAAACCCCCAAATAGCCCGGAATTCCGATGTGTTCGTTTTCTGTGTGATTATCCGACATTCAATCAATGTCCTCCTGCCAAAAAGTGTCTTCCGAGCAAATAAAGCAACGGGAAAAGAAAGATCCAGACAATATCGACGAAGTGCCAGTAAAGTCCGGAGATCTCGACCGGTGAATAGTATTCCGCGGAGTACGTTCCGCGCCAAGCCATCACAAGAAGCCAGAGCATAATACCGAGCCCGACGACCATATGCAGGCCGTGCAGTCCGGTCATCACGAAGTAGATGTAGAAGAACATCCGAACCTTCTGCGTGAACTTCGCGTTGTCGTACTCGCCGTTCGTGAAATAACCCGATTTTTCGTAAGCCGTCAGATGCCCGAGCTTCTGCGCATCGAGCACGATCTTGACTCCGTGCTTGTCCTCGTCTCTCCATTGGAACTCGCCGCGCGGATTGGCGTGTTCGGCTTCGGGTTTCGCCTCAGTCTTCGTCTCGGCGGCATCGGCCTTGGTTTCGAAAGGCAGCACGAGCGACGATTTTTCAGTTTCGCCGCCGGCTTGTTTCTTGACCTTCTGGTTCAGACCGTTGAACGGAACGAGTCCGTGATGATACTTGTCGGAATACTCGAAGAATTTGACGACCAGGAACGTCGTGCCGAAGATCATCGTCAACACGATCATTATGACCTGCAGATTGCGGTTACCCTTTTGCGCGAAGTAAACCGTCAGTGCCATCGTCAAACTGCTGATGATCAGGACAAGCGTGTTCAGACCGCCCAGAAACGCGTCCAGGTGATTACTTCCCGCCGCGAACGCCATCGGATATCGCGAGCGAAAGACCAAATATGCCGTAAACAGTCCGCCAAAGAACATGATTTCCTGAACAAGGAAAGCCCACATTCCAAGAGTCACGGAATCCTGTTGCTGCTGCATATCTTCAAACTGATGTTGAAGACCCGGCGGATGATAATCGTGTTCGTGTGCCATAAAGTATTTGCGATTTGTGATTTGTGATTTGCGATTTCCCGATTCGACCGGTCCGGTCGCAAGCCGAAATCCGAAACCCGAAAATTAGACCTTTGCCAACTCCCGCTTGCGGGCGCCTTCGATATCGAGTTCGCTTTCCTCGCCAAACGAATACGCATCCCAGGTAACAACGGGCATTTGGTCGAAGTTCTCGGTCGGCGGCGGCGATGCCGTGCGCCATTCGAGTCCCGGATGCATCCACGGGTTCGCTTCGGCCTTTTTGCCAAAAACCAGCGAATGGACCAGGTAAACAACGGGAAGCGACATACCGAGCCCAAGCACCGACGCGCCGGCGGTTGAAAAGATGTTCAGAACCTGAAACTCCTCAGGGTATGCGGCGTAGCGCCGCGGCATTCCCTGATAGCCGAGAATGAACTGCGGAAAGAACGTCAGGTTGAATCCGACGAAGACGAGCATCGCCGAAATCTTTCCCCAAAACTCAGAATACATTCGCCCGGTCATCTTCGGCCACCAGTAATGGAGTCCTCCCAGATACCCGAGAACCGTTCCGCCGACCATCACGTAGTGGAAGTGCGAGACGATGAAATAGGTGTCCGTCAGATGAACGTTGAGTCCCATCGATCCGAGAAACAGTCCGGTCAGGCCACCGATCAGGAACAGTCCCATAAATCCGAATGCGAAGAGCATCGGCGCGTCGTACGAGATCGAACCTTTGTAGAGAGTCGCCGTCCAGTTGAACATCTTGATCGCCGACGGAACCGCGACAACCATTGTCAGGAACGAGAAAACGAGTCCGGCATAGACCGACTGGCCGCTGACGAACATATGATGGCCCCAGACGAGGAAACCAAAGACCGCGATCGCGATCGACGAGAACGCGATGAACTCGTACCCGAAGACCTTCTTGCGCGAAAAGTTCGAGATCAGTTCGGAGATGATTCCCATACTCGGCAGAATCATAATGTAAACGGCCGGGTGCGAGTAGAACCAAAACAGATGTTGGAACAGGATCGGATCGCCGCCGATCGCCGGATCGAAGATGCCGACGTGCGCGACGCGTTCGATCGCAAGCAACAGGACTGTGATCGCGACCACCGGCGTTCCGAGGATCATCACGAGAGCCGTCGCATAATTCGCCCAGACAAAAAGCGGCAAACGAAACCAGGTCATTCCCGGGGCACGCATCGTGTGAACGGTGACGATGAAGTTCAGGCCGGTCAGGATCGACGAGAATCCGTTGATAAAGATCCCGAGTCCGACGGCCATCACATAGGTATTTGAAAATGTCGTCGAGTAGGGCGTGTAGAACGTCCAACCGGTATCGACCCCGCCCTGCATCAGCGCCCAAAGCGTCAGAATGCCTCCGAGCCAGTAAATGTAGAGACTCAGAAGATTGATGCGCGGCAGGGCCAGATCCTTGGCACCGATCATCAGCGGCAGCAAGAAGTTTCCGAGGATGGCCGGGATCACGGGAATCAGAAAGAAGAAGACCATCACCACGCCGTGCTGTGTAAAGACGCGGTTGTATTGTCCCGATTCAAGGAGGTCGCTTTGCGGCGTCAGCAATTCGAGTCGGATCGTCGCGGCATAAAGGCCGCCGATCAGAAAGAACGCGGAAACCGTGATCAGATACATAATCGCGATGCGTTTATGATCCTTCGTCAAGAGCCACGACCTAAGGGAGAATCCGTTCGTCAAATAATTCACTTTCGGTTCGTCCGCGATGTTCATTGCATCAACATTTTGCATAATCTCTTACCACCTATTTATTGCTGTTGGCCGCGGCGGTTTTGGCCGTCGTATTCGTGTTGCTCGCGGGGGTTGCCGGCGCCGGATTCGACATTGGCGCGGTGTTCGGCTGGGCATTGCTCAGCGACTTGATGTAGGCGACCAGCGCCACCAACTGTTCTTCGCTGACCTGTCCCTTGAATGTCGGCATTATCGGCTGGAAGCCTTCGACGACCTGCCCGGACGGATTCAGGATCGAGTTGCGGACGTACTCTTCGTCAACCTTGACCGATTGTCCGTTTACCAGTTTAACGTTCGTGCCCCAGATTCCTTCGAGTTTCGCTCCGCGCTGATTGGCGCCGCCGGCGTGGCACGAGGCACATCCGAGCCGGTTGTTGAATAAGTCCTTTCCGATCTCGACCGGGGTTTGTCCGGTTCCGCCGCCCGCTAGCCAGTTGTCAAAATCGTCGGGCTCCATCACATACACCCAACCGCCCATTCCCGAGTGGTTGAGGCCGCAGTATTCGGCGCAAAAGAGATGGAACTTGCCGGTCATCGTCGGTTCGAACCAAAGCGTCGTGTAACGGCCCGGAACAACGTCGGCCTTCGTCCGGAATGCCGGAATGAAGACGTCGTGGAGCACATCCTCGGTCGTCATCGTCAGTTTGATCTTGCGGCCCTTCGGCACGTGCAGTTCGTTGATCTCGCGCTGGCCGGTGCCGTGCTGGAACTTCCACATCCACTGTTTGCCGACCACGTAGATCTCCATCGTATCTTCAGGAACGCGAAACTGATTGTAGTAAATGAGCGCGCCGCCGAGAAAGATCGTCATCGAGATCACGAACGGGATGATCGACCACGCGATTTCGAGCGTCGTCGATCCGTGGATCTCGTCGGGCGTCGCGAACTTGTCGGTTTCACGATACTTGACCGCGAAAAACAAGATCGCCGCGACGATCGGGATCGCAAAGGCGACGCTGATCAAAATCAGGTAGAAATACAGATAGTCGATCTGCCAAGCGAAGCTTGAAGCCTGGTCCGGAAATAGTGGAATCCACGTATTGCTTTGCATAATTACTCTTTTCGTTGTTGCCCGAAATTCAAACGATCACTCGTTTTCGGCCAACTCATCTTTCGATTTATTGCGCACCCAAAAGGCCAAAATCATCGCACTCAGACCGAGCAGCGTCACGACGCCCGCGACTCGCAAAACTCTGAGGATCGACAGCCCGTATTTGCCCGTCGACGGATCGTAGTGGTAACAGTAAAGCATCAACTGTTCCGCGGCACCGCCGATCTTTCCGTCGGCCGACTCCATCAGCGCGAATTTGACGTCTTTCGGCGCGTAGTCGATCCCGTAAAGATATCGCGAAAGCCGGCCCTCGGGTGTGGTCACCATAATTCCGCCGGCGTGGGCGAACTGCTTCGACTCTTCGTCCCAAGCGTAATTGAATCCGACGGCCTTGGTAACCTTGTCGATCTCGGCCTGCGTTCCGGTCAGAAAGTGCCAGCCGTTTTCCGATCCGGCGCGACCGTAACGCTTCAAATAGCTTTCCCGCTTGTTCTTCGCCAGCTCCGGGAGATCGTTCTCCCGCGCGTCGAAACTGATCGCGATGACGTCGAAGTCCTTGCCGACGTCCAGGGACAACCCCTTAAGCGTGCCCGTCAGTCCGTTCAACACCTCGTTGCAGAGCATCGGGCATTCGAAATAGACCAACGCCAGGATCGCCGGGCGGCCCTTTCCGAAGTATTCCTCGAGTTTGACCTCGCGTCCGTTTTCGTCCTTAAAGACGGCATCGACCGGCACCTGCTCGTTAAGCCTTTGCTCGATGCCGACGTTCTTCAGTGTCGGCGGCAAGCCGTTGCTCGTGACGTTCGACGTCGGGTCGTAAGTCTTCGGCGAGTAAAGCGGCGAGTTGTAATGCTCGATGCGCTGTGCCGAAACATTTGAAAAGAACAAGAAAAGAACCAAAACCGCAAGAAGTTTCAGCCTTGATACTGCAAAAACCGGCGAACTTTCTCTCATAAAACTACCTGCCCCGGCGGGGCTCACTGCGTTAGCGGATCCGTTCGGTCCGCGTGCGTCCGGCGCTGGCCCCGGATACGAATGTGCGCGCCTCCTCAAGAGCTTTCTCGGCCGATTCTCCCGACCGTGCCTTCAGGTTCTCTTTGAGGATCGCTTCCTTGGCATCCTTGACGGGCAAAGTGACGATGGTTTCCTTGCCGTCCTTGACGACCTTCTGACCTTCTTCGGTCTGCTTTTGCCAGATCTTCTGAAGCTCCCAATACTCGGATTGCGGCGGCTTGAGCTCAAGATTTATGCGGCCGTTCGGGCCGTCGATGCCGAATCCCGGCGCCGCCTGAACGCGCGGTTCGGGCGGAAGTTTCTCCTCTTTCGTAAGCGCCAGCGGATTCCGGTTCTTGTCGTCGGCCGCCTTTTTGTCGTCTTCCATAACGATCTGCAACGCCCACATCAGACCGAACGTCACAACGATCAGAAGGAAGAGCCCGATCGAAAAATAAACGATCTGACGCATCCCGACCTCGTTCGGTTCATACGGCTTGTCAAAGTCAGCCACAGTTTTTTCGTGCTTTGCCATAAGTCCATTTTGGATCTTTGATTTTGGATCTTTGAACAGGGTCTCCAAACGGCCGCCGTCCCCCAAAACCGAAATCAAAAATCTCAAGCCCCTCTTTTTAAGATCGACTAATCGATTCTTCTATGATCCGCGATCCGGAATCGCAGTTCAAAAATCTCAATGACCTTTCCCGTGGTCGATCGCGTTTTCAAGAAACGGATCCATTATCGGAACAAGCGGACGTTTCATCAGTTGCGTAAAGAAGTACGCGACCCAGATTCCGCCGATGCCGATGACGGCCGCGAAATCCATCCAACTAACGTGAAATCCTGAGCCGCCGTGTCCGCCGCCGACGGTCGGGCTCGGCGCGATGTGGTAGAACATATCGACCGAACGCATCGCGAGAATGAAGACGGCCATAATCGCCAGCCACTTCGCGTTTCGCTTGAGATCGCGCGAAAGCAGGATGATGAACGGAAACGCGAAGTGGAACAGGATCAGGACCAGTCCGACCACGCCCCATCCATCCTTCATTCGCTTCAGATACCAAGGCGTCTCTTCGGGGATGTTGCCCGACCAAATGATCAGGAACTGGGAGAGGTTGAAATACGTCCAGACCATCACGAGCGCGAGCATCAGCTTGCCGATATCGTGGAAATGACGTTTTCCGATGACGCGGTTCATCGGTTCTTTGTCCGAAAGGTACGCGAGTATGACAACCGCGAAACAGAAGCAGCTCAGCGCCCATCCCGCGATGTAAAGAAAACCCCAGATCGTCGAGAACCAATGCGGATCGAGGGTCATTGTCCAATCGATCGCCGCGAAACTCACAACGAGCGCGAAGACCACGATGCCCGGCCCCGAAAACGCGGTCGAAGTTCCGAGCAATTTAGCCGAATCTTCGTAGTTTTCGGTCTTGTCCTGCGCCAGCGACCATTTGTTCAGAAGCCACTGCATCACGATGAAGATCGCGAAATAGGCGACCGTTCGTCCGGCAAATCCGCCCCACGTCAGATACCAGCCGCGCGACGTCACGATCCTGTCCGTTCCGTGCATATGGCTCCATTCATAAAGCGAGCCGACGTACGCCAGGATCGGGATGAAGAGTATTGCCACCAGCGGCAGAGTCCGCGATCCGGCTTCGACCGTGCGTCGGATGACAACTGCCCAAGCGCCGCCCGTCACGTATTGGAGCATCAGCACGCCGAGGCTTCCGATCGCGATTCCGCCCCAGAACGTAAAGCCGAGAAGCCACGAACGAAGCGCTTGCTCACGGCTGTCGGGCGAGGTGATCATCACCGCAAGAACGACGACCGCAAGAATTCCCGCGCCGAGCGCGATGCTGCGATAACGATTTAGTTCGGCGGGAGCTTGATAATTCGAGTCGCTCATAATTATTTTGCACCTCCCGCGGTTGCCGGTTTCGGCGATTCGGCCGGTTTCGGCGTTTGATTAGGCATAGTCGCTTCTTTCTGAGTCAGCGGATTCGCGCCGGTCGGGTTTTGGCTTCGCTGCAGCGCGCGGATGTACATCACGATCGCCCAACGGTCCGCGACCGGAACCTGCGAGGCATACGATCCCATACGCCCCTGTCCGTTCGTGATTACGTCGAAGAAATGTCCGACCGGCGCATTGCGCAAACGGTCGTCGTTGTATGTTGGCGGCTTCGGAAATCCGCGGCGGACGATCATCCCGTCACCGTTTCCGAAAGGTCCGTGACACACGCCGCAATAGACGTTGTAACGCTCCTGGCCACGGTCGAGCATTTCCTTCGTCACCGGAAGCGGAAACTCCTCGATGTCGTTCGGAAAACTCGAGATCAACGTATTGCCGGAGGCGTCAGTCGTCGTCTGAACCTGAACATTCGGGTCGGCATTTTCCTTTTTACCGGTATAAAGCGCCTTGTCTTCGCGAAGATTGCCGCGCGCGACCGTCCCTATCGGAAGATCCCGCGAGGAACGCCCATCAGCGAAAAAGTCGCTCTTCTTGTAAGCCTTGTACCGCGGCTGGTCCTGCATATCGTAGCGGCAGGACGTCGCGGCCGCGACGCAGGTAAAAAGTAGAAAGTAGAAAGTAAAAAGCCTCATTTTTTTGCCTTTTCCCTTTTGCCCTTGGCCTTCCGCACAGCGGTTAGTCTTCAACATCGAAAACCTCCTGCGGATTCAGCCCCTTCATAAAACTCTTGGTGTCTTCGTAATCGAAATTGTCGTCTTCGCTTTCGATCAGCAAGAAGAACTTTTCGCGCATCGCGAGCGAAAAACGCTCGACGTTGAAGACCGGATGATATGGTGACGGGAGACCGTTCAAAAAGAGCATCCCGAAGACCGCCGTGAAGGCGGCGAAAAGAATCGTCAACTCATACGTCGGCGGAATGAAAGCCGGCAAACTGAAGTGTGGACGGCCGCCGACCGCGATCGGATATTCGATCACGTGCGTGTAGAACTGAAGTCCGAGTCCGGCGATAAGCCCGAGAATGCCGCCGCCGAACACGAGAAACGGAAGAATGCTCCGGCGAATCCCGAGCGCTTCGTCGATCTCATGCAGAGGAAACGGCGTGAACGCGTCAGTCTTGCGGTAGCCCGCGTCGCGAACCTGGCGCGCGGCATCGACGAGTTCGGTTGCCGAGTCGAATTCCGCCATCAATCCGTAAATTTTCTTTTCCATAAACTCAAGTTCCGGAAATCCGAGGGACACTTTCCCTCATCTTTCATCCCTCAAACCATTGTTTGCAGCCGTCCAACGCTGGCGGCTGAAAGCAACATGGGTGAGTTGTCCAATATCCAGCCGCGGGCTGTCAGGCCCGGCCGCAAACAACAGTTAACCGTTTCTGTCGATCTCCTCTTGGTCGACCTCGTTTATGACCTCTTCGAAATCCTGATGGCGACCGTGAACATTCGCTTCCGGCAGAAGCGTCCTGACCTCGAAGATCGAAATGATCGGCACGAATCTGACGAAAAGGTAAATCAGCGTAAAGAAGAAGCCGATCGTTCCCATAAACATCGTCCAGTCAAACAAACGCGGGCTGTACATCGCCCACGATGACGGAAGGAAATCGCGATGCAGGCTCGTCACGATAATGACGAAACGCTCGAGCCACATTCCGATGCTGACGACCACCGAGATGGCGAAGAGCCAGAACTCGCTCTCGCGGAAGCGCTTGAACCACAGAAGCTGGATCGAAAGCCCGTTGCAGAGGATCAACAACCAGTAGGACCACCAGTAAGGGCCCTCCCAGATGCGGTTCTTGACCATAAACAGCTCGTATTGCGACTGGCTGTACCAACCGAAAAACGCTTCCATTCCATACCCGTAACAAACGATCAGCCCGGTCGCGAGCATGATCTTGCCCATATAAACGAGGTGCGTGTGGGTAATGAAATCCTTCATTCCGTACAGGTGGCGCAGCGGAATGCAGAGGATCAGCACCATCGCAAATCCCGCAAAGATCGCCCCCGCAACAAAATACGGCGGAAAGATCGTCGCGTGCCAGCCGGGAACCTGCGACACCGAGAAGTCGAACGAAACGATCGAGTGAACCGAAAGAACGAGCGGAGTCGAAAGCCCCGCGAGCAGCAGATAGGCGATCTCATATCGATGCCAGTGCCGGGCGGAACCTCGCCAGCCCCAGGACAATGCCGCGTAAACGAATCTGAAATACTTGTTCTTGGCACGGTCGCGAAGCGTTGCGAAGTCGGGGATCAGACCGACGTACCAGAACAGCGCGGAGACTGTCGCGTATGTCGAAACCGCGAAAACGTCCCACATCAGCGGACTTCGGAAGTTCTGCCACATCCCCATCGTGTTCGGGTACGGCAGCATCCAGAACGCAAGCCACGGGCGGCCGGTATGCAGAAGCGGGAAGAGTCCGGCGTTGGCGACGGCAAAGAGGGTCATCGCTTCGGCGAAGCGGTTGATCGATGTGCGCCATTTCTGATTCAGCAACAGCAGAATCGCCGAAATCAAAGTACCTGCGTGGCCGATACCGATCCACCAGACGAAGTTGATGATGTCGAATGCCCAACCGACCGGCTGGTTGTTTCCCCAGATCCCGATACCCGTCGTGACGAGGTACAGGATGGTGAACAACAAAAGCTGTGCGATCAAAAAGGAAATGCCGAAACCGATGAACCAATGGAACGGCGTCTTCTTTTTCAGCGTGACATCGCTGATCTTGTCCGTGGCGGTCGCGAGAGTGTAATCGCCCTCGACCATCGCCGGATAAATTTTGTTTTGAACTTTTTTCAGTTCCTCAGATTTCGTTTCTAGCATAACGATTGATTGTCGCCTTGATCCGCTCGCCGACGTCGGTCGGCGGACGCTGATTCAAAAATCCTAATGTGCCGCCGTCTTCGACTCGCCGTCCTTCTTTTTCGGCGCGACATAACCGGGCATTTCCTTGTTCTGATTCTTGAGTCCCGCCAAATAGGTCGTCCGCGGCTGCGTGTTGAGTTCGTTCAACAGATTGTAGTCACGACGGTCGGCTTTCAGTTTCGAAACTTTGCTCGACTTGTCGTTCAAGTCACCGAAAGCGATCGCTTCCGCCGGACACGCGGCTTGGCACGCCGTGACGACCTCACCGTCGCGGACCTTGCGCCCGTCCTTTTCGGCCTCGATGCGGGCCGCCGCGATGCGTTGCGTGCAGTAGGTGCATTTCTCCATAACCCCGCGCGACCGAACCGTAACTTCCGGATTGCGCATCAGTTTGAACTGCGCCGTGTCCCAATCCTGATAAAGCAGGAAGTTGAATCTTCGGACCTTGTACGGACAGTTGTTCGAACAGTAACGGGTTCCGATGCAGCGGTTGTAAACCATATCGTTCAAACCTTCGACGCTGTGGACGGTGGCATGAACGGGACAGACGACCTCGCACGGGGCCTGCTCGCACTGCTGGCAGAGAACCGGTTGGAAATTCGGGCCTTCGGGCTTTTCAAGCGTGCCGCCGAAATAGGCGTCGACGCGCATCCAATGCATTTCGCGGCTCCGTTCGACCTGCTCCTTGCCGACGATCGGGATGTTGTTCTCCGACTGGCAAGCGATGACGCAGGCGTTGCAGCCGACGCAGCTGTTGAGATCGATCGCCATTCCCCAACGATGGTTTTCGGCATAGCCCTTTTCGAAGAGTTCCGGCTGATACATCGTTTTGTCGATCTCGTTGTGCTGCTCGCCGAGTTTTTCGTCGGCGTTGAACTCTTCGAGATCCCAGACGCGCAACAGATCGCGGCCTTCCATATTGAAGTGGATCTGCGTCGATGCGATCGTTGTCTGCTCGCCGGTCTTCGTGATCTCGCCGCTGCCGAAATACATCGCGTCGGACCTGCGCACGTCGTAGGCGTTGTAACCGAGATCGGTTCCGACACGGCCGGCTTTCGTGCGGCCGTAGCCAAGATAGATCGCGACCACATCGTCCGGCTGTCCGGGAGCGATCCAAACCGGCACCGGTTTCGAGATCTCGCCGCCCTGGAATTTAAGTTTGACGAGATCGGAAAACATATTTCCGCCCTTCGAATTGATGAAGGCGGTCGGACGTTCTCCGCCGGAAAACTCATCCGCGTCGTTGCCGCGATTAAGACCGAGTTTCGCGGCCGTTTTCGGGCTCACGAGCGCGACGTTTTCCCAGGTGATCTTGGTCAGCGGATTCGGCAACTCCTGAAGCCATCCGTTATTGGTGAACCGGCCGTCGTAAACGCTAGGATCCGGCAGGATCGAGATCTCGATCGCCCCCGCACCTGACGTTGCCGGTACAGCCTGCCCCATAAACGCCGGGTTGACCTTGACTTCCTTAACCGCGGCCTGCGAGTTCGGAACGACGCCGTCGTGAACGATCCGGCGCCAGTTCTGATCGAAGGCCTTCGCACCGGCCGGCGCCGCAGTCGTCGGCGACGGAGTTGCCGCCGGGGCCGTCTTCGCGGCCGGGGCAACCGGCGTTTCGACCTTGGCTTCGGTCTTCGGCTCGGTCTTCCCGTCGGTCTTCGCTTCGGTCTTCTCGACCGCAACCGGTTTGACCGCCATATTCAGCGTCTGCTTCTGCCAATACTCACGAACGATGTCGTAATCCTTCTTCTCGAAGTTCTCCTTGAAGAACAATTGAAGAACTTCGTGCGCGCTTTTGCCGCTGTAAAGCGGATCGATCAGCGGCTGAACGATCGAAACGGTTCCGTCATAGGCGCGCGTATCGCTCCAGCCTTCAAGGAAATGCTTTTCGCCGACGTGCCACTGGCAAAGTTCTGCGGTTTCATCACGATAGCGTCCGAGATGAACGCGGTACGGTATCTTGTTGAGCCGTTCGGCGTTCAGTTTGAGGTCCGCCGGTGTGTTATAGACCGGGTTGCCGCCGAAAACGACGAGCATCTTGACCACGCCGGCATCGATGTCTTTGACAAGTTCGCGCAACCCTTCGATCTGAAGCGTTTCAGCATTCGCCTGCGTCGGTTCGGTGTAAACGACCGTTTTGCCGACGTTTCCGAGCGTTTCATTGATCGCGTGAGCGATCGCGTGGACCGCCGCCGGCTGATTATCGCCGACGACCACGAGCGATTTTCCGGCATGCTCCTTGAGATCCTTCGCCATCGGCGCGATCCAGTCGGCAAACTCGGCCAGGTTCGACGTTGCGCCGGCGACTCCGACCGCCTTTGCAACCGCCTTTGCGATCTCGGTCATCTGGCTCGGCTTGACGGCCAGACGATGATCCGCTTTGGCGCCCGTCAGCGACATCGTTGTCTCAACCGCGTAGAGCCGGTTGATGTGTTTCTTTTCTTCGGACCACGCGCGGCTTTTCGCGAAATCCTTGATGTAGCGAATGTTGAATCCGGAGAAAATATCTGCGTCGAGCGTCAGGACACGCTCGGCCTGATCGAACTTGTAAACCGTGTTGACCGCCGAACCGAAGGCCAGTTTGGCGCCGGCGACGACGTTGTCCTTGTTGAGCGGTTCATACTGATACCATTTCGCATTCGGAAGCTCGGTTTTGAGCTGGTTGAACTGTGCGATGAGCGTCGGGGATGAAATCGTCTCGGTCAGGAATCTGACGCCGGCACCGCCATTCGCGCGATTGTCTTCGACCTTCACGCGGACGTCATTCATAAACGCCTGCCAGGTCTTCGGCTCGCCGCGATTGACGATCTCCTGAGAACGATCGGGGTCATAGAGATCGAGCAAAGCGGCCTGGGTCAGAACATCGGTCGAGCCGAGGCTTCCCGGATGCTCGGGATTGCCTTCGAGTTTCGTGGGACGCCCCTCGTTCGAGCGCGCCAGCAACCCGTTTCCGACGCCGCCGAGCGTCATCGCAGTCGCGTAGTACATCGGTTTTCCTGGAACCAATCCTTCCGGCTGATTGACGTACGGCACGATCTTCTCGGTCGGCTGGATGACGCATCCGGAGAGCCCCGCAAGTGCGAGCGAAGCGCCCATCACCTTGATGAAGTTTCGGCGGCTGACCGAACTGTCCCATTCCTCTGCCTGCGCCGGATACTCGTATTTGACGAATTCTTCGAATTCGGGCGCGTCGACAAACTCTTCGACGCTCCGCCAATACTCTTTTCCGTTCTGCTGAAGAATGCGTTCCTTCAACTGTGCAAAGTTAGTTTTACTGTCTTTGCTCAACATTTATTTTTGATCCCTCGATTATTTTTGCTAACCAAAATGGCTCGGCCGATACGAAATCAGCAACTCACAACTCTAACGATGACACGTCGAACAGCTCGTCATAAATTCCTTGCTGCGCAATTTCTTGATCGTTTCGGCGACTTCCTTTTCCTGCTCCGGCGTTATGTCGTCCTTGTTCCAGGCGGTGTTGAAGATCTCTGCTTTCGGACGAATATTCGGCCCCGGATCCCGATGGCACGCGAGACACCATTCCATCTGAAGCGTGTTCTGTTGGTAAACGCTCGCCATATTCGCAATGTCGCCGTGACACGACGCGCACCCGACTCCCTTCGCGACGTGTATGCTGTGATTGAAATAGGCAAATTCGGGAAGGTCGTGAACGCGGACCCATTCGATCGGTTTGTTGTCGCGGAAGCTCGCGCGAACCGGTTCCAGATACGGGCTGTCCGCCCAGATCTGCGTGTGGCAGTTCATACAGGTTTGCGTCGGCGGCATTCCGGCCGACGATGAAGTTTCAACCGCAGTGTGACAGTAGCGGCAATCGATGCCGTCATCGCCGACGTGGTGCTTGTGGCTGAACTGTACGGGCTGCGGCCGCTCGAGCCCTTGATTTGTCAGGTATGACGACCGAGCGATCTGCGTGTACGCGTAAAACGCGAGGCCGCCCGCAATAATTGCAACGAAAATACTTGCCTTGGCAATGTTATTCGCTCCGCGATGAAAGATCTGTCCCATTATGTTTCCTTGTCCGGGTGTCTGCTAAATTAAACCTCGGCCATCCCAAATCTTGCGATTTGGGAAAAGCCCGAACCTTTTTTACCTTTTTTAAGAAGAACCGCTACCGATCTTGGTATCTTTGCGTCAACGCAAACTCAAAAAGTCAGCGGATGGACGCAATCAGAATTTGTTAGGATACGTACCTCTAGCCCCTTTCTGCAACGATCAAGCAAATAAGTTTAGCTGATAAGGAAAATTAATCCTTCAAATGTTCTAAATTTATTACAACGTTTTCGACAATAATGCAACTCCGATAGCCGCCGCCTCGACGCCGAGTTTTCCGGGAACGATCGTGGTCTTCTCAAACGAAGGCTTGAAGGAGAACTCACCGGCACGCATCATGATCCCTTCGATCAATGTTTGATCGGCGTCCGCGATCTCGCCGCCGATAACGATGTGTTCGACGTCGAGCAGATTGATCACATCCGCGATCGCCGTTCCAACGTAGCGGCCGGTTCTCTGCAGCATCAAGTGCGCAAAATCGTCTCCATTCTTCGCGGCGAGCACCACGTCCGCAACGGTTATCTCATCCTCCGAAACCTTTCCGAGCGACGACGTGCTGTCCTGATGAAAACGTTGCCGCGTCCGCCGGATGATATTCGTCGCCGACGCCACGTCCTCGAGCCGCGTGCCGTCTTCGTCAATCGCAAGAAAACCGAACTCACCGGCAAATCCCGATTCACCGTGCCAGATCTTGCCGTCGAGAATGAGCGCGCCTCCGACACCGGTTCCGAGCGTCACGTAGAACATATTTCGGCTATCGCGTCCGGCCCCAAACGAAAACTCTCCGAAGCCGGCCGCATTCGCATCGTTTTCGATCAGAACCTTGAGCCGGGTCTTCGCTTCAAGCTCGCCGAGAACGTCGATACCATGGAGATCGGGGAAGTAAGATGAAAAAGCGATTCGCCGGCTATCACGGTGGATCAGCCCCGGAAACGTGATGCCTATCCGATCAAACGTCCCGAACTTCGAACGCAACTCATTGATAAACCCGACGATCTGGGGAAGAACGTCGTTTCCGCGAATCAGAGGCGCGGCGTGCGCTTCAACGATCGCGCCGTCAGCGCCGATGCAAACTGCGCGGAGCGTCGAAGTGGTAACCTCGACCCCAACAGCATTTTCCGTATTGTTATCAGGGAAGCTCATTAATAATCCTGGCCGTGAACAGCGGTTTAGCAGAAAACTACCGCGATTTTAGACAGTTGCCGGAGAAGTGTCAAACTTGATCCGTGATTTGAATTGTCCGCGCGGCGAGGCGTTGACGGAACCACGTTTGGACGTTACTCTCTTCATAAGTCCGCCGAAAATTCACGTTTCCCGTTTTTGTATGGAACAGCTTTCGCAACTTATCGAACAATACGGCATTTACGCCGTTTTCGTGTTGTGTACCGTCGAAGGTGACATCACCCTGCTCCTTTCCGGGGCGATGGCGCACAGCTCGTTTTTCGGTGACTATAGTTTCATAAAGATATTCATCGCGGGCACGCTCGGCGGTATGGTCGGAGATAGTTTCGGCTATATGATCGGCCGGGTTTTTCACGAAAAGGCAAAACATTACCGCTTCTATCAAATGGCGCAGCCGCGGATCGAGCGGTTGATCGACAAATTCGGCGGATTCGCGATCATCATCTCGAAATACATCTACGGGATCCGCGCCGGAATGTGCCTGTTCTACGGAATCGCGAAAACGCCGTTTTGGCGTTTTCTGATGCTCGACGCGATAAGTTGCGCAACGTGGGTCCTGGTTCTCGCCGGTTCGGGCTACTTCTTTAGCGGCGCGATTACGAGCATTCTCGGCAACTTCAAACAGGTTGGGATCTCGCTCTTCTTTGTCGTTCTTGTCGGAATCATCATCTTTTACGTTGTCGAACGCTACTGGCTTTCTGAAAAGGTCGAAGAGGTCACGCCTGAGACTCTGCATAAGATCGAAGAGAGGATACAGGTTCTCGAAGACGTCGCGCAGGAAAAACTTCACGGACTCGGCGAACGCCTGCACCTGACCTCGCCGAAGGGCGATGAAGACGCCCCGAAACCGAAAGAAAAAGCGGCCGGCGCCTCGAAAGAATAGCCTTCCAAATTGTTAATTCCGAACCGTTAATGATAAAAGGTTAGTTTGACTTTGAAATCCCCAAGTCAACGTTTTAACTATGATTATCCATTCGTCCGCGCCGACCCGAGTCGATCTCGCCGGA
Organism: Acidobacteriota bacterium; assembly: GCA_016715115.1. Taxonomy (NCBI): domain Bacteria; kingdom Pseudomonadati; phylum Acidobacteriota; species Acidobacteriota bacterium. The sequence goes on from JADKBM010000004.1 coordinate 82,094, forward strand.
GGCACCATCGATATTCCGCCGCTCTTCCTTTTTCACGAAGGCGCCGCAACCGTGAACTTCGCCGTCAGCCTTCTCGCACATTGCCGGATTGAAACCCGAAACGACGACAAGATCGTACTCGGATCGCTCGATCGCGGGGTACAGTTTGAGACCACGCTCGGCGCGATCGATTCGTTGAAAAACGAGCCGCGGCTCGAACTGCTCGCGAAGCTCGTTTACTTTTTCAAACCGACCGTCGGATTCAATATGATCACCGAGTCACAGGCTCCGGCCGGCGCCGGACTGGCCGGGTCATCGACTCTCAACATCGCCTGTATCGGCGCGCTCAACAAACTGGTCGGCGATCGCTACACGCCTGATCGTTTCATCCCGATCGCGGCGGCGGTCGAATGTCAGGTGATCAAGGTCCCGACGGGATATCAGGATTACTACTCGGCTCAGTACGGTGGCGTTTCGTGCATACATTTCGGACCGGAAGGAATGCGGCGCGAAGCGCTCGACATTGACACCGAGGTGCTCTCGCGCCGGATCGTCGTCATCTATACGGGCGAGCCGCGGAACTCGGGAACGAACAACTGGGAGATCACGAAACGCCACATCGATGGCGACGCGGAGCTATTCGAGATCTTCGACGGGATTCGCGATACGTCATTGAATCTTCGCGGGGCGCTGCTTGAAAACGATTGGCAAGCCGTCGGGGAGCATCTCAAGAGCGCGCATCCGACGCGCAAGCGCATGTCCCCGAACATCACAACTCCGCAGATGGACAAACTGATCGACGTCGCATACGCCAACGGCGCGATTGCCGCGAAGGTCTGTGGCGCCGGCGGCGGCGGCTGCATCGCGTTTTTCTGCGAAGACGGTCGCCGAAACGATGTCGAACGCGCGCTCGCCGCGCAAGAAGGCGCGGAGGTTTTGAACTGGACGCTTTCGCTCGAGGGACTGACGATTCGCGAGATCTCTGCCGGTACCGTTTGACCGGGTTCAGGCGACCGGATCCGATCGAAATCCGTCGCTTTCCGAGTCGGCCCTTAATGCGGCCAATCGGCGTTGGGTTAACGAATCATCTCAAGACAGGAGAAGATCAATGAAGAAATTATTGTTTCTCGTCCTTATCGCGTTGTTTTCGATCGGCGCGTTCGGTCAGGAAGACTTTTCGTCGTCGCGTCTGGACACACTCTCGACTCGCCTGAAGCGTGACACGGTAGATCTATCGGAACGCGCGACCGATGATCTGCGCCGAAGTCCGGGCGCTGCCAGAGCGCTCATTGAAGAAGCTTTCCTGGCGAGCCAGATGGACGCGTCGGTCGGTCTTTTTCAGGATATGATCCGCGATCGGCGCCGCGCGTCCGAACTCCGTGACGCGGCCGCGATCCTCAACGATGTTGCGCGCCGCGCGCCGTCGGTTTCGAACAACGCGACGCTTTGGCGCTCCGTCCAGACGTCGATCAACGACATCAGCCGCGAACTCGGCGGAACGACGGGCGGAGGCGGCACCGTTGACAATCGTCCGATACTTGGCCGTGTCTATTGGCGGGGAATGGTCGATGACAAGATCCAACTAGTGATCCGCGGAAGCCAGGTCGAAACCCGAACAATTTCTGGCCGGACGATGCCCGACGGAACGTTCAGTTTTACCTCGGCGCTCCCGGCCGGCGATGTCACTGTCGGAGTCACCCGAACGCGCGGACGCGGACCCGTCAAGATCATTCAACAACCTTCGAAATCGAATGAATTCACCGCGATCGTCGAGGTCTATGACGATGGCGGCGGTAGCCGTGATTATCAGTTGGATATTTATTGGAAATAGTTGACGGTGAGCGGTGAGCAGTGAGCGGTGAGCAGTGAGCGGTGAGCGGTCAGCAGTAAGCTGTTAGCGGTCGCCTTTTTTTGCACTTTGCACTCTGCACTGTCCACTCTGCACTTTTCAGCTCGCCCTTTGCGCGATCGAATTGGTGAGCGATCTGAAGATCTCGCGGCCGTCGTTTGAACCGAGCAACTCTTCGCAGGCGCGTTCGGGATGCGGCATCATTCCGAGGACGTTGCCGTTCTCGTTGCAGATGCCGGCGATGTTCGAGCGCGCGCCGTTCGGGTTCGCGGCGTCGGTGACCTCGCCGCTCTCGTCGCAATAACGGAAGACGATCTGGCCGTTCTCTTCAAGACGGTTGAACGTCTCGTCGTCGCAGACGAAATTGCCCTCGGCGTGCGCGATCGGGATCGACAATACCTCACCCGCAGTAGTGGCGCTCGTGAACGGCGTCGACGCATTTTCGACGCGCAGATTCACGTGTTTGCAGATAAAATGCAGATCGCGGTTGCGGATCAAAGCGCCCGGCAAAAGCCCCGCCTCGCAAAGTATCTGAAAACCGTTGCAGATCCCGAAAACGAACTTGCCCGAAGCCGCGAATTCCTTTACCGCGCCCATCACCGGCGAGAATTTCGCCAGCGCGCCGCAACGCAGATAATCGCCGTAGGAAAAGCCGCCAGGAACGATGATCGCGTCGTAACTGCTCAGGTCGGTCTCTTTGTGCCAGACAAAATCGACCGGCTGGCCGACGTGTTTCGAGATCACGTGATAAGCGTCGTGATCGCAATTTGAACCTGGAAATACCAGAACTCCGAATTTCATCTTTTTGGTGATTATTGGATCAAAAACCTCAATCTGCCGGTCGTGAATGGTCAATGGCTGGCAGCACACGCCGTCTGTTGAACGACGGCAAGATCAACCGTTGACTACTTCGACCCTGTAATCCTCGATCACGGGATTTGCCAAAACGTCGCTTGCGATCTGCTCGACCGCGCGCTTGGCGTCTTCGGCACTGAGCGAATCATCGAGCGCCACCTCAAAATACTTTCCCTGCCGGACATCGGCGATCTTCTCAAAACCCATCAGCTCGACGGAGTGTTGGATCGCCTTCCCTTGCGGGTCGAGGATGCCCGGTTTTAGCGTTACATAAACTTTTGCTTTCATATTGATTCGGTTCAACGGAGCTTTTTTTCAAAACGGAAGCTAAATTCTTGCGCAAATTCTTGTTTCTGGCAACGTCCTTATGTTAGATTTTCGGTACGAGTTTTGACTTCCAATTTAAAAATTTTTCAATTTCAGCACAAAGGAGCTTCAAAAACTATGCAAAACATGTCCGGCGGAAAAACCGCCTTAGGATTGGATACCGGGATCGGCGTATTGATCTGCTATTTCGGCAATCTCGCCTGCGGCTTGCCGCTCGGTTTGATCTACTGCATCTTGGTGGTCGTTCAGGATCAAACGAACAAGGTCGCACGGTTCCACGCGTTTCAGAGTCTCTTTTTGGCGGTCGCTTCGATCGTCATCATGATTCCTTTGGGGATCGTTTACGGAATCAGCTTCGCTGTCGATGTTGCGATCGGTTTTCCGCTATTTATCGCGTTGACCGGCATCGGCGTCCTCGTCTTCAGTTTGGCGATTCTCTATTTCGTCATTATGGCGGCGATCAAAGGTTACGGCGGCGAAATGTACAAGATTCCGGTGATCGGTAACTTCGCCGAAAAATACGCTTAATCGAAGACGCGTTTGAAAACGGTCTCGACGTTTCGCAGATAATGCTTTACATCAAAGGCGCGGGCGATCTCTTCGGGCGAAAGCTTTGAAGAGATGTCCGCGTCTTTCATTACCAGTTCGCGATACTCGCCGCCTTCGTCCCAAACCTTCATCGCGTTGCGCTGCGTCCAAGCGTAAGAGTCCTCGCGCGAAACTCCTTTTTGAGTCAGGGCGAGCAAAAGCTGTCCGCTGAACACCAAACCCCGTGTCAGGTTCAAGTTCTTGAGCATATTTTCCGGATAGACGATGAGCGTATCGAGCAACGAGGTCGTTTTCGCCAGAATATAATCGAGCGCCGCGCTCGAATCCGGCAACACGATGCGTTCGGCCGAGCTGTGCGAAATATCGCGTTCGTGCCAGAGTGCGACATTCTCAAGCCCGACGACGGCGTTCGCGCGGATCGTCCGCGCCATTCCGCAAATGCGTTCGGAGAGGATAGGGTTGCGTTTGTGCGGCATCGCGCTCGATCCTTTCTGGCCGGTCTTGAATTTTTCCTGAGCCTCGCGAACCTCGGTCCGCTGCCAATGCCGGACCTGGAGCGCGATCTTTTCAAGCGAAGACGCGATGATCCCGAGCGTGCAAAGATACTCGGCGTAACGGTCGCGCTGAATTACCTGAGTCGAAACCTCCGCGGCACCGATACCGAGCCGCGCGCAGACACGTTCTTCGACCGACGGCGCGAGATGCGCGAACGCGCCGACCGCGCCCGAGATCTTGCCGACGGCAACCGCCTCGCGCGCCCGCACGAGCCGATCGCGATTGCGCCTGAACTCGGCATACCAAAGTGCCCAGCACAACCCGAACGACGTCGGCTCCGCGTGTATCCCGTGCGTCCGGCCGATCTGCGGTGTGTCCCTGAACTCGAACGCGCGGCGTTTCAGGACCTCGAGCAGCGAATCAACTTTGGCAAGCAAAAGATCGCACGAATCGCGCAAGAGAAGCGCATTCGCCGTATCGACGACGTCCGATGAAGTCAGTCCGTAATGCACGAAGCGCGCCGCCGGGCCGATGTTCTCGGCCAGATTCGTCGTGAAAGCGATAACGTCGTGATCGGTCGTCTTCTCGATCTCGTTGACGCGTTCGACCGTGAACGCCGCCTTTGATTTGATGTCCTCAAGCGCGTCGGCAGGAATGATGCCGTCCTCGGCGTGGACCTCGCAAACGGCAATCTCGACGTCGAGCCATTTCTGAAACTTGTTATGAAGCGACCAGAGCGCGCCCATTTCCGGCAGTGTGTATCGTTCGATCATTTGCTTTCTCCCGTGCGAAAGAAGCAATTATCCAACTTCGACACCTGTTTTTCAAAGGTGGGCTGCGTGAAATGCCGCGCCGGCAGGGCCGTGCGCCGGATCGCGGCGCGGACACCAAGAATCGGCGGTCAGCCGGTTTCCCGCACGGCGACCGCAAAGCGGCAACGTCAGCGCGTTTAGTCCTATTCGGTCCAAGAATCCGGGAAGGCCGGGCCTTTTCGCGTCTATCGCAGATTACGCAAAAGAAATTTTGACCGCCAACAAACGCGAAACTGTCTTCTCGATGTGACCGGCCCGACCGAGCATTATCTGACCGCGTTAAACTTGTAAGCTATTGTGTCAGGGCCGTTTATCGCCCAGGTTGCGCGAACTGACAATTACCGCGGTTTTCCGTCCCACTTCTTGATCGCAGAATCGATTTCGCGTTTTTGGCGTTCCGCGGGAGAGTATTTCCTATTGCGTAATTTGAGTTTATCCCGCATTCGAACGAAGTCAGATTCTCAAATGCGTGATTCGGGTTCAATTCACGATCGCTTCCGCCGGAATCGTTTTCGGCAATTTCAAATCGATCGTCTGGGTCTTGCCGTCGCGCTCGACGACCGCCTTTATTTTCTTTCCGAGATTCGCTTTGATCAATAGTTTCAATTCCTCGATGTCCCAGACATTCGTAAAGTCGCGGCCGGCAACCGATTTGATGGTATCTCCGGGCCGCAATCCGATCTTGTCGGCGAATCCATCGTTGTATACAACCAGCATAAAGAACGGTCGCCGCGCATAGACCAGGACTCCAAGGCGGAATCCGCCAGGTTCCTTCGCCAACATCAAACGATATCTGAGCTTGGGGAACAGTGACTCTCTGAACTTCGCCGATGTCCGCTCGAGTTCGGCGACTTCCGGGTTCATTTCGACCAGTTTTTCTTCAAGGCTCTTTCGAAAAGCCGACGACCGGCTGAATGCATCCTGCGCCTGCGCACCCCAAATGCCGGTTTGCTGTCCGACGACGACCGAACGGATGAAGTTCTCGCTGCTCGACTTTTGGAATACAAGCGCCTGCAGTACCGATTTGATCACTTTCTGCCGCAGCGCATCGTCGGTCCGGATCTCTGCGACCTTGCCGCCGATGATATCCAGATCCTGCTGAAAATCGTAAACCGGCTTCGGAACGCCGTTCCTGAAACCGAAGCCCTTGATCCCGACGTCCGCCCAATCGATGATGTCCATATTATCGCTAAGAATCAGTAGCGCATTGCCAAGTAGAGCATCAACGGCGTCGTTGCCCGCGTTCGCCTCCGGCTTCGCTGGCGTGGGCGTTGGAACCGGCTGGCTCACCGGAATTTGCGCCCAAGGCTCCGTCGGAAGGCTGTTGTCGAGCGCCAGAATGAATCCTGCCGGAATCATCGTCGGCACGACCTTGCCTTCGATCTGCCGAAGGGTGAGCAATCCGACGACCTCTCCTTCCGAGTTCAACAACGGCGCGCCGCTGTTCCCGATCGGAACATCGCCGTTCAAGATCGCCCATTTCGAACCGTCCTTGCTGGCAGGTTCGGCGACCGTTACCGGCAGCAAACCGAACGCAGTGTCTTTTACTCCGGCAACGAATAGGTTGGCTCCCGCCGGCGAATCGGCCGCCGAGAGTTTCAGCAGCGGCCGGCCAAAGACCTTTATTCTGACAAGCGCGACGTTTCTCGTTTCGTCTTTGTCGATAACGCCGGTGCACTGGAACTCATCTCCGGAAGGAAACCGCGCGACGACGCGTTTCGCGTCACGCACTATATGCCACGCGGTCGCAACCATCCCGTCGCGGACAGCCAGGAAACCAACGCCGTTCTGCGCGGTCCCGTCCTGCTTTTGAACCGACAATTCGACAATCGACGATAACGCTTGTTGCGCCGGGTCTTGCTGCGCGCGAACGCCTAAAACGGCCAGGAAGAAGAAAAAAACAACAACCAATGAACTGCCTTTCATATATGACACCTCCGGCGACGCGATGACATTGGGATTTTGCGCCGACCGATCCAAACGACGAAACGGCAAGAATCGTTCCCGCGAGAATGACTGCGAATTCGCTCAGGATGCGCCGATATGCAAGTTGGAATTTGGAAATCTTTCGCGCTTTTTCGGGTATTTTTGCCCACCGGACGCGGATCATTTTTCTTGAGAGGCTGAGGCAGGTTCGTCCGGAACGTCTTTACTTTTTCCCTTCTTCGTTTTCACGACTTCTCCGGGGTCGCCGAGAACGCCTTCGATATAGGCCTTTTGCACGAGAACCATCAACACGGCGAGAATCGGCGTCGCCAAAACCAGTCCGAGACCGCCGATTGTCACGCCGAGGACGATCTGAAAAGCGACGGTCAGAGCCGGCGGCAATTCGACCGTCCGGCGTTCGATGTACGGCGTCACCAGGTTTGACTCGATCAACTGAACGACGATGAACAGGATAAGCACGTAAAGCGCCTTGATCGGGCTGTCGATGAACGCCAAAAGGATCGCCGGAACCGCCGAGAAGATCGGTCCGAAGTTGGGAATGAATGACAGAAGCCCGGCGATCAGTCCAAGCGTCAGCGCGAGCGGAACCCCGAGAATCGAAAGTCCGATCCAGGTCAGCAAGCCGATGAAGATCATCGAAACGGTCTTTCCGATCAACCACCATTGAAGCGTGTTTCCGATCTCACCGACAATCTCGGACACGCGCGGCCGGACCGTGATGGGGAAGAGTTTCGTCAGCCCGTCAGTATGGAGTCGCGGTTCGCTGGCGAGGTAGATCGCCAGCAGGATCATTATGAAAAAGTTGCCGATCGCCCCGACCGTCGATGAAAAATATCCGCCGACCTGCGACAGCAGATTCGAAAAGTCGACCTCGCTGATGCGTCGCTTGATCTCGGTGCTGTCCGGCAACTGTTCGAGAATCGCGCGGCCCCACCCGAATTGATTCAGGTACTCATCAATCTTGAGCCAGGATTTGGGAAGTTCCGTGCGCAGATTTCGATATTGGTCGACGATATCGGGCGCGAGCAGCGAGACGGCGCCCGCGAGGACTATCAGCAAGATCGTCGAAACCAGGAAAACCGAAAGCCCCTCGGAAAGCCGGCCGCCGGTATTGACGAGATCCGCCAATCCGCGCAGAAAGATACTCAAGAGAATGGCGGCGAAAACAAGTAAGATGACATCGATCGTGAAATATGCGAGCAGTCCGATGAGGCAGACAAAGACTACGATCGAAACCGCGATCAGAACCTTGACGACGAATTTTGCGTTTTCAGACCCGGTTGCAGGCATAAATTGATCCAACTAGACCTTTGAATCCGTAAATTCAAGATTCAGTTTTTGGGAGCTTTGAAAAACCGGATTAACGAAGATAGTCTGGCGACCACCAACCAATCCGAAATCCGAATTCACAAATCCGAAATCACAACAGTCCTTTGCTCGCCAGAAGTTCGGCGTTCAGAACCGCCGCGCCGGCGGCCCCGCGAACGGTGTTGTGCGAGAGCGCCACGAATCGATAGTCGAAAATATTGTCCGGGAAAAGGCGACCGACGGTGATCGTCATTCCGTTGCCGGAGTCGCGGTCGAGGCGCGGTTGCGGACGCGACGGCTCCTCGATCACGTCGATAAACTGTTTCGGCGACGAATACAGGTCGAGCGAAGGAAAGCTCTTCATCGCCTCGATGACATCTTCGAGCGTCGACGTCTCGCGCAGATCGACGCGCACCGACGCCGTATGGCCGTCGATGACGTGCACGCGAAAACATTGCGCCGAGACCGAAAAGTCGGCCTTTTCGATCGCGCCGTCAACGAACCGGCCGAGGATCTTCTGCGCCTCCGTCTCGACCTTCGGTTCCTCGCCGGCGATGTAGGGAATGACATTGTCGGTGATATCGAGCGAAGGCACACCCGGATAACCCGCTCCGGAGATCGCCTGAAGAGTCGTCACGACGACCGATTCGATGCCGAAACGTCGGTGGAGCGCCGCGAGCGGCGGAGCGAAGCTGACAACCGCGCAATTCGGGTTGGTGACGATGAAACCCTTGCCGAAACCGCGTTTGGCGCGTTGTTTCTCAAGCAGGCCGAGATGATCCGGATTGATCTCCGGGATCAATAGCGGGACGTCCTCGTCCATTCGAAACGAAGACGAGTTGCTGATCACCGGATAACCGGCCCGCGCGAACGATTCTTCCGTCTCACGGGCGACGGATGACGGCAAACTCGAAAACACGAGATCGCAATCGAGCGGCGGTTCGATCGGTTGGACGACGATGTTCTTGACGTTTGCGGGCATTCCGCCGGCGAGTTTCCACGCGCAAGCTTCGACGAACATCTTGCCCGCCGAACGATCCGAAGCCGCAAGCGCGGTGATCTCGAACTGCGGATGATTTTCCAGAAGCTGACAAAACCTTTGTCCGACGGTTCCGGTCGCGCCCAAAATTCCGACTCTGTATTTTTTAGCCATAAGACTTGAAAAGTTTAAGGGACGGCGTTGAAAAAGAAAAGGAGATGCGCGACTTGTTGCCCGGATCCGATGCCCACCCGATGCGAATCCTTTGGCCGCGTTTGACTAACGGCAACACGTCCGCCTCTCATCGACCTTGCAAATTCGAGCGGCAAGCCGCGAACCAACGACAATCGCGACGGCACCGACGCTCACAATTTCCACGGATTCATCGACGAATCAGTCGGTCCCGCGGCACGATCTCTTGGCGGCCGTGTCGGCAAGTTTTTGGGCCAAGGCGTTCTGATTTTTCGCCGGACGAACAATATCCGTTATGCAGGCGCCGGTATCGATGATCTTCGAAACCACCAGATACGATGTGATCTTGGTCGAATCTTCAGGGTCTTCGCTCGCATTGAAGCGGATTATCAGCGCCACCGGAGTCTTCCTCTTCATTCGCCATTCGGCTTTCGTGCCGACGCTCGAAAAGCCGGACGAGATCGAACCGAATGAAAGTTCGTAAATCGTACCCGACGGCATTACGACATTGACCGACTGCCGAAGGTCGCCTTCGGTGACTTCAAGCTTGAATCCCGCAACGCCTTTGCATTCGCCGCGATACCAACCGGCGCCCTCGTCTTCCTGTTCGAGAGTTTTGCAGTCTTTCGCCTCAAGACTCGTATAAACACTCCTGTTTTGCGCGAATCCGATCGTTGCGGCGGTCAAAATAACCAGCACCAATAGTAAAGAATTCTTCATTTTTCTTCCCCGCGCATTCAGCACGGACTCCCGATGTTGTTTCAGACTATCAAGCCGAGGCTTAAACCCGTCGCCCCGCCAAACACTTGGCGGCCGACCGATTTCATCTCCAAACGCACTTTACTCCTGTTCGATCCGCCGAAAAGTTTCGCCGGTCCATTCAAAACTCGACAACGTAAAATCAGGCTCGCCGTCGTCCTTGCACATATTGCAGGCGAGTTTCAAGGTCGTACCGACCCGCGGAAGCAGATAATAGACATCAGTTCCGCTCTCCTCGATGTCGAGTTTCTTCGCCTTGAAGATCTTTTCTATCTCCGTTTCGGTCGGCTCCTCGAAAACGGCCGACGTGACATCGGTCCAATTACCTTTAGAGTAAGTATAGAACTTCACGAAGCCCGAACAGGCCGGACCGCACCCGGTTTCGGAGTGCGCGATCAGATAAGTGCCGTCCTTTTTCTTGAAGAGCGCGATCTCGGCCCAACCTTCCCACGCGCCTTCGAGTCTCAGGTAGCCGTTCCTGACATCTTCGATCTTGATCAGGGAACGGCGATGCTTCGCAACGGCCGCTTTTCCTTTGATCGGTTTCCCCAGATTGTCGGTCGCGTATTTATCGCTTGGAAACGCGAGATAGTAATCGGTTACCGTCCTCGGTTGAGCGGAGACGGCAACGCCCAGTAAGAGCATTAAAAGGCTTGCAAGTATCGTTTTTTTCATAATTCTTATGTCCGTGCCCTACCGATACCAGTCGCCGACTGTGATTCCGGAAATCGTGCGTCCGCTTCTGACGTTCAGCCTGATCTTCTTCTTCGACTTGCAGCGGACATCCATTCCGCACTTCACGAACTCGTTGTAATAGGCCTTTTCACCGGCCATTTCGCGGGTTTTCCCATAAATGTAGTACTTGCCCGCCGGCAGCGATATCTCGTATCTCGCGGCGCCGCGATTGACCTTGAAAACATATCCGGCCTTGTCCCTCGAATTCGAACACACCGTACGTGTAGTTCCTTCGACGCAAACGACCATATCGGCCGGGATAAATTCACTCGGATAAGTCAGCTTACCCTTGATTTTTCCATTTCCCTGCGCGCTGGCCGCAACCGGAACAAACGCCAACGCGACGATGACAAACGCCAGCGTATAAAAGAACTTCTTCATACTAACCTCCTTCGCACGCGAGGCGCGCGAACTCGGCGCCCGCAAGTCTATTTTACCCCTCCTCGGTGCGCGTTTACAGTTGCGGCGAACCTTGAGCGGTCTTCTTCGAAAGATCTCGGGATCGGGTGCGGACGGCTATCCGCGGTTTTGGAACGGAATACGACGAATAGAGTTAGCGTTCAAGTTTGGCGGCCAAACTTGAAACAATGGAACACGCGAGGTCCTATGAAGATCTTGAACGATCCGAAGCTGAGCGAGTCAAGTTATTTCGAGCGCTTCTTTCATCCGTCTGACGCCTTCGGCCATTCGCTCTTCATTGTTGCAGAAAGAAATGCGCAGAAATCCCTTTGCTTCGGAACCGAAGGCAATTCCCGGAACGGTGATGACGCGGTTTTGCAGGAATTTTTCGGCGACCTCGAGGTCGCTCATTCCGAGCGGGCGAATGTCGAGCATCGTGTAGAAAGCGCCCTCGGGCGATGTTCCCTTCAGTCCGAGTTCCTTTTCCAGAAGCTCGATCAGGAATTCGCCGCGGCGTTTGTAAATCGCGCGCGCCTCGGCCTTGGAGGCCTCGGCTTCCGCCGTCCAGCCGAGCAACGACGCCTTTTGCGAGATCGTCGGGGTGCAGACCGTTAGGAATCCGTGAAGCGTCAGCGCTGCCATTTCGACGACTGATTCCTGAAAACGTGTGTCTAGCGCACGTAGGCGCTCGGCACCGGCAAATCGGGCGGAAGCCCAAATCCCTGTATAAGAGTTCCCGCAGTCGAGCGTTGGACGTACCAAGTGGAATTTGACGGGCGAAACACCGCTGCATCTGTCTTGCCGTCGCCATCGTAGTCTCCCGGCGCGGGAGTGTCACCCCCGGCCCCGAACGGGAATGAATAGAACGTAAAATCTTCGCTCCTTAAGATGAACCACTCACCATTCGAAGGACGCCAGATCGCAATGTCCGTTTTGCCGTCGCCGGTGTAATCGCCTTGAACCGTGCGATCCGTTGCGGAGCCAAACGTTACTGCGATTCCGCCCGCCGTTGAACGGTTAAGCCACCATTGTCCGAGGCTGGGCCGGAAAACTGCGATGTCAGCCTTCCCGTCTCCATCGTAGTCGGCCGGCACAGGCCGATCGCCGCTGACGCCGAACCCCTGAATGGTGGTTCCGCCGCTTGAGCGCTGAATGTACCAAGTTGAATTTGAGGACCGGAAAACTGCGGCATCCGTCTTACCATCGCCGTCATAGTCGGCGGGCACCGGGACATCTCCATTCGTCCCGAACGGGAAGCTGTAGAAAGAAGAATCCTCGGACCTCAAGACGAACCATTCTCCGCTCGAAGGACGAAATATCGAAACGTCGGATTTTCCGTCGCCCGTAAAATCACCCGGCGTTAGAATGTCGGACGAATTCCCAAAAGTGTGAACGATCAACCCGTCTGTACTGCGTCCAAGCCACCACTGACCATTCGCCGGCCGGAAAACCGAGAGATCCGTTTTGCCGTCGCCGTCAAAGTCTGCAGTGAGTTTAGATTTCGCTGATGGAATTCCGCTCAGAAAATAAACCGATCCCCGCCGCGCGTCGTCGAAAACCGCGCCCACCACGGCGTTCGAGCCGTTGATCGCAACGCTCGATCCGTAAAGATCATTCAGCGAACCATCAGGCGCAACAACGACCGGAAGCTGTGACCAGTTTGCCCCGATACCCGTGAAGAGATAAGCCTTGCCGTTGCGCGAGGAATTCTGGGGTGCACCAATGATCAACTTATCTCCGCTAATGCTCACCGCGTTTCCAAACTCATCGTTGGCAATTCCGTCATTCGCCAACAACTGGCGTTGGAAAGACCAGGTGTTTCCGGAGCCGGTAAAGACGTATGCCGATCCCTGATCGACATTGGAACCGACATCGTCGAACCGCGCGCCGATCAGTGCCGTATTTCCGTTGACGCCAACGCTGAAACCGAACTGGTCGCCGGCACCGCGTTGCGGAGCAGTCAGAATCGAACGCTGCGTCCAGATGCGCGGAGTTCCGGCAACCGGAGTAAAGATATAGGCGGAACCGAAATCGGGCGAAGATGTCGAAGACTGTGCTAAACGGGCACCGATGATAACTGTATCCCCACTGATCCCGACGCTGTAACCCATCTGGCTATTGCTCGTCCGCTCGCTCGAGACCATTCTGGATTCTTCGGCCCAGGTCGAACCGGTTCGAAGGTACGCATAAGCCGAACCGCAGTTTGTATAGACGCTTTCATCGTCCAGATAAGCCCCGACGACAGCCGTATTGCCATCGATCGCCACGCTCCACCCGAAGTTATCGCCCGCCGCGCCGTCGCTTTGCCGCAAACGCTGTTGGAAAGTCCAGGTCGTTCCGCTCCGAACATAAACATACGCCGCGCCCTGATCGATATTCCCGCCGTTGTCCTGTGTCGGAGACCCGACGATTACCGTATCGCCGCTGATCGCCACGCTATAACCAAACTGCGCCGCCACCTGCGCATCCGCCGTCGGCATCGTCAGTTTTTGCTGAAGAACCCAGCTCGTGCCGTTTCTTACATAAACATATGCTGCGCCTTGATCGTCGTTACCTCCAACCGCATGACCATTTGCACCAACGATCGCTGTATTTCCGTTTATCGAAACGCTATTTCCGAAGAAATCGCTTAATGCACTGTCGGCTGAACTTACTTTTACAGGAACTATCGGTCCGCTTGAAGCGGCACTCTGGTTAACGGTAAATGCTTGCCCTGCAACTAAAATTGAGCCACTCCGCGCATTCCCGGAATTCGCCGCAACGGTGAACGTAACTGTTCCGTTACCACTTCCGGTCGATGAGGTTGTTATCCACAACGCGTTACTCGTCGCGGACCAAGTGCAACCATCGTTTGACGTTACGCCGAAATTTCCTGCACCTCCCGATTCAGAGATCGTCGTGCTAGACGGACTTAAACTATAATTGCAACTTGAAGAGGCGGCCTGATTGATGACATAGTCCTGCCCGGCAATCGTCACGCTGCCGCTCCGGGCCGCACCAACATTTGCCGCGATCTGAAGTGATGCTGTCCCGTTTCCGCTGCCAGACGAACCGGACGTTACCGTAATCCACGGCACCGACGAGACGGCGGTCCAGGTGCAGGTCGAACCGGTGGTTACATTGACGCTGAGGCTTCCGCCTGTCGAGGCTACGCTTTGAGGGGATGCTGGACTCAAGGCGAACGTACAATTTGACGATTGGTTGACCGGAATGACGACTCGGCCGACACTGATGCTTCCGGATCGAGCCTCGCCCGGGTTGAACGAGATGAAATAGTTGAGCGTTCCGGTACCGCTTCCGAAGGTAAAAGGAGAGAGCCACGAACTGCTTTCGCGCACGTTCCAATAACAGCCGGTCTCCGCCGTGACGGCGATCGTACCGCTCTGACTTGACGCGCCGACGTTCAAGGCCGCGGGCGTCACAGAATAGGTGCATGTCTCGAATAGCGTCGATGCAAACGGTGGTGTTACGAGGACATTTTTGTCGCTCACTGAGGTGCCAGCGCCCTTAATCGAAACTCCTGTCACCACATACGGCCCCGAAACACCGTTGTATCCGATATTCCGCGCATTAAAATTAAGCACCGCGATGTTACTGCCCGCGTTTAGAGAAGCATTCCCGACAGTCTTTCCGATCTGGTTACCGTTTCGGTCTGTGAGCACTGCGGACCAGGAGTAGGCACCCGCCTGCCGAACATTCACGGGCAGATTTACCCGCAAAATATCGAAGAGTCCGTTGGAATTTGTGTCGACCCTAAAGCGGTGCCGTTTCGCTCAATCCTGATTGGCGAAACCTGAAAGTCCAGATATTGATAGGCTGCGGTTTGGTACAGATTGCCACCGTTTGATATCGATACCGGAATGGCCCGTCCGGAATTCTCCTGGAAGAGCGACAATTTGCTGAGGGTGAACGACCCGTTCGTTTGATTCTGATAAATTTGCTCTCCGCTGAATTCCAAACCCAGCGTTTGGATGCCGGGAGCGAGCGTGAAGCGACGGCGCGAACTGATCCTGTGATTGGCCGAATCGGTAACTTCAGCGACGGCGACGTAATTACCAGCGATGTCGATATTGACGCCCGCCTGAATCACAAGGCTTGAAAATGCCGACGGAGCGTTTGCCGCGGTCGTGCCAGAATCGCTGAACTTTCCGGTAAACTCGCCGCAACTCTGCGAAACAAACGCGGTGTCGTTATCCTGCCTGTCGAAGGCAGGAATACTGCCGTTTGGCCCGCGGCTCGCCGTGAACTGAGCCCGATAATCACCGACGACTGTGGCGGCTGGCAGATCGAAGGAGTAAATTCCATCGTTCGGCACGGCGTCGCCGTTTGTTCCGTCGTCAACCAGGCTCAAGGTTATTGAGGTTCGATTCGGTTCGTCCGGAATAGCAAGGACGGCGCCGACGACGGCCCCAACGATCGGCGAATTAGACGTTTCGTCGCGTAGTCTGCCTCTCAGCTGCAGCGTCTCGCCGCTGCAAATCGAAGAACTTTCAAAGGAACCGTCGAAGTCGATGACCGGAGAATTCCCGCTAATGAAGATACCGTAAGGAACCGGCGGAGTGCCGACCACCGTCGCGGCGGTTACCTCCACATTCCAAATTCCGGTTTGGAGTGTAGCGAAATTCTGTCTTAGAGACCTCGCGCCAAGACCGTCCTCCTCATCGTCTGGGACCGGAATTCGTATGCCATTCGGCGAGATCAACGTTAGGTTCAGGTTGTTGCCCGGTTCAACGCCAGGATTCTGTTGGTCGGAACGATAAATGAGTTGGAACGTAACGTTCGAAGCCATATCGATGGTGAACGATTCCGTCTTAGTCTCCCCACCAAAAATAGTTCCTATTCTGGGAGTGAGTGTGGCAACCGCCGGATTTCCCGCGCGGGTCGCGCGTTCCTCCGGCGCGAGACATGGAAAACTCGGTTGTGGCCAAGACAGACTTAGAACTGCGGGACTGATACAGTCGAAAACAGAATTAGATTGATAAAGATCGGAATGGCCCGCATCGAAGCCACGATAGAGAAGTTTTGTCAGGCTCTCAGCCTCGATCGAGAACACGCTTGCGACGGAAACTACGCGATCATCTTTGAATATGTCAAAAATTCCTCCGTCAATATCTCCGGCCAGAACCGTGTAGTCGACCGACGATCCGGCAGGATAAGCCACATTGAAGGCGGCCATCGATTCGGTCGTCAGTTGATCAGTTATTTCAGCGGGACAACCCCACCGCCAGCCAGGGGGACGATAATCCGCCAAGAAAGATCCGCCGTTCGGCGTGCCCAGTTGGATGATTTGCGAAATATATTTCTCGTAGCCCTTCGAGTCGGCATAGCGCGCTTCGAGGCCACCCTTGCTGTGAGCGAGAATGTTTATCTTGTCCACTTTCAGGCGTGACCGCATTTTATCAATCTCGGTTTTGAGTCGATCGCCATTGACTTCGATGGTTCCGCAAGGGTCCAGCGTGGCCACGGCCGCTACGATGCTTCGCTCCGGCTGTTCCCGCGGATCATCTGCGTTCGGCGTTCCCTTCGACATTCCAAGGTCGTCGAATTTCGGAAGCCACGTGTTCCAGATCTCTGGTTTAGAATCCAAGCCATGGACCAAAAGAACCGGACGAACCACATCAATCTCGATGGAAACCCAATCAACATAGACGAAGTATGCGCCGCCGCATCCCGGCGATGTAGCCCTTTCAAGTTTAATCACATTAGTACCGATCGCTCCCGGTGCCGACGGGAATATCACATCCTCTACGGGAATATTGCTAATGACGATGTCGCCGGAACCGGTGACAGCGCTGGTGTTGTATTTCTTATTGTTGAAAGTCACGAAATAACTATCGACGACCGGTACGGGATTCGAAAAAATCAGCGTGTTTATTCTTAATGTGGCGGTAGGGCGAATAAGTCCATTTTGCAGTAGGAGAGGCATGTCGTCTTTTGCGTCACCAATGAACCGGTCGATCGGCACATTGAATGTTCCGGTTGGGACACCCTGACAGCCGAAGCGGTTGAGGTCCGTGTCCAACGAAGTGTTGGTTACCGAAGGATTGTCCAGGACAAAAAGACTGTCGCTGCACGGGTCCGGGTTCACCGGCAGCACGAAGGTGATTGCCGGTATGCTTCGAGGATCACAATTTCGTTCGTAAGGTGTTTGACCGCCGATCTGGTTTTGGGAAGAATACGGCGGGAATCCTGCCCGCAAGAAAGTGGCGATAATCGAGTCGCCGGACAAGTTTCTATCCACGGAAAAACCATCGCCGTTTGCCTGATTGTCGAAGAGATTCCGCGCTTGTCCCGCCGAGTTGAAAACGGCCGCCGACAAAACGATCACGAGGACCAAGATTCTACCGAGCAGACCGATGGAGGACGACTGACCATGCGCCGTGCAGGTGCCTTCTTTGAGCAATGTCATAATTACTTAAATGAACTTTAATGAGACGGGGTAGAGCGTTGCCAACTGTACCATGACAACGGTTTAGTCTCAAAATAGCAAAGAGTTCCGATGGGCCTGCGCACCGCTCGCAAGATTGGTTTTTACTTTTCGCGGTTGATCTTTCGTAGTTCGTAGTTCGCTGTTGATAGTTCGTCGGATTTTTGCACTTTGCTTTCCGCTTTTTGCATTCAAGAGCGCCAACTATTCATGATTCACTAACTCATTTCGAGTAAACCAATTGCAGAAACCCGCACGAAGTAAGGGTGCTGAACCGCCGACAACGAGTCCGTTCGTCAACGCCTACCCCCTTACTTCGTGCGGGTTTCTGCAAATGTTTCCCACCGCCAAATCGCCCCCGAACTGAACCTGGCTTTTTGTCGCCCTCAAATGGAAACAACCACTTACCAGTGGTTAAGCGCCATTCATAACGCGCCGGAGCGCAGGCAGCCTTGCCTGCATGTCGCGAAAGCGACAAAAGAAGGCTTGGGTCTTTGTTCAAGCAAAACCAACACATAACCCAACAAACCAATCGCAAATTGCAAACTAACCGCTCACTGTCAACGACCCACCGACCACGGCGACTGTACGCGAAACGCCGCCTGGAAGTAAACTTCAGGCGAAGTCAGGTTCCGCAGCATCAGTATCGACGACAACTGCGACGGTCACGCCGGTCCTCAGCGTTCCGTTAGAAAGCAAAATCAAAGGCATTCCGCAAATTATTCAAGAATGCCAATTTTGGATAATTGCGGCGCATTCGGGGATGGCGGTCACACCAAAACACCAAGGTCCCGCGAGACGATTCTGCCTCGGGGACCTTGATCTAAGAACAATTAGCCTAACCATCGACGCAATACACGTAAAGTGTCGGGATCAGCTTCATAGTCCCAAACCGGAGATTCACGAAAGGCATGAAGCGTTAAACCGTAAAAGCCGCGCTTATCGACCTCGTCGGTAAAATCACGTAAGAACCTTGCGGCGTCGCGATGACTGTGATGAATACCAACCTCGCCGATGTAAACTCTAATACCGTGACGACGACTGAAGCCTTCGACGCGGTCAAGTCTGGCGCGAAGCTGGTCTAGGGTCGTATTAACGGCGCTTTGGCTGCCTGCCGAGCCTACGTAGCGATAAGCGCTCGCAACTGCCAATTCGCTACTTTGAAACCTAAAATCCCAGGCGTGAAAATTTATGATTTGGTCCGGGATAGATGGGAGCGGCGTAAACGAAGGCGACGTGGAGGGGCCGGTCGTATTACCTTTCGGGGAATAAACGATAACTGAACGTGGATCATATTCTCGAATTTTTCGGGCGGCCCGCAATGCCACCGCTGGCCAGTCGACTCGATCGTTTGGCTCGTTACAAAGCTCGTAGAGGATTCTCGTCGGACGATTTGCTCGTGAGCCGAAATGCCGAGCAAATGCCTCCCATTTGGCCACAAACTGATCAACATCAGTTATTGTGGAGCCGGGAACCTCGCTCGGATGGTGAAAGTCAAGAACCATGACCATGCCCCGGTTCGAAGCGGTTTCATAAGCCTGGTCGGCGAAATAAACCCAACAATTCAAGTCACATGGAGTGCTAAAGTAGATCGGAAATCTCACCAGATTTGCGCCGTAATTCGCAACATCATTGATATCTCGCTGAGTCTTTGGAATGTTGAGCTGTGCAGTTTCGAGCACTACACCACGAAGCGGCAATGGATGCACATCGACTGCCAGGAATGCAAAAAAAGTAACGGCCAGTAGAGTCGAAGAGAATAAATGTTGTCTCATTAAAATACCTCCATTATTAAAAAGTCTTGAGCCATTCACGCGTGCGCGAAGTTGGCCACATTGTCCGTTTTTCAGCTAAATTGAAATCATCGGTATCAACAAGCTTTTGGTTCTTAGATCTAATCCGCTAAGTCAATTAATTTAGCGGTTGCGTAGTTAAAAGTTGAAATTAGTCAAACTGCCAGATTGCAAGAAAAATGTTTGCTAATCTGCAACACCGGCGCCGATGTTCTGCGGCCTAATTAGTGGCAATGTCCGAAAAGAATTCATCGCTGAAATGTCGGCTGGGCACGAAAAACACCAACGGTGCCCTTCACCCCAATCTTGTTGTGCGCGAGAATCCAATTCGAATCCAGCGCTGGAATCGTCCAAGATTGTCCCGCCAACAATTCCGTTCGTTCATTTTGTACTTAGGAATTGTTCCTGTTCCCGATTACGGACATCAGGAACAGGAGCATCAGACGGTTAAAGTAAGCCGAAAAACCTGCGTAGAACCTTTGCTTCCTCCACGTCAAATGCCTTGCCGTTGCAATCACTAAATGTTCGTGAGGTTCGCGCCATGTATCGTCCGTCGCAATCGCGATACATGTTGTAGGCGGGACGCCAAAGGCTGGTGCGAATCCCACTCGTTCGCGATCGAAAAGTTGAAAGACTATATTTCGTACTGGTATTAACCGAACTAAACATGCTGGCCAACTCCCGTGTTGCACCAAACAAAAGCATTTCTGGATCGTAAACAAAAACCCCGTCATTACTGTAGACATTCGCACCACTCGCATTTCCGATAACGCCGTGCTTTTCGAGCTC
This sequence comes from Acidobacteriota bacterium, assembly GCA_016715115.1. NCBI lineage: Bacteria > Pseudomonadati > Acidobacteriota > Acidobacteriota bacterium. Next base: position 102,288 of record JADKBM010000004.1, read on the forward strand.
CACGCTTTTGAACGAATAGCTACTTCCATTGATCGAAACTGTTCTCGACGGCCTCAATTGATCCAAATTGGTCGGGTCTGGCGACCGTCGCAAAATCAGTTTCCCGATACTTCCACCTCCAAGATTCAATGCGATGTTTCGGGCGGCAACGTTGATTTCGGAAACCGTTGCGAAATCCTCCAAAGAGGGAGACACGACTATCTGAGCTTTGTCTTTATAAGCGCCAAAGAATGCGCGAAATTTGTCCAGCCCATTGACTGAACTCCCCGTAGCGTGAAAATTCAAATACACTACGGCGTAAACTCGTTTTTGTCCCAAAAGTCCGTCAATGATATTTCGCATATTCTTATACGGATCCGCGGCGGACGCCGCCACATTCGGCGCGAAACTTACTTCTACCTCCGGATCGGCAGTGTTTCTCAAAACCTGCACCAGATTGGACGTACTTGTGGGCCCCCAGCGATGAAGCAAAACGGCCTGAACCCCCTTGGTTGGCGCACCAAGAGCAAGGATACCGTTACCGACGATCGTTAAAACAATTAAAGTTGCGACTACAAATTTCTTCATAACTTCTACCTCAAATTTTCAAAGCAATTTGTTTTTTGTCCTTATTTTTGCCCCTTTTACAGAATCCACAGTTCCCAAGGAAAGGCGGCCGGACAAAACTCTTATTCGAATAACCCCCAAATCCAAACAGATAACATGGGTCGAGTGGGAGCCGGCCACAAAACCCGGCCTGACTTGACAGGAACAAAGTTCCCATTGAAACCTCTTCGAATTTTCAAGCGATTCTTAAACTAGTGCCTTACGCCAGCTGGTAAGACATCTGCAATTTTATCTAAAAAGATGACCGACTTTGTCATCAAGTTTGTACCTCTTTTTGTCAGCCAGACTCGGAGGCGCCTGTCGGGATCGACTGCGACAAAGATAAGCAAATACAGAGTTTAGCGGATGAAAAGTCGGGTCAGGAATGTCAGGAAATGTCCGGATCTGTCAAGAGCCAAATGAAGTTATGAATGATGATGGTCAGCAGGCTTTGCCGAAGAGAGGGCTTCGTCGCGTCGACAATGGGGGAAACTTATTGTGGGTTGATTCTGTATAGCGAATTACAAACTAGTTAAATCAATCACGTTTTTCAACACAATTTGCGCAGGGATTTCGCGTCAACGGACTGAGCCGTATATTAAGCCGTCGCACTCCCGGGAATAGTTAAGATAAAGGTTGGCCCCACAATTAGTCGAGTACCAAGCAACGTTGACGAATTTCGCACGCTTCTGCAAACTTCAATCATCAATCGCAAACAAGGGCTGCTTGCCATCTTTACTCGAAATGCTCAGCAAACGTTACCATCACTTCGCCGTTGGGGTGCCGCATCAGGTGACAGGATTCATCCACGTCTTCGTCGTCTTTTTCGGCGGCGTTATGTATTAGCATTACGCACATCGAATGTGATTCGGGGTCAACGTTATTTTCTCGGTAAAGCGAAAGTAACTCTCGCCATCGCCGGCCAACGAAATATCCGCAGGCTGCCGTCCCAGTGGCAGTTCGGCCAGCGACCACCCATTGGTAGCAAGGATCGTTATCCGCTAACGGGAAAGAAACGATTCTAGCGACTAGCCCAATGTCGTAGCCGTCAGGCGGTGGCACTTCCTCTCCTTCAAAAATGATATTGTCGGTGAAAACGCTTTCATCCTTAGGTGAACGGCTGTATGACACTCGGAAAAGCTTTCTGTTGCAATAGTCTGAGAGCTTTAATGTATATACATTGAATAGGCCGATCGAAATGACCAAGCTTGAAGGATTGGGGCGGCGCAAAACATCGTTGTGAAATGACACGCGGGGTGATTCGATGAACTTGGCGAACAGATTCGAAATGTGAACGGACGCTCGAACATCCTCGTAAGGGAGCCAATAAGCCACACCTTCAGGCATCGGACGCGACTCGTTGTCGACCAGATTGTCCAACAATCCACTTCTCAACAAGTTGCAGTTCATCGTGCTCGTTGGCAGAGCCCCAAGATCACGATAGGCAAATACCATCCTAATAGAATTTTCACAGCTCTTACCAAAGAGCGTAGCGAAGTCCTCTTTCTCGGTGGTTGCCTTTATGAACACGCCACTAAGACGATAACCTTCACCGCTTATCGTCTCAATCAACTTTTTGTCGCGATCCTCAAGCGCTTGACGCAACTCATAAATCACCTTGCGAGCGGCATCAGAATCATGTCTACCAATTGCTTCCCCCAAGACCCAATGTGTCAAAAACAAAGTACCGGATTCGGCGAATTTCTTTAAAGCGCTTTTGCAAGGAGAACTCAACTTACAAACTGAACCATTTCGACTTAGGAGCCCGGAAGCAACGTCAAAGGTAAATGAACCGATTTTCAAAACTGACATAAATTCACAGAAGTTTAAATGAGATATTGGAGGTTAAGAATGCTAACTGCGCATTTCCGTCAAAAATATAAATGCATCGTGCGATAAGGTCAAGTTGCCTGCTAAGCCCCCAATGCAAAACCCGCCGAAGAATCCAATTTTATTTTTGCTCATGTTAGAATTTTGATCTCTGCTCAAACAAGCCGACCAACGCTTCGCGCCACTGACATCCGCTCACCGCTTACTGCTCACCGCTCACCAACCACCGCCACCACCGTATCAGCCCGTAATGCGTCAGACCCTCGTGGCTTTCGACGCCTGTATAGCTCAACGATGCGTCCTCGTAGCGACGAAACGCGAAGACGGCTTGGTTCATTTGTTCGGTGTTGAATACTTTGAGACTGACGAGCAAATGAAAGTCCTCGACCGAGAGACGGGTCACCGTTTTGAACAGCTCTGGTTCGAGTTTTGAGATTACGTCCTGCAGCGTGTTCTCCCGAAAATCCGTCAGGTACATGAATGCCGGGATGCGCGTTGCGAATTTGATGAGTTTTTCCTGAACCTGTTTACGCTTCGATTTGAACTCCTTCTCCTCCGCCGTCAGTTCCCTTTGCTCGTTCGGACTGAGATTACGTTCCTTTGCCGTGTTCTTTGTTTCCTTTACCTTTTCGCTCTTGTTGATGATCGTCTCAATGATGTTATCGCCAAGCGAACGCCAGCCTTCGATGCGTTCGACGGCCACCATCGCTTCCGGGCTACTCATCACGCAGCGAAGTGTGTCGTTGTCGACATTGACGAGCACCGCGATTTCCCATTTGCGGGCGAGCAACGTCGCCGAGGTTTCCGCCATTGCAATATCGAAAATGCGGTGCCCGCCCTAATTCTTCCCGCCGGCCTGAAGTGACGTTGAGTAGTAACCGAACGCGCGTTTGTTATACTCGCGCGATTCCTTGTCGTATGCCCACGAAGACAGTGCTAGGACCGCGAGCAGGGTCACGAAGGTCGCCGCCGCCTTTTGGTATTCGACCGCCCGCAGACTCGCGAACGGCTTTGCGCCGAGACGTTCGCGCATGAAATTGATGATGCGGTTCTTCATCAAATGCTTGTCGATACACATTACGATCATGATCCCGAAAAACATCGCCACGTTGATGAATGAAATTACGGCGATCGATCTCGCGAAGTCCGCGCGAGACTGGATCTTCCGCATTTCATCATAGTAGTTGGCCTGCAAATAAACCCTGTTCTTCGCGTGGTAATAGAGCTTTACAATGGCGGATTTGACCTCGTCGATGCCGAGCGCGCCGCATTTTTCGCATTTGCCGTCCGTCTTGACCCATTCGTTAAGTTCAGCACCGCGCTCGGCGTCGATCCGCAGGAAGGCCGCGTTCGTCGCCAGGTCCTTAGCGAGGTGGCTGAACTTCAATTCTGGCGATTCTTCAACCAGAACCTTGAGCCTCGTGTCGTATTTGGATTCAAGACCGAATGGCAGTTCGTTGTCGACAAATTTATACGAAACGTCCTCGGCGAGAATTCCGACCCCAAACGAAAGTCCGATAAACACCGCCAGCCGCATGTTCTGAACCGCATCTCCGACGGCTGGCGGCGAAGTCCCCGTTTCACCGTTAAGCCCGAGCCTTGTATCCCTTCGCCGCCGTCCTCGCATCCGTTTCGGCGAGGAAGTGACCGTTTCACCGTCAAGCCCGAGCCGGTCGCGAAAGAATCCTGTAATAACCATCCCTGACAGATAATAAAGGACAAGTTCGATCCCAAGGATTGTAAACGCCCCGATCATAAACGTGATCCCGATTTCCTTCAGCCCAAAATCCATACCAAATTCTCCTGTCTTTACGTTTAATGCCGCCGGCCGGTAAAAACTTACACCCCGCCGAAAGAAAGTTGTCTGGAAGGATTTAATAGGAAGGCAAAGAAAGACACATTACTTGTCAACGCGCGAGCGACCGGTCTCAATTCTGAGGGCTAATCAACTTTCTTTTATTTCATTTTCAAAGACAATCCCGTCCAAAACGCTTTTGATTCAAGAAGGTTGCGGATGCCGGCCTCATAAACCCGGATCAACGATGGCAAGGTTAAGGCGTCTTTTGCCGAACCGCTGTCTCGATCAATACAGATCGTATCTCTAATGTGTGACTCAAGGAGCCTGTCGGAAAAAGCAGTTTGACAGCTGAATTTGCTTCTTCGAGCGAGCGGAGCACGCGAGCTTGCGATAGCACCACGTGGGACGGAGCCGAACCCAGGTGGCTGAACGCCCGAGTTCCAAAGCGTATGTCACACGCGCTGATTGACAGTGGCAGCAACAGGTCCGCGTGTTACACACGCTCGTTTGAATTAATCGGGGCTGACACCACGTTCCGCTTCGCTCCACGTGGTGCTATCGTTAGTGCGTGTGCTCCGCACACTGAATCGGTTTTTCCGACAGGCTCCAAGGTAAAGGCAGATAGCCTGCAATCATTCCGCGTGGCGGGTACGTCCTCTGAAACCTGAGATATTTGAGATCTCAAGTCGGCTTCAGATGACCAACCACGCGAGACAATTCTCCAAACGCCGAGGGCTCGTTTCGAAATCTGACGATTTTGACACTTGCAGTCCAGTAGTTCCGTCAAATCCGGTTCTGCAATCCAAAGTTTAGGACAGCATTGTTTCAAAAACCCAAATCAACCGAGCGCTTCTTTCATCCGTCTTACGCCTTCGGCCATTCTCTCTTCGTTGTTGCAGAAAGAAATGCGCAGGAATCCTTTTGCTTCGGAACCGAACGCAATTCCCGGAACGGTGATGACGCGGTTTTGCAGGAATCTTTCGGCGACCTCGAGGTCGCTCATTCCGAGCGGGCGAATGTCGAGCATCGTGTAAAAAGCGCCCTCGGGCGATGTTCCCTTCAGTCCGAGTTCCTTTTCCAGAAGCTCGATCAAGAATTCGCCGCGGCGTTTGTAGATCGCGCGCGCCTCGGCCTTTGAGGCCTCGGCTTCCGCCGTCCAGCCGAGCAACGACGCCTTTTGCGAGATCGTCGGGGTGCAGACCGTCAGGAATCCGTGAAGCGTCAGCGCTGCCTTGACAACATCGGACTGCGTTGATGCGATCCAACCGACGCGCCATCCGGTCATACTGAGCGATTTCGAAAGCCCCGAGACGATGATCGTCCGATCGTAAAACTCGGACGCCGAATGCGGCTTTTCCTTGAACCAAAGATCGGCGTAGATCTCGTCCGAAATAAGATAGATTCCGGTGCCCTTCAGAACATCGGCGATCTTCTCCAAGTCGTCCTTCGTAAAGATCTTGCCGGTCGGATTCGAAGGCGAGATGACAACCGCGGCTTTGGTTTTCGGTGTAATCTTCGATTTGAATTCCTCGATGTCGAAAGCAAACTCGCGATCGGCCGGAAGCCTGTAAAAGACCGGCGTTCCCTCCGCGATCAGAACGCAGCCCTCATACGCCGGAAATCCCGGATCCGGAATCAGGACCTCATCTCCCGAATCGACGATCGTCAGAAACGCGGCCGTCATCGCTTCCTGGGATCCGACGGTCAGGCAAACCTGTTCGGCGTTCAATCCGAGATGCGCGTAACTCTCCGCGATCTTCGCACGGAGCGCCGGCAGCCCGGCGTGGGATGTGTAGCCGTTTTGTTCGTCGAGGGTCACACGCGCAGCCTCGCGACGCATAAAATCCGGCGTCGGAAGATCGGGCTCGCCGAGCCCGAAGTTGATCGAATCGGGCAAGGCGCGTTCGAAGATCTGGCGGATAAGTGTCGGCTGGACGCCTTGAAGTCGGCGCGCGGCGTGAAAACTTGCGTCTTTTAGTGTCGGTTCCATATTCGTTTACCACTTCAATAATACCGCAATCCGGGGCGACTTTGAAATTTGGGAGGTTGCGATCTCCGCGCGAAATTCTCCCGCAACGCGCATTTTGGTTTAGAATGTTACGCGTATGGATCTGATCGAAAAATCAAAGGCGCATTTCGCTGCCATCATCGACAAAAGGGTCGACGACATTTTGAGTTTTTACGCCGATTCGCCCGATTTGCAAGTCTTCGTCGAGGGTCCGCGCTGGGTGACGGTCGGTTTCGATAACGTCGCCAAAGGCTGGCGCGATTTCTGCTCGTCCGAAATTTCGATGATCGATTGCAATTGGGTCGAAGCGCTCTATTCGAAAGTTGTCGGGAAGATGGGATTTGTCGGCGGAATCGTCGAACTCACGGTCTCGATCAAAGGCGAGATCAAACACATCAAATTCCGCGGAACTTTTGTTTTTGAGGAAGTCGCCGCCGATGACTGGCGCGTCGTCCACGAACATTTCTCTCAACCCGCCGCCGACCCGTACGGCATCGGCGACTGGCTCAAGTAGTTTGGCAGCCCGGCTTTCCGGCTTTCGCTTGGAGTTCCGGCTTCAGCCGGCCAGCGATCTCCGATCACTGCTCCGGATCCTTGGCAAAAAAGAAGAAGACAAGCAATACGATCCCGAAGAACCCGTCGTACGCAATACCGAAAAGCGTCAGCGGTTTGGCGTGGCCGTTCAAAGCGAGATGGAGAAACGATGCCGCGACGATCAGTTTTCCGATCCCGCCGATCAGCGCGATGATCCGGTAGCGAAACGGTTCTTTCGCGAGATACCAGTACGCGACCCCGAGAAGCAAGACAAACACCCAGAAGTTGTAATGGTAAAAACGCAGGAGCGGGTTTATCTCAACCTCGCCGTACGCCAGACCGATGTGGGTTTGAATCGAGGCGATCGCCGCCACGGCCGCGATCACATTTCCAACCGCCGTGATCTTGAAACAGGTTTTGTAGAAGTTAAGATTCATATGCTGGCCGGCTACTTTGGCCGGAATTCCAAACGTCAAACCACTCGATTCCACTCGTACATTTTGAACTCGTACAGACCCTCGAAAACAAGCGGGTCGGCCGAGGCAAGCGCGCGCGCCGCGTCGTCGTCCCCGGCGGCGAGAATGTAGCAGCCGCCGCCAAGATCAGTCGTCTGGTCGACGAACGGTCCGGCGACAACACATTTTCCACGAGCGCCGAGATCCTTGAAATAGGCAGTATGCGCTTTCAGGACGCCAAGCGCGAATTCGTCCGAGACTTCGGCCCTTTTCGGGGTTTTGTGAATCGTGAAAAAATAATGCTTCATACGGCTGCTGCGTTTCTTACCGACCGCGCCGACCAAATTCCGGCGGCAAGCCCGACCACGAAGCCGGCGATGATCGTCGGCAGGATCAGGCTGAAATTCTCGATTCCGGTGACGACCTTCAGGATCTCATTGAAAACCGGTCCGCCGATGACGCCGACAAGCGCCCCGATGACGGGGGCGAAGATCACCGGCAAGAGCCACATCGGGCGCTTGAATCGGTTGAGGAAGATATTCAGGAGAACGACCATCACGAGGGCGATTCCGACAACGATCGTCACCCCGTAAAACGCGGTCGTGTAATCGCCGCCGTTGGCGTCGGCGATCTTGCCGGTCAGAAACGTTCCGAGGGCGCCGCCGACGGTTTCAATGACAGTCACCGCGCCGAGGATCTTGCCGTATTCCTTGAGCCCGAAATAGTCAGCCACCAGGAGTTGCAGCAAGACGAAGGTCCCGCCGTAATTCATCCCGAAAAAGATCGCGAAGAGATAGACGGTCGTCGAATTGAAATAAAGGAAAAAGAGCGTCGCCAGAAACATCGTGGATGCCGAAATGAGCATTACGCGGTTGCCCGGATAACGATCGGAAAGCCAACCGAAAAAGAACTTGCCGATAATGCTCAGGAGAAAAAGAAGCGACTGGACGTTGCTCGCCTGCTGCGGCGTGAAGCCGATCTTCGGGCTTTGCAGATAAAGGTTCAGTTGCTGGCTGACGACAAAAATGGCGTAGAAGATCAGCGCCGCGCAGATCCCGAAGATCCAGAACATCGGCGTCGCGAGCGCCTCGCCGAGGGTCATCCCGGTCAAACCCGAATGCGAACCGGTTGCTTCGCCGGTTGTATCCGCGGCGGCGCCGTCCGGTGCGCTGCCGACATCCGCCGGACGGTTCTTGACCAGAAAGATCACCGCCGGGAAAAGGACCGCCCAAATGATCAGGCTGACACAGACCATCGACGTTCGCCAGCCGTACGCCTGAATCAGCGGCGTCGAGATCTGCGGTATCAGCACGCCGCCGAAACTCGTTCCGGTGAGCACGATCCCGAGCGCCATTCCGCGTTTTTTGTGGAACCATTGCGAGATCAGGACCGTGTTGACAAGAACGCCGACGAATCCGAGCGACGTTCCGAGCAGCGCGTGCGCGATGTAAACATAAAGCGGCGATGTCGCCTGCGAATAGATCAACAGCCCCGAACCAAGAATGAAGCAGCCAATGATCATCATCGTCTTTGCGTTCAGGCGCTGCAGCAGAAAACCGGCGACGGGCGAGAGGAATCCGGCAAGCAAAAACGTCAGCGCGGGCGCAAGTCCGTAAACCGATTGGACCTTGTCCTGGCCGACGCTGCCAAGCGCGACGAGATCGGTTTGGACGAATTTGTAATAGACCGGAATACCGCCGATCGAAAGCCCGTTGCTGACGACGAGGGCAAGCGTCGAGATGGCGACGATCACCCAGCCGTAAAAAAATTTACTTGTGTTTTTTTCGGTCATGTCTTTTTTTTGCCTCGGCGGCTTTTTCGACCGTGACAAACTTCGCCTTCTTCAGGATCAAGCACAACTCCCGCAAACGATCCACGGTGCGAAGACGACGCAAGACGGCTTCCTCGGACATATCAATTTGATTCATTCTGCAATCTCTCGAGATCAGCCAGATCCTGTGATCTGCCTGCCAGCGTTTTCATTTTGATCAGCCCGTCCCGCGAAACGATCGAGTATCTGTTTCCCGCCAGATCCATCGTTATCCGACTGTCCCAGACATCGCGAACGTGCGGTGTGACCAGAAGCAAATCGAGCGAAAGAACCTCTCCTTCGTCGTCGATCTTTGAGACGCGTCGAATCTCGACAGCGCGTTCCTTGAATGACATATCAAGGCCGCGAATATCAAAGCCCAGCTTCGCGGCAACGTCATAACTCTCCTCAAGCGAATCGGCAAGGATCAGAAAATCAATGTCGATTGTTGCCCGCGAAAAGCCGTGTACGGCCATTGCCAGCCCACCGCAAAGACCATATTCGATGCCGGCCGCGTCAAATGCCTTGGTCAACGCGGTCATTTCGTCAAAAAGCGTAACCATACTGCCTAAATTACATTAGATTATCATTCGTGCAAAGCGGTCGGCCGCTTGATGAATTCGCCGCGTTTTTCGTCCGTCACCTTGCCGTTGTCGAACATCACGCGGCCGCGCAGGATCGTTTGGGTCGACCAGCCTTTGGTCAAAAATCCCTCGAACGGCGTGTGATCCTGGTCCGACAAAAGCTCGTCCGATCGAATCGGTTTTTCGAGGTTCATATCGACGATCGTCAGGTCGGCGTCGGCGCCGATCGAGATACAGCCCTTGCGCGGAAACAGTCCGAAATTTCGCGCCGGATTGGCCGAGACGAGTTCGGCGATCCGTGAGAGCGAAACGCCCCGTTTGTGCGCGCCTTCGCTGAGCAGAATCGGATAGAGGATCGAACTTCCTCCAAATCCCGGAAGTGATTCCCAAACACCCTGGCGTTTGTGTTCCTCGCCGCAGCAGGCGTGGTCGGAGACGACCGTATCGACGTGTCCGCGCTTGATTCCTTCCCACAGAAATTCGCTGTGTTCGCGCGTCCGGATCGGCGGATTGACCTTGCCTTTGAGTCCGATTCCACTGCGGTCGAGTTCTTCGTGATCAAGCGCGAGATGATGAAGCGTCGTCTCGAGCTTGATGTCGTGATTCGGATACGCGCGGCGGACATCGATGCCGGCCGAGAGCGCGTCGCGGCTTGAAAGATGCAGCAGATTGATCGGACAGCCGGTCGCATCGGCAAGGATCGCGGCTTCGTGGACCGAGAGTTTTTCGGTCAGCGGCGGACGGCCTTCGGAGTAAGCTTTCAGACCGGTCAGCCCCTGCTGTTTGACGCGTTCGATGAATACGCGGATCAACTCCGGGTTCTCGCAATGCAGACTGAGCGAGATTCGCGCCTTGTCGCGATGCTTCGCGGCGGCGGCGGAAACGCGCGTCATCAGTTCGTACAGATGCCCGAGATCGTAGTTTTCGGCCATCGTGTAATCGCTGCCCTTGGTCGAATCCGCCGAAAGGGTCAACGCCTTGTAGAACATATAGAACTTGAAGCTTCCGACGCCGGCATTCTCGACCAGCCAGTCGACCTCGTCGAGCTGCGCGGCGGCCATCGGCGCGATGTGATAGCAGTAATCGGTATAGAAGTGCCCTTTCGAGAGTTCGAGGACTTCGGGGAAAATGTCGCGGTAAAACCCGGTCTTGTTGAGGTAGTGATGGCCGGTGCGAAAATAACTGATGACCGTCCCGACGCCGCCGACGAGCGCCGTGCGCGATTCGCTTTCGGCGTCGATCGAATGCGGACGATAGATCCCGATGTGGTAATGGCTGTCGACAGCGGCCGGGAATACGTATTTGCCCGTCGCGTCGACGATCTCGTCCGCAAGATTCGCGTCGATCGAATCACTGATCGATGCGATTCGCCCGTCCTTGATACCGATCTCGCATTTAACTTCGCCGTGAAACGGGAAAACGACCGTTCCGTTCTTAATGATTGAATCGAATCTCATAATCTGTTCGGAAGCCCACTGTTTCGAGTTCCGCCTTCAGGCGGCGAGTTTTTGGTTCTGCGTCGACGGATCATTTCGGTGAAGCCGCCTGAAGGCGGAACTCCAAACTACGTTTCCTTCTTCTTGCTGTCCCGGATAAGCTTCACCGAATACCCGTAAATATCGCTCCGGTATAGCGTGTGGACATATTCGACCGGCTTGTTCTCGTTCGTGTACACCGTCCGTTCGATCGAGAGCAGTGCGGTACCGACCCGCACGTCGAGCAATTTTGCGACATACGGGTCAGCGAGTTCGGCGTGGATCTGCTGCATAGCGTTGTCGAGATTTATGCCGAGTTTGGCCTCCATCGTATGGAGCAGCGCGCCGCTCGAGAGTTCGGCCATCGTCAGCGCCGAGCCGATGTCTTCCGGCAGATAGTTGATGATCAGTCCGAAGGGCTTGTTATCGTGCAGGCGAAGCCGCTTCAAGCGATAGATCGGCGTTCCGACCTTGATCTCGAGCAGTTCTGCCTCGTGTTGGTCCGCTTCGACGCGGTTCATCTCGAGGACCTTGACCGGCGTGTCCATTCCCATCTCGATCAATTCGTCGAGCGAACCTGTCAGATGGATCGTCCCGGTAAATCGCTTTTTCCGAGACTTACGCGCGGAAATGACGGTTCCGCGACCCTGTTTCCGTTCGATCAGGCCGTCATCCGCAAGCGCCTGAAGCGCCTGCCTGACGGTGATGCGCGAAACGCCGTATTCCTCGATCAGTTCGATCTCGGTCGGCATACGGTCGCCCGGTTCAAACCCGCCGGAGGTGATCTTTTCGCGAAGGACATTTTCCAGTTGGTAATACAGCGGGATCCGCGAACTTGCGAAAGTGATTTTTTGTTTAGCCATTTTGGTTAGTTGTTAATCGGTAGACGGTAGACGCGGTAGACGGTAGACGGTAGACGCCGTAGACGGTAGACGGTAGACGGTAGACGGTAGACAGGAGACGGTAGACAGGAGACGGTAGACAGGAGACGGAAGACGGTAGTCAGGAGACAGGAGACAGGAGACGGATTCGGCCGCGCAAGCAAGTCGTTCACAAATGAGCTGATCCAAATATCGCTGACAACCATAATCACAACCTACCGTCAACGGCCTTCCGTCTACCGTCTACGGCCTTCCGTCTACCGTCTCCTGTCTACCGACTACCGTCTACCGTCTCCTGTCTACCGCCTACCGTCTACGGCCTACCGTCTACCGTCTACCGTCTACCGTCTACGGCTTTCTGTCTACGACCTTCCGTCTACCGTCTACTCTCTACCGTCTACCGTCTACGGCATTCCGTATACCGCCGTCTCCTTCTAATCGTGCGAATGTTCGATCCCGTGCTCGTGCATATGATCGTGAATGTGACTGTGGATGCGATCGCTCTCGGAATCGACGGAGTAATGATCGTCCGGATGTTCGAAGTCGATATGGTTATGGCCGTGCGTATGCATCCATTTGTTAAGTTCCGGCTTCTGGCGTATCAGTCGCGCCGCGGCGCGATCGGCGTTCTCTTCAGGATTCGAATACGGATTGTAATGGAAATGGTTGTGCAGTTCGCCGTCGGTGCGCCCGAAACCGAGAATGCCGTGCTCGCTGTAGAACGATCCGTGATTCACATACGCCGGACGCCAGAAATAGCCGCCCGTCGGCAAATCTCCGAACTGCATCATCCAAGACGTTCCCCAGACGTGGTACGCCTCTTCGGCACAGTCGTGATAGGAGATGTTGTCCTGCTGGAATCCGGGCGTCATCGTGTACAAAAACGTCATTGCGTGCGTTTTCTCATCGAACCGGAGAAGTTTGAGCAAACAGCCGGAGGCGGTTTGCGGAAAGAGCGTCGGCACCTGCCAGGGCATTTCGTCATAGGTCGCGAGTTGGATAAGTCCCGAACGTTCCGCTCCGTCCATATCCGCGTCCGATTCGATCACGTGCGGCTCCGAATCGTTGTACATCACGAGCGCGAAACAGCCTTTCTCGGTCGAAAACGCCGGCAGAGAAACTCCTCGAGGAACGAAAAAGTAGCCGCCCTTGCGCCAGATCTTGTCGCCGACGGCCATTTCGCCGTCCATTATGAAGATCTCAAGTTCGGAATAGGCGACCGACGGCGGCTGTTTGTAGCCGGCGTCCCACTGAACGGTCATCGTGCAGGCGCCGGTATCCTCGTCGATCGAGAGCATCTTGTAGTTGTAACCCGAAGGAATTCCTTTCAGTTCCAATCGTTTGAACGCGACTTCGCGATCGACAAACGGTTCAATGTGTTTTCGTGCCATAATTTCCTCCCTTTGTATCTGCCTGCTCGGCGTTTGGCTTGAACGATTTCATACGCCGGCTGAAGCCGGAACTCCGAACTAATAAACGACCTTATTCTCGCGGTCCGGCTTCGGATAGATCTCATCCGGCTTGATGATCCGCTTGATGTCGGCGTGAACGTTGAATCCCGTCGTCTGGATACGCTGTTCGAATTCCCGATACCATTGCTCGCGTTGCGGCTCGAGTTCAACATTCATTTCCCGAGCGATCTTCGCGTAGCGGTCACGCTGTTCGGCCACTTCTTCGGCGAGCCATCTTTCAACGTCCTCGCTGCGTGCAGGCTTTTGCTTAATTATTTTCTTGCTCATATTTCCCCCTCTTATCTTCATTGATTTCCGGGACCGGCGTCTCACCATCCGCTGATCCAGCCAACAAATGCAAAATCATCAGGCCCAATCTTCCAATCCGTATACCCGAACCGCGTTTTCGACAAGTAACTTCCGCTTCGGACCTTCGCGAAGTTCGAGCTTATCGATCTCGTCGATCGAGCGTTTGAAACCGATCACCGGCCAATCGGTGCCGAACATCACCTTGTCCTGACCGCGCGAATTGATGAATTTGATCAGCGACTTGTCCCAGTATTTCGGCAGATGCGCGTCGGTTCCGATAAAGACGTTCTTGTGCTTCCACGCCATCGAGATCATCTCCTCGGTCCAGGGATGACCGATGTGGATGCCGATGATCTTCAATTCCGGAAAATCGATAGCGACGCGGTCGAGCGTGATCGGCTGCGCGACAGTTTTCAGGAACCACTGCGCCGAATGCCCTACCTGGATCTGGATCGGCACCCCGAGTTCGGCGCACTTTGCGTAGAACGGGTAATACATCCGGTCGTCCGGCGGAGCGCCGAACCAATGCGGGTAAAGATGCGCTCCGACGAAACCGAATTCCTTTACCGCAGTCTCGAGTTTTCTCACCCAAGTCATTATCTGCGAAGGATTTACGCCGATGATCCCCTTGAACTTGCGGGGATGCGCCGCGCATACGTCGGCGATCTGTCGGAACGGTTTTTCAAAGAATATGCTCGACCCGACCGGCGCACCCGTCGTCGCGACGAGCAGGCCTTTGTCGATCCCGCCTTCGTCCATCAGCCGCAGTTCTTCGTCGAGCGTGACGCCCTTTTTCGTCATCTCGAGAATTCCGATCAGATCCCAGAACTGATCAAGCTCCGGCGGATAACAGCCGGTGATCTCCTTCGTCCAGAGATTGACGACGATGTCGATTGCTTTCGTCATTTGTTGTTTGCCGCAAATTGCGCGGATTTCACGAATCCAAGCTTGCTTTTCGTCGAATTTCGGTAAACGACGACCCACCGCGAACGTTCCGAATCGAATATGAAGAATCACCTCACGGAACGCGTCATTCGTTGCGAGTGTACTTTTCCCGCAATTCCTTTTTCAAGATCTTTCCCGTCAAATTTCGAGGCAATCGATCAGCAAACGCGACCGATTTCGGCTTTTTGAATCCGGCGATCTTGCCCTCGCAATACCCGATGATCTCGATATCGGAAATTTTTGATCCTTCTTTCAAAACAACGATCGCCTTGACCTCTTCGCCCCATTTTTCGCTCGGGACGCCGATGACCGCGACCTCGAAGACATCCGGATGCGTCTGCAAAACCCGTTCGACCTCGGACGGATAGACGTTCAAAGCGCCGGAGACGATCATATCGTTCTTTCGATCGACGAGATAAAAATACCCGTCCGAATCGCGCCGCGCCATATCGCCGGTTCGGAGCCAGCCATCGCGGATGGTTTTTGCCGTCGCGTCGGGATTGTTCCAGTATCCGATCATATTGGCTTCAGTCCTGATCGCGATCTCGCCGGTCTCGCCCGCCGGCAAGAAGTTCCATTCGTCGTCGACGATCGCAACATCGACGTTCGTCTGCGGCCGCCCGCAAGACCGAAGCAAATGCCGGCGAATCGGATCTTCAAGCGCCATCCGATGCTCCGCCGGTTCGAGAACGGTTCCCGAGCAACCCGTTTCGGTCGTCGCGAAGGTCTGCCGGAAACCGCATCTCGGAAAGCGCTCCATCGCCTCACGCAGGACCGGTTCGGGAATCGGCGAGCCGCCATAAAGCAAGACTTCGAGCGAGCTCAGGTCATACCTTCGCGAAACCTCCGAGGCGAGCAGCATCTGGATCGTCGTCGGAACGAGATTCGTGAACGTAATCCGGTCGCGTTCGATCGTCGCGCAGGCCGTTTCGACGTCGTAATTTATCAAAGAGATCTGCGAGCCGACGTAGACGGCGCAATATATTCCCGCAATTCCGGCGGCCGAATAGAGCGGCGACGGCAGCAACACGCGGTGAGTCTGCCGAGACGCGATCGCGTGGACGTGGACGAGCATCCCGACAAGCAGCGAAAGATGCGAATAAACCGCGCCCTTCGGAAATCCCGTCGTGCCAGATGTATAGAGCAGCATCGCGGGCGCTTGCCCGGCGATTTGCGATCTGCGATCTGCGATTTGCGATCGCGGATCGCCGACCAGTTTTTCAAAGAACTCCGAATCGATCACGTGCTTCACGGATTCGACCTGTGACTCGACCTGATGCGCGTTCGCGACCGTCGATTCGTCACAGATGATCGCCTTTGCGCCCGAATCTTCGACGATGTATGCAACCTCGGTCGCCGTCAGCCGATAGTTGACGGTGACGGAAACCAATCCGACCTGCGCCAGCCCGAACAACGCTTCGACCCACCGGTTCGAGTTCCGGGCATAGATCGCGACGCGGTCGCCGGGTTCGAGTCCGAGACGAAGCAACGCCCCGGCAAACGCCTGCGCCCGCCCATTGAGCTCCTTCCAGGTAAATCGCTTCTCCTCAAAGATCAATCCGACGTCGTCGGGAAAATTTCTCGCGTTGCGCGCGAGCAGGTCGCCTGCTGAATCGAGTCCGCCAAAAATCATCGTAAATTGGAACGCTAGACTTTGAACTTCATACTTTGAATTCTGACCCTTAAGCATCAAGCATCGGACCAGGGCAGGAATCAGCGGCCTAACGATGCTTGATTTCCGAAACCCTCAGTTCAAAGATCCAAGCTCAAAGTTCTCAGCTCTCATTTCTCAGTTCAAAATTCATTCCCTCTTCAAAAAAATGTGTCCGATCGTACCCGGCGGCGGTCCCCACTTGTGATTGCCCGCGTCGTCAAATCCTTGATCCAGGTTGATCCAGCGCCTCGGTCCGATCTCACTTTCGGAATACGTGTACGTCGCGCCGCGGAGACTCGATCTGCAAGCCTTTCCGCCAGTCGTTCTTCCCTTGAAAAGATCTTTGCTGGCGCGTTCATAGGTCAGATCGCATCCGACTTCCGGACTTAGACGATCGAAGCTCAACGACTTCAACGCCTCCCGCCGTTTATGAGCGTTGATCAGGTCCTCGGGCTTCGAGATGCGAAAGATGCGAAGAGTGATTTTTCCGTCGATCCGCGTCAGAAAGTAAACCCGTTGGCGATACGGCTTTGTCCGCGCTTCGGCCTGTTGATTTTCGACATAGAACGCGAGACCGTCCCTAAGCTCCGGAATATCAACAGGAGTGACGTGCAATAATGCCCGGATATGTCGGTACTTCGCGTCGGCCTCTTCATCCTCGTCAACCTGCCCGAAAGTGTCGAAACTTCCCGTCATCCAACTGCCAAGTTGCTTCAGGTTCTTGTCGATCTTGGCGGATTGCGCGATCGCGGGCCCCGCCGCAACTAGCGCGGCGAAACAGAAAAACGCGAAAAAACCTGACTTTTTCGTCATTGCAGAAACCGTTAATACAAATCAGCAAAATACTAGCACAAAACTTTGATATACGTCTAGGACAAATTTGCGGGCGATTCTTTGACAATCTTGCCCCGGAATCGTTATTATTTCCTCAAAACGAATTGTCATAGAGACATAACTAATTTGCTGCTTTCGGTGCGGAAAAGGAACTGAGGAACACTTATGAGCTATCGCCTTGGAATCGATGTCGGCGGAACGTTTACCGACCTGTTGCTGTTCAATAACAAGACCGGCGAGATGAAACTCGAGAAGACGCCGTCGACGCCGGCGGATCAATCGATCGGCATTCTCGAAGGCATTCACAAGATCGTCGAACGCAACGGCCTTTCGGCCAACGAGATCGATCTGATACTTCACGGAACGACGGTCGCGACAAACGCCGTTCTCGAAGAGAAAGGCGCGCTTGTCGGACTGATCACGACCAAGGGTTTCGAGCAGATCCTGCACGTCGCGCGCTCCCAAACGCCCGGACCGCTCGCCGGCTGGATCATTATGCAAAAACCCGATCCGCTCGCGCCGCTCTACCTGACGCGCGGCGTTTCGTGCCGGATGACCGCTAAAGGCGCGGAAACTTCGCCGGTCGATGAAGCCGAGATCCGTTCGTTCATCAAGGATCTGCACGACGCGGGAATCGAAGCATTGACTGTTTCGCTCATCAATTCTTTCGCCAACAACGCTCACGAACGCCGCATTCGCGACATCGCGGCCGAAATGTTCCCCGAACTTCCGGTGACGATCTCGACCGATATTCTGCCTGAATTCCGCGAGTACGAACGCTGTCTGACAACGGTTATGAACTCGTACGTGCGGCCGAAGATGGCGAACTATCTGAAAGGAATTCAGGAAAAACTCGCCGAAGCAAACATCGACACGACCGTCAACATCGTCCGATCGGATGGCGGCGTGATGTCCATCGACGCGGCTAAACGCTCACCGGTCAATACTTTGCTGTCTGGCCCGTCGGGCGGAGCGGTGGCTGCGGCGTATGTCGGCGAACTCGCGGGGTTCGACAAGGTTCTCGGCTTCGATATGGGCGGAACCTCGACCGACGTCTGCGTCACGATCGGCGGCCAACCGAATCTCGTCCGCGAAACGCGCGTCGGCTATTATCCGGTAAAAGCTTCTTCGGTGGATGTCCGGACAGTCGGCGCGGGCGGCGGATCGATCGCACACGTCCCGATGACCGGCGCCCTTCGCGTCGGACCGCAATCGGCGGGAGCGGATCCCGGACCTGCGGCCTACAAGAAAGGCGGTGAAGAACCGACCGTGACCGACGCCAACGTCGTGCTCGGCCATCTTCCGCCAAGGCTCCTCGGCGGCGAGATGTCGCTCGATGTCGAAGCTTCGCGCAACGCCGTCAAAAAGATCGCCGACGCGCTCGGGCTCTCGATCGAAGAGGCGGCGCAGGGCATAATCGACATCGTCAACGAGAATATGTTCGGCGCTCTGCGGCTCGTATCGGTGCAACGCGGCCTTGACCCGCGGGACTTCGCGCTCGTCGCCTTCGGCGGCGCGGGTCCGCTTCACGGCAATTATCTTTCGAAACTCTGCGGATCGTATCCGTGCATCTCGCCGCCGACGCCGGGCGTGCTTTCGGCGCTCGGATTCCTGCATTCGGACATTCGCAACGAGTTCTCGCAGACGATGATCCGCGAATTGGAGAAGATCGACACCAGAGAGTTCGGCGAGATCTTCAAGGTTCTGGCGTCCGAAGCTACGGATTGGCTGAACGGCGAAGCGATCCCGGCCGAGCGTCAGAAGCTCGATTATCAGGTCGACGTCCGTTATTACCGCCAGGGATTCGAGTTTCCGATCAGCGTTTCCCCGGATCAGTTCGCGACCGCCGAAGGCAAGCAGAAGTTCATTGCCGATTTCAAGGCGACGCACGAAAAGAACTACGGCTTCAACATCGAATCGCCGATCGAGATCGTCAATCTGCGCGCAGTCGGAATCGGTTCCGTACGCAAAGTCGAACTTCCCAGGTTTGAACTCGGAAATGAAGATTCGTCCGGCGCAACGTACGAGGACCACATCGCGTGGTTCGACGGCAAGGAGCTTTCGACACCGATATACGATAGGGAACGGCTTCGTTCAGGCAACAAGATCGCGGGTCCGGCGATTATCACGCAAAAGGATTCGACGACCGTCATCCTGCCGGATCATTACGGCAAAGTGGACGAATATCTGAACATTCTGATTTATCCGAATTGAGTTTCGCCGCGAATTTCAATGCCCGCCGTCTCAGGGTCTACCACGGAGGGGACTGCCTTGGTTCTCGGATATGTCGGCTGAGTCTCGCCGCGGTCCTTCTTGCATTGTTCGTGTAAATTAGTGCAATTCGTGGCAGAATCGACCGATGGAAAGTTATCGCGCAATCGCGCTGCAAACCAAGTGCTTCGCCGTCAACCGCGCGAAGTCAAAGCCCGAAGCGGAAGAGATCATCAAACAGGCGATCGCTCGGATCTCGAACCAAATACTCGGTGCGGTGGCGTTTGTCGGCCCGGATACCAAGCTCATTGTCCTGCCTGAGTATTTTCTGACCGGATTTCCGATGGGTGAATCGATCGACGAATGGCGTGAAAAAGCGTGTCTCGAGATCGACGGCGAGATTTACGATCTGCTCGGCAAACTGGCGCAGGACCGCGGTATTCACCTCGCGGGAAACGCCTATGAACTCGATCCGCACTTTCCAGGATTGTATTTTCAGACGAGTTTTATCATCGCACCGAACGGCGATGTTGTACTTCGCTATCGGCGCCTGAACTCGATGTTCGCGCCGACGCCGCACGATGTTTGGGACGAATACCTCGACGTTTACGGGCTCGAAGGCGTTTTTCCGGTGGCGCGGACCGAGATCGGCAATCTCGCCTGCATCGCCTCCGAAGAGATCCTTTACCCCGAGGTCGCGCGTTGCCTGGCGATGCGCGGCGCCGAAGTGTTCTGCCATTCGTCATCCGAGGTTTTCGGGATGGAAAACACGCCGAAGAACGTCGCCAAACTCGCTCGCGCCTACGAAAATATGGCGTACGTCGTTTCCGCGAATTCGGGCGGGCTCGCCGATATACCGATTCCCGAAAACTCCACCGACGGCGGCTCGAAGATCGTTGATTACAAAGGACTTGTGATCGCCGAAACAGCGCAGGGCGAATCAATCAACGCCTTCGCGGAGATCGACCTTGCGGCGCTTCGACGCAACCGACGGCGCGCCGGAATGGGGAACATCCTTTCGCGGCAACGCTTCGAGCTCTATGCCGAATCGTACGCGAAGAACTCGTTTTATCCGCCAAACACTCTGATCGGAAGTAAGGCCGACCGTTCGCATTTCATTGAAACCCAAAAACGCGTCATCGCGAAACTGGCCGACGACGAGGTGATCTGAGCCCAGGTCTTTCGTGAGAAGCCGGATTCCAAATTCCAGATTCCAGATAGTTCGGATTCCGGATTCCAAGTTCGGGATTGCAGATTCCAGATTCCAGAGATTCCAGATTCCAGAGATTCCAGATTCCAGAGATTCCAGATTCGGGAGCTTTGAAAAACCCACGGGCCGGGACGAGTCAGTACCATCTGCGGTAGCGGATGGTTGAAGACACAACCCCCACCCCCCCCAGTGGTTGGTATCAATGCTTCGGTCCGGGAGTGCCGCAACCAACCAGCCGCTACCGCAGATGGTACCGACTCGACGCGATTGCAACGCGATTCGGGATTCCCTGTCTTAAACCCTTGGAATTCTGGAATCTTGAATTCGGATCTGGAATCCCTGGAATCTCGATCCTTGGAATCTCGAACCTTGGAATCTGGAATCCTTGGAATCTTGGAATCTTGGAATCTTGGAATCCTTGGAATCTTGGAATCCTTGGAATCTTGGAATCCGAAATCCCAAATCCCGAATTCCCAATTCCCAAATCCCAATTCCCAATTCCCAAATCCCAATTCCCAATTCCCAATTCCCAGTGGTTCGGACGCACGTTTGCCGATTGCTTCGCCAATGCGTAATCTGGGATTAGGGGATTCAGACTCAACGCAGTTCCGCAAACGGATCCGGGAGGTGTGAACTATGAATCGCTTGCTGCTAAATTCACTCTTAATCATCGCGGTTTTTGCCTGTAACCTTCTTGCGCAGAATTCGGGTTCATCCGTAATGGCCTATTCGCAGGCCGCGGCCGGCACCGACGCTGAGGCGATCTCACGTCTCGTCCGCGATCAGATCCTGATCGGACTCGAGAAGTATCCCTGTGTCGATCAGATGGACGAGAACACGCTCGGCGCGCTTATCGGTTGGCAGCGAATGCGTGACCTGCTCGGTGCTGAGGCGAACGAACAAAAACTCAAGGAACTCGGCGAGGCCGTCGGTGCGCGTTACGTGATCGTCGTCAAAAGTGTCAACTTGCCGACCGGAACGGTTTACACGAATGTGGTCGTTCTCGACACGGTCACGGGCAAGATGGTCGCCAATCGTGAGAACCAGTCAACGCCGAACGACGGACCAAAAAACGGGGACGCGCTCGCGGCGCTGGTTTTGCAAGATCTGTCGAATCTATTCAAGGGCAAATGCGATCCGCATTGGACGGGCACGATAAGCTATTCGACAAGGCAGAAGGAAGAAAAAACGGCGTCCGGCGATGCCTGGGGCGGCTCGGTCGGCGTGATGGAAAAGAACGCGAAGTTCACGATGACGACGCTCAACGAATTGGACGATACCGTCGAAGCCGTACTTCGCGCGATGACCGATGGCGTCGAGGGCCAGAAAACGATGGCCCGCGTTGCGCATAGATACGCCAAGCGTTGGGAACGGAATGAGAAGCAGACCAGTGAAATGCTTTGCCGGCCCCGAGGAAAGCCTTCTTATCTCAAGAGCACGAACAGCAACAGCCGGGAATTCGTTTCGGAAAACGGCGAGAACACCCAGACACTGCCGGTGTCGATCGTCGTTTTTCCGGACGGGCAATACAAGATCACGGTGCGATATCCCGGATTGACGACGACGCGAAACGCCGGCAAGCAAGGCGTCCGCGACGGCTGCGAACCCCGGCCGTTTGACGAGAGCAACCCGGGTGAGGGAACGCGGCTTCCAAACGGATATTTCGAGATCGAAGGAAAAGCGGATCCGAAGAACCCGAACGAACTTTTCGGGAAAACCGTTACCGGCAATCTTGCAACGAAGCAATTGACGATCGTCTGGAAGCTGAAACTGGTGACGCCGAAGAAGAAATGAAGATCGGATGCGGAAATTGGTGTTGAGCGATTTGAGCGATCTCAAAACGCAATCGTTCCGTCCGGTTTGAATCTATAAACCAGTAAGGCGTTGAATTGAATTGGCGGACCATTGATGTAGGCCGGCGAAAATTTGGCTTGGCGCGCCGATGCGACGCACTCTTCACGCAAGAGCGGATGTCCCGAGATCGCTTTGGCGTAAATTACCTCCCCGTTCAAATCGATCACTATCTTGACCGTCACGATTTCCTCCTTGTTGATTTGATCGAGATTCCGAACCTGTGGACGCGGAATGCTGAGCGCCTTTTTGTTGACGACACCGACATCAAGGCATTTGGCGAGCGAATCGAAATTAAAGACAATCTTGCCCACAAAATATAAATCCTTGTCGCCGTCGATGTTGGAGGCCGCGAATTTTGATTTCAAAACCGCCTTTTCAGATTCGTCGAAAAGCAACTCATCGCCGGAAATTGCCTTTGCCGAAATGACTTCACCGCGCCAGCCGTGAATCAAGGTCAAGATTTCGACTTTTCCTTTCGCACACGCAGATCGTGCTACTGCGGAATAATCCGGTCTTTCGAGGATAAGAGCTTTCCCGTTGATGATTGCTTCTTTCGCTTCAAACAGCTTGAGAAGTCGCTTCGGCTTGGCGTTGGTGATCGGCCTCCCGTTAAAATCTTCGACCCTGTAAACCAAAACCCCGTCACCGTATACCGTTCCGAAATCCTCCAGAATCGGCTGAAACACGGCTTCCAGCGCCGCCGCCACCGCCGCCGGACGCAATAAAGGATGCCCGCTGACCGCTTTGGCTGAAACAACCTGCCCCTTCGGCAGATCAACTCTGACGATCACCTGAACCGGCCCAGGCAACTGCCCCGAATCCTCCGGATATCTCGGCAATGGCAAGAATTTGACCTTTTCATTTAAGATCCCGAGTGGAATCGTTTTTGTACTTGCATATATCTGCCCGAAAACATTTTGTAGACCCAGAAACGAAATGCCGATCGCAAATATCAAAATCATTCGATTCATAGTTTTGATCCTACTTTTTTGGACACCAAGACTACAGAAAAGTTCCCAACGACCGGGGAACCGTTCGGGCTGCGCCGCAACAGGCAAACAACCCGAAATCCCAAATCCGAAATTCGATATCCGAAATCACACCTTCTTTTGGTAAACTGGTGACGAGAATGACCCCGGCCGCCGAGAAGATCGTTGACGAATCACTGCCGCGCCTTTGCGCCCGCGCAGCGAACCCGCGCGGGCTCGGACCGGATGAACTCAGGCCGCGCGTCGTGAAGGCCGTCGGAAAGTATCTCCTGCGCGACGGCGCGAACGCCGGAAATTCCGAGATTCGTTCCTTCATCGACGAGCTTCGTGCAGACGATCTGTGCCTAGTCCTTGCGTGCGAGCGCGGCGATGCGGACGCGTGGGACGAACTTGTGAAGAACTTCGATTCGACCGTCAGATCGGCCGCGCGCAAGATTACAAACAATATCGAGGACTCTGAAGACCTCGCAAGTTCGATCTGGGCCGAACTCTACGGCCTCAAAGAAGGAAAGGGCAAACTCGGCTATTATTCGGGCCGCGGCAGCCTCGGCGGTTGGTTGCGCGCAGTGGTCGCGCAGCTCGCGGTCGATCAGTTCCGGAAGGTTTCGAGGTTCGTGCAGATCGAAGAAGATCGCGAATTCGAGAATCTCGCCGCCGAAAGTTCGGAGATCAGCGGCAATTCATCGGCGCAAAGTCCGGAGGAGATCTTCTCCGAAAGGTCGATGCAGAACGATGTTTCCCAGGCATTGAAGGCGGGTGTTTCGGAACTTGAACCGGAAGACAAGCTGATAATGAAGCTCTACTATTATGACGATCTGAAACTCAAGGATATCGGCGCAATGCTCGGCTTTCACGAGGCGACGGCGAGCCGCAAACTCGTCCGCATTCAGTCGTCGATCCGAAAATCGGTGGAAAAGGCGCTGCGCGAAAAGCACGGTTGGAACGAGTCGGAAGTTACGAAACATCTCGCCGAAACCGCCGAAAAACTTGGATTGAATTTCGAAACGATGTTCGCCGTTCTGATCATTTTCGCGTTCGTGCAAGAAATCGTTTCTGCCGGCGTTCAATGATCGGGAGATGAGAGAAATTGAAAAGACGGATTGATTGAACTAGTTTTGCGGAACGGAGAAAGAAAGACTTTTTGATTTTTTGGAATTTGATCGATGGAACTTGAATTCGACAAGGAAATGGATGTCATCCTGCGCAGGTCGCGGGAAGAAAGCTTCGGCGATAACGGCCGGAGTCTTTCCGGACATCTTGATGCTGACGAAATTTCGGCCTTTGCGGAAAACGTGCTGCCGGAATCCTCGCGCATCAATTACATATCGCATTTTGCGGAATGTTCACGGTGTCGGAAGATCCTTTCCAACGTCGCGGTCTTGAACGACGCGGCCGAACCGGTTGCGGATCCGGCCGTGCCGTTGACTGCCGATGCCGGCGTTCCCTGGTATCGACGCTTTTTCGTCTTCCCGCAGATCGCCTATTCGATGGGCGCGCTCGTTCTGATCTTCAGCGCGGTCCTTGGCTACATCGCGTTGCGAAACGTCGGGCCGGACTCTGTATCAGAGATCTCGCGGGCGACGGAACCGTCGCTTCCGGGTTTTGCGCCCGCGTCGAACACCGCAGCGCTTCCGAGCAATTCGGCGACCGCAAATACAAGCTCAAACACCGCTGCCGCGACCAATTCCAACACGCCGGCAACTGCCGCGCCGAATGCAGGCGACGGGACGGTTACCGGTGGAGTCTCGTCGAACAAAGCCATCATTCTGGATGGTTCGCTGCGCAAGGATGCGAACGTCGCCGGATCCGCGGAGATGAACACCGATGCGAAATCGAAAACCGACCGTCAGGAAACCGATGCCGTCCTCGCGAAACCGACCCCCGCGGTCAGCCAGCCGACCGCCGGCGCTTCGCGACCCGAACCAGTCGTCCGTGATGCGGAAAAAACCGAGGAAACGCTGAAGGAAAACACCGACGAGCCTGTGCGCACGCGTTCGGCGCCAAACGTTCCGTCCAAAAAACAAACGGGCGACCTTCGCAAAGCCGGCGGAAAATCGTTCCGCAACATCGGCGGCGTCTGGTTCGATACCGATTACAACAACCTGCAGACGCAGATCTCGGTCAAACGCGGCTCTGACGATTACAACAAACTCGACACCGGATTGCGCTCGATCGCCGACCAGATCGGCGGCACGCTCGTCGTTGCGTGGAAGGGCAAGGCGTATCGGATCGAGTGATTTTCAATTTGCGATTGGAGCGCAACCGTCCCGGTTGCAATGAGCGCCTCGCGCGAACCAACCTCACAATGGGTCTTCTCGGTTCACCGTAACGGGCCTGTGCGCCGGGAGGCATTCAGACCGCTGGAAAGTTCGATCCCCTTTTATCAATTGAAAATTGAGAATTTAGAATTGATAATCTTCGTGTGAGATTAATCGTTCTCGGATCAGGCAGTTCGGTCCCGCATCCGGCGCGGAGCAGTTCGGCATATTGGGTTGAAACTCGCTCGGGTTCGATCCTGCTCGATTGCGCGGCGTCGGCGATCCATCGGATGGCCCAAGAGCGGCTCGATTGGGCGAATCTTGACGCGATCTGGATCTCGCATTTCCACCTCGATCACATCGGTGGTCTCTTTCCGCTTTTGTTCGGATTGAAATACGCGCCCGAAACGCAGGATCGGACGAAGCCGCTCAAGATCTTCGGGCCGCGCGGCCTTTGCGCCCTGATCGATCGCGTTCAGTCCGCAAACAATTACAGACTCCTGGCGCAGCCGTTTCCGGTCGAGGTCATCGAGGTCGATCCGCTCGACGAATTCGATTTTTTGCCGAATGTTTCGGGAGTCGGATTCAGCACGTCGCACACGCCCGAAAGTATGGCGATCCTCATTCGCGAAAACGACACAACTCTCGTCTTTACTTCAGATACCGGATTTGCGAAGGCGTTGGCGAATTTCGCGCGCGATGTCGATCTGTTTGTTCTGGAATGTTCGTTCGTAAAGGATAAGCCGGTCGATACCCACATTGAACTTGAGGAAGCTAGGTATCTGATCCGCAAGGCGCGGCCCAAACGCGCGATGCTCACGCATTTTTATCCGGAATGGGACGGCGTTGATTTTGGAGAGTTGGCCGGGGACGAGATCGTCGAAGCGCGAGACGGTCTGATTCTGGATTTCTGATCTTGGAGTTTGAATCGCTGTACGTGATCCAAACTCCAAAATCAAAGTGCCGGAATCACTGGATCGAGACGGTCATCGTGAAATTCGTTCCGCGGTTCCCGTGGTTGTCGATGCTGATGTAAACATCGCCGTTGTTCTCGACATAATTCGAATACGACGTGTCGTGCAGTTCGCCCTGCGTGAAATCGCATTTGCCGTTGCCGCAGCTGAGCGTCGCCGTCAACGTTTGCCCGGCGCTGGCGCGGAGCACGAAACCGCGTGTCGCGCCGGCGGCGAGGGAACCCGTCACGGTCGCCGAACTCCGTCCGCGTGCAAAACGAATCCGCGTCTGCGCAAACGAATCCGTCACCGTCATCATCCCGATGATCGCCACGATCAATAACTTCAAACTTAGTTTTCGAATCATATTTTTCCTCCTGAAAAGTTCAACTCCGCAAATGTAGTCCTAAGCGCGCCAGAATTCAAATCGACCGGGCATCAAAAACCCGGAGATTTGGATTTTATCCGGAAGAGCTGTGTTCAAGAATGCTACTTGCGCAATCGTGCCTCGACGTCGTTCGCTTTGAGCGAATTGCCGGTCGCGCGCTGCAGATCGGCGATCGCCTTGTTGAGTTCAGTCTGCGCCCGGAGTTCGGAACTACGGGCGACCATCAACGCCGTTTGGCGTTCGAGAACCTTGTATATGTCCGACTGCCCGGCGTCGAGTTTGCGCTGTTCGGACTCGTATTGTTTTTGTGTGTTTTCCCTCGAGACGGCGGATGCGCGGAGACGCGCTTCGGCGGTCCGGATCGATTGCAGAGCGTTGCGGACATCGACCTGGATGTTCTGTTCGATCTGCTCGCGCTGCGTTCCGATCTGTTCCTTTTGTACCAGCGACCGTCCGAGATTCGCCTCGGCGGTCTTGTTTTGAAGCGGCAGGTTGAACGTCACGCCGACCCGAAACGTCGGGTAACGATTGAGAAAGACGTCGGTCAAAGAACTTCCGGAAAGCGCATTGAGACGGGCGATCTGTTCCAGACACGCAGGCGAACTCGGCGCCGAATCGCACGGTGACGGAAAGAACGGTTCGAATCCGGGATTCAGCTTTCCGCCGACCCCGGCTGAGGTGTAGCTGGCCGTCAGGTCGATCTGGGGTTTGGTCTGATCGCGGTAGAATTTCTGATCGATCGCGTTGATGTCGTTCTGAACGTTGTTGACTTCGATCTCCGGGCGATTCTGCAGCGCCGCGTCGAGCGCCTCGGGAAGCGTAGTCCGCGGTGCGTCGAGATCGACCGGATCGGTCGGAAGCAGCGCGTCATTCCAGATCGCGTCCGTCCTGTTTTGGGCGATGAGATTCTTGAGCGCGTTCTCCGCGCGGCCGACCACTTCGAGCCCCTCGTAAACTCCCTGTTCGATATTCGCGACCTGCGTTTCGGCGGCGACGATGTCGATCGGCGCCAGTTGCCCTTCTTCGACAAGTCTCTTACTGTGCGCGAGTTGGTCCTTCGCGTCGCGGACGCCGTCACGCTGGACCTGCAGGTTCCGAAGCGCGAAGACAAGATCCCAATAAGCGCGCTGAACGCCGGTGATGATCTCGATCGAGCGTTGGCGAAACTGCGTGTCGGTCAGACTCAGGTTGCGTTTCGCGATCTCGATCACACGGCGCGACTGGTCAAACCGGCGACCGCGCCAGAGCGGTTGCGTTACGGTCAGATTCAGCGAAGTACTGCTCTGCGGACTGAGGATCGAGATCGGATTGTTCGTCGTTACACGCTGCGAAGAAACCGACGCCGAATACGTTGTTCCCGCGCCGCGGAGCGCGCCGCCGATGCCGACGTTTCCAACGAGCGAATCGTTGTCGGTCGTCGGATTCGACGAGAAAATTGAGACGTTCGGTACTTTTGAACGCTCGAAATACGTTTGACCGGTCAGCCGCGGTTCGTAAAAACCATTCGCGCCGCGCAGGTCAAACTCGGCGACGCGAACATTTTGGCGCGAAACCTCGATATCCTTGTTGTTCTCGAGCGCAAGCGCGATGGCTTCTTTGATCGAAAGCGGCCGCTGGCGGAGCATATCGACGCCGACGCGTCCGAGATCGGGCAGTGTCCGGTCGTCCTGACGGTAATCTGGCGCGACCTGCGGAACTCCGTCGAGCTTCTCGGGCGCAACTTTTTGCGTATCCTTGACCGGCGTCGGCGACGGTTCCTGTGCAACCGCCACAACGGTCAATAACGACAATAGAATCAAAATGTATGAAAGCTTCTTCATAAAACCTATTCGGATCTGAGAACTGAGAACTTAGAACTGAGTGCAAAGTGCAGAGTGAATAGTGCATAGTTCGAAGAATATTTGAGTGCATTGTCCCCTCTGCACTCTGCACTTTGCACTCTGCACTCTGCACTCTGCACTTTGCACTCTGCACTCTGCACTCTGCACTCAGTTCACGGCTCCCAATCCCAAAATCTGCGTATAAATGAACCCGCCCAAAATGAGCGCGAATCCGCCGATCTCGCCGGCGATCAACAAGTACATAAAAGTCGTCGTTACGAATGTCCTTTCGGCAAACATATTCTCGGTTCGATTCAGGAGCCCCTCGCGGATATAGCCGGCGACGGTCAACACGAAAAACGTGATCGGAACTGAAACGATCAAAGTTTGGAAACCGGCCGAGAACGGCGAGAACTCGATCAGTTTCGCAATGATCAGACTCGCGAACGCATAAAAGAACGACGCCATATGCGCGAGATTGACATACGCCGGCGCGCGGTGCTCGGGCGAACTCATAATCTTTGCGTATTTCCAGACACCTGTGAGCATTCCGGTCATCAAGAAAATCCCGGACGCGAGAAGCGCGATCTTGATGCTCGAATTCATCGCTTTTCCGCCTCCGCTTTGATCGCGTCGTTCATCAGATGGTAGCCGGCCTCGGTCTGCTTCCCGACCATCAGCCATATCAAACGCACCATCCAGCCCGAAAAATGCTCACCGTGTACGAACCTGCACTTCGCGTCGGAGATCCGCTCGATGATGAAGAAATGCTCGCCGCGAAACGCCCCGAACGGCAAGTTCCCGACCCAACGAAGCTCGCGACCCGCATCGGCCTTCAAAACATTCGGTGTAAACTTCAACATTCTCGATCCGGGAAGCTGGACGTCGATCTTCAAGCGCGCGCCTTCCTTCGGTTCGCCTTCGACGCGCGTCACGAAAGGGTTCCACTCGGGGAACCTCCGAAAATCCGCGAGGACCGACCAAACCCTCTCGGCCGACGCGTCGATCTCAATCTCAGTTCGAATCTCTTTTTTCATCTGTTTTGCCCGCTTGCCCAAATCCAAAATCTAAAGTCCAAATTCGTCAGATCCACCGGCGAACCCGCGATTTGTAGTCCAGATATTCCTCGCCGAACTTCGCCTCAAGGTACCGTTCTTCCCGCCTGATAACGCCGAAATGTATAGCCAGAACAACCAACGGCAAGAAGGGCAGGAACCAGACCGAATTGAAAATCAGCGAAAATCCGAGATAGACCTCGACCATCGCGACATAGATCGGATTTCGACTGACGGCGTAAATGCCCGAATCGAGGATCGCCGTTGTCGGATGCCACGGTTCGATGTTCGTTTTCGCGGCCTTCATTTGACGCCAGGCGACGAAGATTACGACAAGCCCGAAAAGTACCAGCAAAAAGCCGAGTACAACCGCTGCCCCCGACGCCATAATCGGACGGGGGTAATGCCACGCAACGAATCCACCGACAATAAGTCCGGTGGCGAAGATCAAAGGCGGCGGCGCGATCACGCCAGGGTTGTCTTTCCGTTTCTCGCTCATCGTAAAAAGGTGCTATCGGACATTGAGGAATCGATCCCACCGTCCGCAAATGATCTGGCAAACGCCTCGCATATCATCAGTTTTTCCCAAACAGCGAATTGACTCCCGACTGCGCGCGTCGGCGAAGTCCGCCGAACGCCGACGAGAGCGCTCCGTTGAAACGACGGAAGACCTGAAACTTCGCGACGTCGTCAAAGATCGAATAGAACACCGGCACGGCGAGCAATGTCAGCAAAAGACAAAGCGTTTGTCCGCCGACGACGAGCACGCCGACCGAGCGGTTAGTCCCCGCGCCGGCGCCGCTCGAGATGACAAGCGGCAGCATTCCGGCAACGAGCGCGATGGTCGTCATCAGAATCGGACGAAGCCGGTCGCGGTTGCCGCGCATGATCGCGTCGTGGCGGTTCATTCCGCGTTCACGGAGTTGGTTCGTGTGATCGATCACGAGGATCGCGTTCTTCTTCACAACGCCAAAAAGCAGAAGCAGCCCGAGGCCTGAGAAAATGTTCACCGTCTGCCCCGCGATCAGGATCGAGACGATCCCGAACGGAACCGAGAGCGGCAGCGTCAGCAAGATCGTGATCGGATGGATGAACGATTCAAATTGCGCGGCGAGCACGATGTACATAAAGACGAACGACAGCACGATCGCGATCAAGAAATAGAAACCGGCCTTGCCAAGTTCCTTCGACTGTCCGACATAACCTGTCTTGTATCCCTCCGGCAACTTGAGTTCGGAGACGAATTTGTTGAGTTCAGCCTGGATGCTCGTCGCCGAGCCTCCCGGGCGCGTGTTCGCAAGAATCGTCACCTGCCTTTGCCGGTTCACGCGGTCGATACCGCTCGGTCCGGTGCCGGTCGATGATTTGACGACCGTGTCGAGCGTCGTCCAGCCGATCTTCGAAGACGGCACGATCAAACGCTTGAGGCTTTCGAGGTCGTCGCGGAATTTGTCGTTGGCTCGAACGACAACCCCGTATTGCTCGGTTCCGGCATTGAACGTCGTCGCTTCGGTTCCGGCAACGAGGATGTTCAAGGCCTGCGAAACGTCTCCGATTCGGACGCCGAGATCGGCGGCGCGCGCGCGGTCGACCTCGAGCCGAACCTCGGGCTTGCCGCTGATCAGCGTCGAATCGACGTCGACCGCGTCCGGAACCGATTTGAGCCGCTCAACCAGTTGACTTGAAATGTCGTCGAGAGTTTTCAGATCCGGACCGCCGATGAAGTACTGAACGTTCGCGTTGCGGAAACCGCCGCCGGAAAAAGCCGCGACCTGTTGGACGGCGGTGCGCAGTTCGGGCGGATAATTCTTCATCAGATCGCGCGTGTCCGACATCATTATCTCCTGCGATTTCGGCCGCGAACCAAGGTCGGACAGTTTGACGTAGATCGTTCCGGCGTTGACGACCTGCTGCTGGCCGCCGCCGACCGTCACCAGCGTGTGCGTGACGCCTTCCATCTTGCGGATGTCCGATGCGATGCGCTCCATCAAAACGGTCGACGACTGGAGCGAGCTGCCTTCGGGCACGCGGATCGAAACTTCGAACTGCGACTGGTCATCGACCGGCAGAAAGTTCTTTCCGACGAACATAAACAGCGGAACCGTGCTGATAATTACCAGCAAACACATCACGACGATCAGCCAACGATGCGACATCGAGAACTCGAGCATCTTCACGTACGCGCCGTCGATATGACTGTAAAACCAGCTTTCCTTTGAAGTTTTATGATGTTCGTGATGCGCTTCGCCGCGGACTTCGTCGACCAGCGGCGTCTCCTCGTCTTCTTTTCTCGGCTTGATCAGCCGCGCCGCAAGCATCGGCGTCAAGGTGAACGAAACGAGCAGCGAGACCGCGATCGCGAACGCCGAGGTCAGACCGAACGAAGACATAAAGCGCCCGACGATCCCGGCCATAAAACCGATCGGCACGAAGACCGCCATCAGCGAAAGCGTCGTCGCCAGAACCGCGAGGCCGATCTCGCGCGTGCCTTCGATCGCCGCCTGAAACGGCGACATTCCCTTTTCTTCGACGAACCGGTAGATGTTTTCGAGCACCACGATCGCATCGTCGATCACGATCCCGACCATCAGCGTCAGCGATAGCATCGTGATCTGATTCAGCGTGTAACCCATCGCGTACATCAGCGCGAAAGTCGAGATGATCGAGGTTGGAATTGCGATCGCGGCGATCAACGTCGAACGAAAGTTCCAAAGAAACAGAAAAACGACGATCGCGGCAAGCGCGCCGCCTTCGATGAGATGGGTTTCGATGGCTTTGAGCGAATTCTCGATGAAGATCGAGTTGTCCCCGATGATCTCCATTTTGAAACCGTTTGGCAATCCCTTTTCGATCTCCTTGAGCTGTTCCTTGACGGTTCGCGCGACCGCGACGGTGTTCTGGCCGGACTGTTTGGAAACGATCAGCGTCACGGCCGGCTGGCCGTCGAGCAACGCCTGCGAGCGCAGTTCCTCGGCGCCGTCCTCGACATAACCGAGATCCTTGATCTTCACCTGATAACCGCCGCGGGTCGCGACGACGACATTTTCAAAATCCTCCGGCCGGCGGATCTTGCCGATCGTCCGGACGCTGGTCTCGCTCGAACCCTCGTCGAGCCGGCCGCTCGGAAATTCCAGGTTCTGAACCCGGAGTCCGCCCGTGACCTCGGCCGGCGTGACGTTGTTGGCGCGGAGTTTGTCGGGATCGATCCAGACATTGATCTGGCGCTCGCGGCCGCCGATGATTAGGATCTGTCCGACGCCGCTGATCGATTCGATTCGTTCCTTGATCTGTTTCTTCGCGACTTCGGTCACTTCACGCAGCGGTGCCGGGGCTGAAACGACGAGACGCAGAACCGGCGCGGCGTCCGAGTCGAGCTTCTGAACCGTCGGTTTTTCGGCTGTTTCGGGCAGTTGCGGAATGACGTTCTGGACCTTTTGCTGGACCTCGTTGAAAGCCGCTTCGATGTTCTTTTCGAGCAGGAACTGGACGAACACGAGCGACACGCCCTCGATCGATTGCGAACGCAGTTCGTCAATGCCGCTGATCGTGTTGACCGCCTCTTCGACCTTTTCGGTGATCTCGGTCTCGATCTCCTCGGGCGACGCGCCCGGATTGACGACGGTGATCGTCAACGTTGGAAAATCGACTTTCGGAAAGAGATCGACTCCGAGCGAAAAGAACGAGAACGCGCCGACGACGACGAGCGAAAGAATCAGCATCGTCGCGAAAACGGGCCGTTTAACACAAATTTCTGCTAACCACTGCATAGAATTTGGGATTTGGGATCTGGGATTTGGGATTTGGTTTCAACTCGAATTCCGCATTCACAAATCACCAATCCGAATTATTGTTTGACGATTACCCCATCGCCGAGCTTGTCCAGATTGCTGGTCGCGACGATCTCGTTTTCCTGAACGCCCTGCTTGATCTCGATCAGATCGTTCTCGAGCAATCCGGTCTTGACGATGCGTTCGCCGACGACTCCGTCCTTTATAACGAAAACGCGGTTGACGTCGCCCTCGGTGCGAATCGCGGAAACGGGAACCATCACCGCCGGCTCGGGCTTCGACTGCGTGATCCGCACGGTTGCGAACTGTCCGGGTTTGAGAAGTCCGCCGGGATTCTCGATCTCGGCCTCGACGGTCAGCGTGCGCGACTGAGCGTTCAAACTCGGCAGAATGCGCGCGATCGTGCCGGCGAATTTGCGATCCGGATAAGCTGAAACCTGAGCCGAGACGCCTTGGCCGACGGCGACCTTGCCGATCGACTGTTCGGCGACGTCGATCTTCAACCGGAGCACCGCGGTCCGCACGATCGAACAGATCTTCGTATTCGGAGCGTTCGGCGAAAGATACTCGCCGACATCCGCGGTCTTTTCCGAGATGTAGCCGCTGAACGGCGCGACGATCGAAGTGTCCGAAACGTTCTTGCGCGCTTGGTCGACCTGCGTTTCGGCCGTTGCCACGGCGGCGCGCGCATTGCGGACGTTTGTCTTCGCGGTGTTGACCCCGGCTTCGGCGGAGTTGATGGCGCGGATCGCGACGGCCGCGTTCGAGCGCGCCTCGGCGAGTTGGCCGATAAGCGCGTCGCGCTGCGATTTTCTCTGGTCGTAGATCGATCGGGAAATGTCGCCCGTGGCGAAGAGCTTTTCAGCACGGCGAAGTTCCTTTTCGGCGAGATCGAGCTGGGCGGAGACCGAAATTACCTGAGAGAAATTCCTGATCTCAAACGTTTCTCCGTCCTTTACCCCGAGCCGTACCTGAGCCTGGCGCAAATTGGCGACCGCTTGATCGACGTTGGCCTCGGCCGTCTTCACGCCCTGTTTTTGCTGATCGAGCGCAGCGAGCGTCTGGTCGAGCCTGATCTGCGCGTCGCGCCCGTCGAGTTTGACGAGGACATCGCCTTTTTGAACATAGCTTCCGATGTCGAAATTAACCTCGGCGATGCGGCCGGCGATCGTCGGCGCGACATCCGATACGGCGTCGCCGGCAAGCGTGCCGGTCGCCTCGAAATAAGCCGGTATTTCGACGATCTTTGCCGGTGCAGAAGTCACCTGCACATTTTCCTTCGGGGCCGAGTTCGCCGACGTGTTCGACGCTGAATTCGACCCGCAACCTGTGAAAATGGCGGAGATCAAAACAAAACCTGTAAGAAACTTGAGAATTTCCATAATTTCTATCTTCTAACGCGCGATTGGCGTCGCTTTGGTCTCATCGCGACGGCAGCAATCTCACTTCCTGATTCCCTGAAGAAGAATCGTCGCGAACTCCCTGGCCGCATCCTCGTTCGAGATCTTCAGAAGTTTCTGTTCGCGATCCCAAAGGAGATTGTTGAGCGAATGATGGACAAACATTCCGACGAATGACCTGACGACGATGCGCGGTTCAACGTCTCGAAAAGCCCCGTCGGTCTGCCGTTGTCGGATGTAGCCGCTTAGAAAGTCATAGACGACGGTGACGAAACCCTCGTAGAATGCCCGCGCGAGGTCGTGGCCTTCGAGGGCCGAGAACATCATCAGCCGCAAGAAGTCGCGGTCGGCCGCGTGATGCTCGAGCGCGTGAAGCGCCATTCCGTAAAAGACCCCGAAGTCGTCCTTTGCCTCGAACTTGTCGGCTATCTCACCGAACGGATTGTCGAATCCGTGGTCGCACGCCTTGTGGTCCAGTATGGCGGCGTAAAGTTCGTCCTTGTTGGCGAAATGCTTGAAGACGGTCGCCTCCGAGACCCCGGCGGCATTGGCGATCTCTTTGGTGGTCGTTCCCCGGAAGCCGTTTTCGCCAAAGAGCCGCATCGCGACCTGGCAGATCTGCTCGCGACGCTCGTCACCGGCCATCCGGGTTGTTACACATTTGAAAAGATTATTCGTCAAAAAAACTCCTGAAATAATTGAGTCCCGAGTCCGGCGCACGCGTCCAACCTGCTTTCAGCACGAATAGCGACCCAACCGCCGAAACCGATCGACGCAACCGCACTTGATCCTGCCGGCGTGTAAGTGAGTGCTTACTTACTTTCTCAAATCACGGAAAAGGATGTCAAGCGAAAGTCAAAAAACACAGAACGAAAGAGTTTCGAATTCGTATCAACTTTTTGTAGTCGCCTTGCATCAAAAGCGGCGAACAAGTTTTGAACTTGGATTACTTTGTCAAAAACGGAAGGAGATATAAGAATGTCGGAATTTGAACAGGAAGTTAAAAAGGCTGAACAGGAACTGGAACAGGGCCTGATCCCCGTTTCACCGCAGGAACAGGAATTGAACGCGTCGCTCGACGACGAATTTTTGGGAGATTGGAGAATGCAGGCACAGGAATATCAACAGAAGATTCAGGACGCGGCCGTCAAGGCCAAGGATTTCGCCAACGAGAAATTCGCGGTGGCGAGCGACAAGTTCAAGGAAATCTCGAACAAGGATCCGAAAGAGCTGGTTGAGGACGCAAAGGAATTCGCGCGTCAGAAACCGGGTCAAACGATCCTTATCTCGGCGGCGGTCGGGCTCGTCCTCGGACTGATCCTCCGCGGCGGCCGGAAGTAAACGACGCTTCAAATCGGATGTTCTTTCAAAAGGCTGTCCAAAGTGGCAGCCTTTTTTTGCTGCAAACAGGTCCGGTTTCGCGTTTTGAATCCTGCTTTTCGCGTATTTCGCGTATTTCGCGTATTTCGCGGGAAAGAGAGTCTTTTGCCGCGTGATCCGGACCCGATCGGAAAAACCGGTCAATTCAAACCTTTTCTTTCTTCAGACGTAATACAAAGCGTGATTCGCTTCGGGCGATCCGGAAGTAGAAATATGGCAATGTCTAATACAAAAAAGGTAGTTCTCATTCTTGGCGGCCTGACGGTCATCGCCGTCCTGCTCTGCGTCATCATTTTCGCGGTTCTCTTTGAGTCGATGGGCCGACCATCCGTTCCGCAAAACAGCGTTTTGGTGCTCAAGGTTTCGGGTGATCTTCCCGACTATGCGCCGGAGGACCCGACGGCGCGGCTTCTTGGGATCAACCAACCGCAGTCGTTCTCGAGCCTTCTGACTCAGCTTCGCAAGGCGAAGGTCGACAACCGCATCGGCGGCATCGTGCTCGATATCAACTTTCCGGGCATCGGCTGGGGCAAGGCGGACGAACTGCGCGACGCGATCAAGGATTTTCGCGCCTCCGGAAAGCCGGCCTACGCGTATATGCAGATCGGCACGAACAAGGAATACTACATCGCGACCGCCGCCGAGAAGATCTTTGTCGCTCCGGCCGGCGACCTCTATGTCAACGGATTCGCCGCGAGCGTCTCGTTCTATCGAGGGTCGCTCGACAAGCTTGGGATCGAGCCGCAGTTTCTGAAGATCGGAAAATACAAGAACGCTCCGGATCAGTACACCGAAAAGTCGATGACGGAACCGCATCGAGAAGTCATCAACGCCATTCTCGACGAGTATTACGGCCGGATGACGAAGGCTATCGCCGACGAACGCAAGAAGTCTGTCGAAGACGTCAAAGCGCTGATCGATAACGCTCCGTATCACGCCGACGACGCTCTCCAGGTCGGTCTGATCGACGGCGCGTCGTACCGCGATCAGGTCTACGACGAACTAAAAACACGCCTCGGATACAAGACCGAAGAGGCGTTGCGGACGATTCCCGCGAACGAATATCGCGAGATCTCATCGGACAGCCTTGGACTCAACAAGGGCGAGAAGATAGCGATCGTCTATGCATCGGGCGCGATCAACATCGGAAGTTCGAACAATGGCCCGTTCGGCGGGGAAACGATGGGATCGGACACGATCGTCAAGGCGGTCAACACGGCGGCGAACGATCCGTCGATCAAAGCGATCGTTCTGCGCGTCGACAGCCCCGGAGGCTCGTCGCTGGCGTCGGACCTGATGTGGCACGCTCTTGAGAATGCCAAAGCGAAAAAGCCGGTCGTCGTTTCAATGGCCGACGTCGCGGCGTCCGGCGGTTACTACATCTCGTGCAACGCGAACAAGATCGTCGCCCAACCGTCGACCGTCACCGGCTCGATCGGCGTTTTTATGGGCAAGCCGGTAATGAAGGGCTTCTACGACTGGCTCGGGATCTCGAACGAGTACGTTATGCGCGGCAAGAATTCCGGCATCTTCCGCGAAACGGAAAAATGGAGCGGCACCGAGCTCGAGAAGATGCAGAAACAGGTCGAGAAGATCTATTTCAATGACTTCGTCCCGAAGGTCGCAAAGGGCCGCGGCAAGACCAATGAAGAGGTCAACACGATCGCGCAGGGACGCGTCTGGACGGGAACGCAGGCCAAACAGGTCGGTTTGATCGACGAATTCGGCGGACTCGAAAAAGCCATCGAGATCGCCAAAGAGCTGGCGAATCTCCCGGCCGACCGCGACGTCAAAAGGATCTCGTTTCCGGAACCGCGTCCGTTCTTCGATACGATGTTCGGCTCCAGCGAAGAAAATACGATGACGCAGGAACAGCAGGCGGCGACGGCGCTGGTCAAATCGCTACCCGAAGAAATGCGGCGTTCGTTCCGCTACGCGGCGATGCTCGACCAGATGCGCAACGGCGAAGCGATGCTGTTGTTGCCTTACGAATTGGAAGTCAAATAACGGGAGCCGATTCCGATATTTGAAGCTCTTGTGAAACGGGTTGAATTTTAGCCGCGAAGGACACGAATCATCACGAAGAATTATTTACTCGTGCTGATTCGTGTCCTTCGCGGTTCAGGAAACGCCGATCCCGCAGTTCGCAGGAAAATCGACGCGAACCTTCACTCCTTCGGCAAATTGCCGAACATAAGCGAAAACTCACGCCGATTCACGGGCAAACAAATGTTGCCTGACAAATTACAGCTTCTGGATCAGAACGATGACCATCGCCTTGTCGCCGGCCATCCGATTGAACGAAATCCAAAAGCCGAGTTCCTCATATCGGACCATCTTGAAGATCACACCGTCTTCCCGAGGTTGGGCAACTACCGATTTGCCAAAAACATCGGCGAACGACGGCGGCGTCAGATGCTCGGCGTCGAAAATCACCGAGATCGCTTTGACCTTGCCTTCAGCGTCGATCAGAAACTGCGCCGTCTCAAGGTCCGAGATCATATAGAACAGTCCTTCCGCGTCTTCGGTCTTCGGTTTTCCAAGCTTCTCGCGGACCAGATCGGCGGTCGCGCCGAGTGTGATCTCGTGATAGCTCTGCCACACCGGCCCGTTTTCCTTGCGAACCGTCTTCTGCCCGAACGCCTGGAGCGCGAACAGACAAACAATGATGACGACTGCAATGCGGAATGGAGTTAAAAGAGTCTGATTTTTTACTGCTGCGGTAAACATTATCCGTACCTCCTTAAAGGTATTGGAATGAAAATAACTTCAAACAAGAACTTTCGTTCTCAACCGCATCGTAAACCCGTTTGCCTCTCGCCACAATGCTCTCAAAAAGCAAAGTTGATGTTTTGTAAGTAAGCACTTCTGATATTTCACGGGCGAAGGGTATTAGTCTGGCGAATAATGCAAGATCGCGCCCTGTTTCAACGATTGAGGAAACAAGACGCGATCTGCCTGGAAGATCTCACAACTAAGGCGCAAACGCCGAAGGGGTCGGGATGTCGCCCGTCGCGCCGAAACTCCGGACCAAGACTCCAAGTGCCGAGCGCTGGACGTACCAGTTTAGATTCGTAGGCCGAAACACCGCGAAATCGGCCTTTCCGTCGCCGTCATAGTCGCCGGGTGTCGGGATGTCCGCAGCGAGGCCGAAAGGCGCCGAATAGAAGCTTGAATCCTCGCTCCTGAGCACGAACCAGTTCCCGTTCGACGGCCTCCAAACCGCGACGTCCGCTTTGCCGTCGCCGGTATAGTCTGCCGGAACCGGCTTGTCCGAACTGACGCCGAAAGTTTCGACCGTTACACCCGCGGTTGTCCGATTGAGCCACCACTGACCTGTTGATGGCCGGAAAATGGCGATGTCCGATCTCCGATCGCCATCGTAATCCGCGGGCACGGGAAGATCCGACGAAATTCCCCATTGCGTGATCTGCACGCCGCCCAACGATCTGTTGATGTACCAGGTGCCTTGAGAGGCGCGAAACACCGCCACGTCAGCGATCCCGTCGCCGTCATAGTCGGCGGGCACGGGCTTGTCAGTCGAGATCCCGAACGACACCGCGAAATAGCTCTGGTCGGAACTCCGCAAGACGTGCCAGACGCCGGTCGACGGACGATAGACCGCGATGTCGGTCTTGCCGTCGCCGTCAAAATCGGCCGGCGCGATCTTATCGGTCGAAAGTCCGAAGAATCTCTCGATCGATCCGCCTTGGGATTGATCCAAATACCAACCGCCGGTCGTCGGACGATACACGGATACGTCGGTTTTTCGATCGCCGTCATAGTCAAAGGCGGCGCGCGCCGGGATCGGCGTCGGCGTTGGTGTTGGTGTCGGCGTCAAGGTCGGCGTCGGTGTCGGTGTCGGCGTGCCGACATAAACATTGATTGAGGTCGTCGCGAAGGCTCCCTGGCTATCGAAAACCTTGAGCGTCGCAGTATATGTGCCGGTCGTCGCGAACGTATGGTACGCCGGAGATCCGTAATACGTCCCGCCATCGCTGAACGTCCATTCGAGATTGCCGAGGAATCCGTCCGGATCATACGACCCGTCCGCGTAGAAAATGACGTCAAGCGGCGGTTGACCGCTTGACGGCGATGCGGTTGCGACCGCCACCGGCAGTTGGTTCGGCGTCCGGGCTTTGACCAGGACCGTTTGCTTCGCTTGCGCGCCGCCGTTGTCGGTGACCGTGAGTTCAGCGACAAACGGACCGGCGATCGTGTATGTGTGCGTCGGATTGGCCGCGGTCGATGTCGCTCCATCACCGAAATCCCAGAAGAATCCGCTCACCGAGCCGTCCGGATCGGTTGAACCCGCAGAACTGAAATCGACCGTCAAAGGCACGTCGCCGCCGACGGCGGAGGCGTTGGCGACGGCGATCGGCCACTTGTTCTGACTCGCGTCGCGCTGTTCGTAAACGATGCGATAGTTCGCAAAGTTGGTGTCGTTGATAACCGCCGATCCGGCAAACATCGTCACGCCGTTGAGCGAACAAACGGTCGGATCGGTCTCACCGGTCGGCAGATTCGAGAAAACAAATCCCTGCGGATCGACGACCGCTCCCGTCGGCGAGACGCGCATCCCGAACAGGTCGCTGCGGGCATCGAGTTGCTCAAGACTGTTTTCGGCAAGACTGTTCTTCTGATCTTGATACGCAATGATAAAGCTCGAGCCGTCCCAGGAGGCGCGCGGCCGGTATTGATTGCCTTGCCACGGCGTCAGATTGATCTGCGGACCGACCGTACCACTGGCTTCTACTACTCGTGCCAGCAAGTCGGTCTCGACGCCGCTCGTCAACTCCTGCGATTGAACGAGCAGCGCCTTGGTTCCGCTCGATGCGAGTCCAACTTCGAAAATGCCGTTGCCGCCGGCGGTCGAAAACGGACCGTGGATCTGGAACTCGGGCGTCAAAGTACCGTTCGCCTCAATGAAAGCGCCCATCGTCGTACAGAAGGAGTTGTCGTGCGTCGCGTTCCGATGCCAGGCCGCGAGCCAGCGGCCGCCGATCTGGACGACGGCCGGCGCGGTCCGCAGATAAGATTGTCCGAGCGTCAGCGGCGACGCGTCGAGCACCGCGCCTGATCCACTGACGCGCGCCGCAACCGGAAAGATAAATTGAATGCTGATTCCCGTTTTCCGGGCGGCGACGAGAAAGTCGTTGCCGAGCGCCGCGACATCGGTCGGCCCGAAACCGCCGCTGATGATCGTGAACGGCGACGCGTCGATCTTGATACCATTCGGCTGAAGCCTCTGCCCGACGATTCCGTTCGCCGTGCCCCACGTGACAAGGTAAGCGGAGCCGTTCCAAGCGACACTCGGATTTCCCGGACCGTTGAACGACGAGCCCGTCTCAAGCTCAACCGGTTGCGGGGTCAGCGAATTGCCGGCAGCGTCTAGCGGCTGAGCGAGCACACGGCTGCTGGCCGCGTTCCGGCTAAGAAAAACCGTCATATAACCGCTTCCGCTCGCGGCAACGTCGGGCCGCGTCTGTTGCGGCGCGCCAACCGATAGCGTCCGGGTCGGACCGGCAACGCTGCTTGTCGAG
This sequence comes from Acidobacteriota bacterium, assembly GCA_016715115.1. Lineage (NCBI taxonomy): Bacteria > Pseudomonadati > Acidobacteriota > Acidobacteriota bacterium. Next base: position 144,290 of record JADKBM010000004.1, read on the forward strand.
ACATTCGCGCTGAAAACATCGATATTGTTGTTCGCAAAAATTGTCCAGATCATCTGCAACGCTCCGGCTCCGGCGCCCGCGGTCCGGCCCGTTTGAACCCCGGCAACGGAAACGCTTCCCGGATCAAGGTTGGCTCCGGCGGAGTTCACGCGAGCGATCCAGGAAGTATTGAGTTGCCCCCACGTCACGCGCCAGTTAACGCCGTCCCAGATCACCGCGGTTGTTGCGTTGGCCGATGGCTCTTTCGTGCCCGAAATGTTGACGCCGGCGCCGTCGAGAACCGCGCCGGCGCTGTTTATCCGCGACCCGACGACGTTCACCAGTCCGTTCGTATTCTGTTTGTGCCAGACCCCGTAGAAGTTCGTACCGTTGCTTGCGAGGTCGGTGAGCCAGACGTCCGGCGCCAATGCGGCCGAACCGAGAGGCGTCAGACTGCTGTCGAATCGGCCGAGTTTGAAACCGTTGTCGTCATTGTAAAAGAACGCAAAAACGCCGCTGGCGTAAGCGAACAGGCCGCCGAAACGCGGGTTGTTCGTATTTGCCACAAGCACGCGCGTCGGCGGGTCGAGAACGACGCCGGCCGGAGAGATACGCATCCCGACGATACTGTTCGTCGCCGACGTCCCCTGACTTGCAACGACCCAATTATTACCATCGGAAGCGACCGCCCAACCGTTTGCGAGCGTCAGTCCGTACAATTTGATCGGTTTTGCATCGAGAACCTGGCCCGAAGGCGCGACGCGGACCGCTTCGAGCGAATTCTGATAGTAACCCGTGCCGCCGAGATCGACGCTTTGATACACGACCAGCCAATTCGAGCCGTTCCAGGAGATCCTCGGCTGAGTTTGGTTCGAACGGCGCGCGACGATCGCCAGCGGAATCGCGTCGAGCACGTTGCCGGCGAGATCGAGTCTTACGCCGTAAATATCGCGCGAAGTTTCATACTCCGAACCGGCGAAAGGCGCCGACGATGTCGGGTTGGGGCGATTGTCCGTCCAGACCGCGAGAATCGAATCATTGCCGCGCGCAACAGCCGGCGTCGATTGATCGCCATACGCCGCCGCGACCGAATTGTCCCCGGGCAGAGTACGCAATGTCTGTGGCACAAAGCTCGCCGCGTCGCCTGAATCGTCCAGCTTGCGAAGTTCGAAGCGTTTCCCCACAACCTGCGCCAGCAACGAATCGTCCGGCATTGCGGCTCCTCCGATCGTCAAAACGAATACGCCGATTCCCGCCCAAAACACGGTCAACAGGCGCTCCAAAAATACCCGATCTATTTGTCCGACTGACTTGAATTTCATACGTCTCCTTTTTCCTGATCGAATCGACGACCAGCAACACAGTCCTGTTTATCGGGGATTAAAGACTAGATCAACAGAAAAACTCGGGGATGCGCTTTTCGGATCAGGGTTGTCGGTTAACGATCATCGCATCTGATTGATAAACGGCAATCTTCGTACCAGAAACTTGATCGTCCAATGACCAACGATTCATTCGGTCTTCAGACCAATGGCGCCCGTTCGCCGTGCAAAGTTGCGCGACAAGCGCGAGAATCCGCGCAGTAATGGTTCTGATCGATTAACCGACGCCGGACGCTTTGGGGCCGACAATTGTTCGGCTGGGGTCGGGATGCAAGGCGTTTTGCAAGGCGGATCAACTTGCTTAAAACGCAGGCTTTATCAGGGATTGCGCATTGGGGTTCATCTGATTGGGAGTTCTCCAAGCGGGTCTGTCCAGCGATCTCATTTAGGCAAATAAACCTTCGGTGAATCCCTTTTCGTAGATAATGGCGAGTCCGAGGATGATCGAGATGATTCCGGCAGTGCCCTGAAGCAGCGCGTTCATACGGTTGAAACGCGTCGCCGTGAAATGAAACGGGAGCCCGACGAGAAAGCTCATCAGCATCATTCCGCCGATCGAGCCGATGCCGAATACGACGATGTAAAGCAGTCCGAGCGCCTTCGATTCGATCGTCGGGATGACGATCAGCATCAGCGCCGCGCTGCCTGCAAGTCCGTGAACCATACCGATCAAAACCGAACGCGGACTGAATGTGAGTCCGTGATGCGTTTCCGGTTCCTCGCCCCGTTCGGGCAGGTGAATGTGCGGATGGACGTGTTCGTGTTGGCCGTGCTCGTGTTTGTGGATATGTACCTTTCCGCCTTTGACGAGCTTGCGGACGACATTCAGGCCGAGAAACAAGAGCATAAATCCGACTCCGAATTCGAGAATCCGTTCGGTTCGTTCACTGATCTCAAAATTGAGCAAAAGCACAAGAACACCGGCGATGACGAGCGAGATCGTGTGGCCGAGTCCCCAGAGTCCACCGACAAGCGCCGAACTCCAGACGCTCTTGCGGTCGGAAACGATTGTTGCGACGGCCGCCAGATGGTCGCCCTCGGTCGCGTGTTTAAGCCCGATGAAAAACCCGAGCCCCAAAACTCCCGCGGTCGAGCCAATTGAAATCGCTGCCAGAATCTCGTTCATAAATCGTCCAATCAGCTTAACTCACCGGTCTGAACAAGTCCAAACCGATGCAGTTTCTAATTCAGTCGTGCGGTTTTCGCGTCGTTTTGGTATTTTAGAAGTTTGAGTTACCGGCGAAATCGCCGGCAGATTGCTTATGAATCCGGAGAACATTAGGAATTTTTCGATCATCGCGCACATCGATCACGGCAAATCGACGCTCGCCGACCGCATTTTGCAGCTCACGGGCGCCGTCAGCGACCGTGATATGGAAGATCAGCTGCTTGACGATATGGATCTCGAGCGCGAACGCGGGATCACCATCAAGGCGCACGCCGTGCGGCTCGATTACAAGGCCCGCGACGGTCAGCAGTACATCTTGAACCTTATCGACACGCCCGGCCACGTCGATTTTTCGTACGAGGTCTCGCGTTCGCTTTCGGCGTGCGAGGGCGCGCTGCTGATCGTCGATGCGTCGCAGGGCGTCGAAGCGCAAACGCTCGCCAACACATATCTCGCGATCGAGAACGACCTCGAACTTCTTCCGGTGCTAAACAAGATCGATCTGCCGAGCGCGGAACCCGACCGCATCCGGGAACAGATCGAGAACATTATCGGGCTCGATGCGAGCGACGCCGTTCTCGCGAGCGCCAAGACGGGAGTCGGCATTGAAGATATTCTCGAACAGATCGTAAAGAAGATCCCGGCGCCGAAGGGTGACCGAAAAGCGCCGTTCAAGGCATTGATCTTCGATAGCTGGTACGACAGTTACCGCGGCGTGATCGTGCTTTTCCGCGTCATCGACGGCACGTTGAAAAAAGGCACGAAGATCAGGTTCTTTAACACCGGTCGCGAATACCTGGTCGAGACGCTGGGTGTCAATCGTCCGCGTCCGACTCCGATCAACGAACTCAGCGTCGGCGAGGTCGGATTCCTGACGGCGTCGATCAAAACGGTCGCCGATGTCCAGATCGGCGACACGATCACCGAAGCCGCGAGGCCCGTCGCCGAACCGTTTCCGGGGTTTCAGGAGGTCAAGCCGATGGTCTTCGCCGGACTCTACCCGATCGATTCGGCGCAATACGAAGACCTCCGCGACGCAATGGACAAATTGCGTCTCAACGACGCCTCGTTTTTCTACGAACCCGAATCGTCGACGGCGCTCGGATTCGGTTTCCGCTGCGGCTTTCTCGGGTTGCTGCATATGGAGATCATCCAGGAGCGGTTGGAACGTGAATTCAATCTCGAGCTCATCACGACGGCGCCGGGCGTTCGCTACCGCGTGACGACGACCAACGGCGAGGTTTTGGAAGTCGATTCGCCGGCCCGTATGCCGGAAACCGGCCGAATCTCGAAGATCGAGGAACCGTACATCGAGGCGACGATCCTGACGAACGACGCCTTTCTGGGCGGAATTCTTCCGTTGCTTGATGAAAAACGCGGCGTCCAGAAGAAGTTTGAGTTTGTCACTTCGAACCGCGTGATGCTCGTCTATTCATTGCCGCTCAACGAGATCGTGCTCGACTTTTACGATCGTTTGAAGTCGGTTTCAAAAGGCTACGCTTCGCTCGATTATCATTTTTCGGGATATCAGGAAAGCGATCTGGTGAAACTCGACGTGCTCGTTTCGGGCGAGCCCGTCGATGCGTTGTCCTTGGTTCTGCACCGCAAAACGGCTGAAGCGAAAGGCAAGCTCGTGACCGCGAAGATGAAGGAACTGATCCCGCGGCAATTGTTCGAGGTCCCGATCCAGGCCGCGATCGGGAGCAAGATCATCGCCCGCGAAACCGTCAAGGCGATGGGCAAGAACGTCACCGCAAAATGCTACGGCGGCGACATCTCGCGCAAACGCAAGCTGCTCGAAAAACAGAAAGAAGGCAAAAAGCGTATGAAAAAAGTCGGCCGCGTGGAAATTCCGCAGGAAGCGTTTTTGGCGGTCCTCAGGGTTAGCGAAGGCTAGTCCGATTTGGGATGTGGGATTTCGGATTTCGGATTTGGGATTTGGGATTTGCGATCTTTTGAATTCGTAATCTGATTTATTTTTGGAATTTTGGAATTCTGGAATCCCAATTCCCAAATCCCAAATCCCAAATCGATATGTGTCGCAATATCAAACAACTCCATAATTTCGAACCGCCGGCGACGGATGACGAGATCCGCGCGGCGGCGTTGCAGTTTGTCCGCAAGATCAGCGGCTCGGCGAAACCCTCAATGGCGAACAAAGCAGCGTTCGACGCCGCCGTCGATGAAATCGCGAATTCATCGAGCCGTTTGCTCGACGCGCTCGTCACGAACGCACCGCCCAAAGACCGCGAAACCGAACTGGTTAGGTCACGCGAGCGAAATCGTTTGCGCTTCGGCGATCGATAACTTCAATACCTGCCTACGAATCACCCCGTTCCGGTGATTACAGCGATCGATTTTAGGAATAGAATGAAGTTGTAAGCCCCCGAATGTTCCCGACTCGGTCGGTATCACGACTCAGTCGGATGCCCAATGTTCTTGAGCCGAGGGCGTGCCGACCTAAACTTTGCACCTGAAGGAGTTGAGTTATGCGAAGTATCATTCTTATCTGTTCCGTGCTGATTTTCGGAACGCTCTCCGGGTTCGCACAGAATTACCAGATCAAGCAAATTACGACGATGAACGGCCAGAGAATGGAATCGACCGTTTATGTCAAAGGCCTCCGGAAAAGGAGCGAAACCGGAGCGTTTATGGGAATCGGCGGCGATGTCGCCGACATCGAGCAGTGCGATCTTAAACGAACCGTAAAGATCAACGACAAGAGAAAGATCTACTACATCGATCCGTTCGAGGTTGAGACCCCGGCAACGCCGGCAACGACCAAGCCGACCGCGGCAACGGTCAAGCCCGCGCCGATGGTTAAAGGGGGCGTCGTGACCTACGTATCGAACATCGTCGATACCGGTGAGCGAAAACAGATGTTCGGGTTCACGGCGCGGCACATCAAAACGTCACTAAAAGTCGAATCGTCCCCGGACGCGTGCACGAAATCCAATATGACTATGGAAACCGACGGTTGGTACATTGACCTGCCCGAGTTCGCGTGTCCGTATTCGCCACGGCGCAATACCGCTCAGTCTCCCGAGACCCAACGTGGCGGCGGCTGTCGCGACCGTATTCAATTCCGGACGACGGGCACCGGCAAGCTCGGGTTTCCGCTAACGGAGACAAGGACGATGACGAGCGATGGGATGAGTTTTTCTCAAACAACTGAGACGCTCGAACTTTCCAAGAAGACGCTTGATGCCGCGCTTTTCGATATTCCGGTGGGCTATGCGCAGATTACGGAACCAAACGAACTTTACGGATCTCCGGACATGACGCCGACGATCAGCGATGAGGAAAAAGTTGAAAAGACGCGAACCGACGGCGGACAAACATTGGGCGTGAACCGGCCGGAGAAGAAAAAGCCCGGCACGGTCCGGATTGGGGTCTACGTTCCGACAAACCGCACGACCGAAAACGTTTCTGCAACCAACTTGCAGGCGTTTTTGATCCTTCGGCTGATCGGCGGAACTGTGGACGCGGTCGCCGTCAGCAGCGAAGCCGATGCGTCGGCGGCGCAGTGCGATTACGTTCTGACGAGCGATATTTCGAAACTGAAACAATCGACGGCAAGCAAGATCGGCGGGATCCTCGGCAAGGTTACGAACACCGACACTTCTTCGGCGCAGAAATTTGACGCGCAGGTCGATTTCAAACTCGTGGCGCTGTCCGACGGACGAACGGTGATACAAAACAAATCTTCGGGCAAGACCGACGGCTCGGCCGACAAGGCGGCCGAATCGGTCCTGGCAATGGAAGTACAGCAGGTACTGAGCGCCGTCAGGAAATAGCTTGGGATTTGGGATCTGCGATTTGGGAATTGGGAATTGGGATTTGGGATTTGGGATTCCAGAAATCATCTGCGGATTCAAAAGATCGCAAATCCCAAATCCCAAATCGCAAATCGCAAATCGCAAATCCCATCGCGCTCCACGCTTAGGGCAAACGGGACGCTTGCGCTCCAATCTTTACGATCCTTCCTTCCAATTTCGGCGAGATCGTCGAATTGTCGGCGTTGCGGATCGCCTTTTCGAAAACGTCCGAATCCTTCGGCGCCGTTTCGGCTTTCGTCAGCAGTTTGCCTTCCTTGAACATCGTGTAACCGTCGCCGCCGCGCGAGACGAGAAAGTCTGAGGTCGCAACGGTGTAGGTCTTCGAATCCTCGAGCGGTTTGCCGCTGACCAAGGCTTCGACAACACGGCTTCCGGCGGGCTTCGAAACATCGAACTTGAAGCTCATTCCCGAAATCTGCGGAAATCTTCCCGGCTCTCCGTCCTCACCGACGCCGCTCCGCGCGACACCGTGTTCAAGCATTGCGCGCAAGGTCTTGCCGGAAAGTTCGACCTTTACGATCGGGTTGTTGAACGGCAACATCGAGAGCACGTCGCGTTTCGTCAAAACTCCCGGATTGTATGTCAGGTCGGCGCGGATCGAACCGCCGTTGACGAAAGCGATGTCCGCCCCGACCGCATCGCGATAAGCGTCGGCGATGAAATTGCCGATGTTCGTTTCCTTTGTCCGGTTCGATACCGAGAGCGCGTCGAGGACAACGCCGGTCGCTCCGACGGGTTCGGCGAGTTTCACCAACAAATCCTTGTATTTCTCGAAAACCGGCGCAAATTCGGGCGCGTCCGCGATCTGGTCGGTGACCGGGATGATCTCCCAATCGAGACTCTCGAAACGCTTCGTCGCGGCGTCGAAAATGAGATTGAACTTGCCCATCTCGCGCGAGTCGGCCGTCATTTTGAAGATCGGCGTGCCGTTCGAAGAGGACTGCAGCAACGTATGTTCGTGGCCGCCAAGGATGAGATCGAAATCCGCGCACCGCGCAAGCTGCTTGTCCTGCGCCATCGAAAGATGCGTCAATCCGATGACCGCGCTGACCTTTTCCTTTTTGCGCATCTGCTTGACGAGTTTCTTCGCGGTCGCGCAGAAATCCGTCACCTGCAGACTGTCTTCCATCGAGGAAGTCTCCTTTGTTTCGGGCAGAAGGAATCCGACGATACCGATTTTCACACCCTGAAATTCGCGAACGACGTAAGGCGGCGTGTCGCCGAAGATCTTCCCGGTTTTCGAATCGATGACGTTCGCGCCGAGCCAGGTGAATTTTGATTCCTTCATACGCGCCAGCAGATCGGCCGTTTTGATATCGAACTCGTGGTTGCCCAAAACCGAGTAGTCGAGCCCGATCGCGTTCCACGCGTCGATCATCTGCGCGCCTTTGTAAGTGCGGGTTTCGACCGACGGCGAGAGCGTGTCGCCGCCAAGCGTAAAGATCGTGTTCGGATTCTCCTTCAACGCCTCCTTGCGAAGCGTCCAAAGTCGCGCGAGTCCGCCGCGTTTGCCGCCCTCGACCGGCATAAACTGGTAAGCGTCATTGACGTGAAGGAACGTCACGCGCACGGACTGCGACGGCGCCGAAAGAAACGAACTCAAGATCAAGATCGAAACAAATAGGAATGGTCGAAACATAATAATCTCCTGCGCAATTCTGGAATTCCAACTAGAACAACCCTCAAAAAGAACGAACCGATTCTTTTATTATACGTTCATTCGCCGGCTTGCGACCAACGCTTGGGCGGCCAAATTTTTGATGACTTATGGTACCCGAATATGTTAGTTTTTAAACTGTTGAACAGAGTTGTTCAGCCTCAAGCCTATGAATCAAGTTTTGGAAGTGCCTTCGATTCCGATGAACGAAGTGTCGATCGAATCGATTCTTCTCGACGCAGATCTGTTCGTCAAATACCGCTCGCCCGAAAAGGCTTTTCAACTGCTTCGCGACTCGATCGATCGAAGTCCGCGCTCGATCGCCCTGCGCGAGAAGATGCGCGACATCTGCATCAATCAGAAAAGCCTGGACGAGGCCGCGCGGCAGTGTCTGGCGCTCGTGAATCTCTACATTGGCCGCGAAGATTTCGATCTCGCGTACGACCGTTTGCAGGAAGCGAAACTGCTCGATCCGCGAATTTCGGTCGCGCCGGGACTTGAAGCGATCCGACGCGCGCGGCGCCCCGATTTCGGCACGTCGCGCGACAAAACACCGCAGAAGATACGCACCGACGTGACGTTCGCCGGGAATTTGGCGTACGTCGGAATTTTCGACGCCGTTCAGGTCATCGAAAACTCGAAGATGACGGGGCTTCTCGTACTCAAGTCGGATATGTATTTGGCGAGCGTCTCGTTCAACGAAGGCAAGATCGTCGATGCCGAATGCGGCGGGCGGAACGGCGCCAAGGCGTTCAAGGAGATCATCGAGATCGGCAACGGAACATTCGAGTTCTCGACATCGGAAAGCGAGTTTCCGATCGTCATCACGGTTTCGAGCAACACGAACTTTCTGCTCGACGTGCTTACCGAACTCGACAACGAACGCGCCGAAAAGCAGGGCCTCCGCAGTCTCGGCAACGAGCTCTAGATTAGGGAGCGCGCTCCTTTCCTTTTTCCCCTTTCCACTTTTGACTTAAAAGCCTTAAATCACCAAAATATAGTGCTAACTTTCCCGGGAAAACACTATATCGAATGTTCAAGCTCCAGCGCCTCGAAATCACTGGCTTCAAGTCATTTGCAGACTACACGGAGGTCGTCTTCACCGGCAACGGCATCACCGCCGTCGTTGGTCCGAATGGTTGCGGGAAGTCCAACGTTAGCGAATCCATAGCCTGGGTGCTCGGCGAACAAAGGGCGAAAGCGCTGCGCGGTTCGGAGATGAAGGACGTCGTTTTTCAGGGAACGAAGGCGCGGAAAGCTTCGGGGATGGCCGAGGTCGTACTCCATATGGTGCGCGACGACGAGATGGCGTTCATCCACGATGAAGAAGACTTGAGCGGGATCGACGAAGCGATCTCCGAACTCGACGAAAACGCCGTCAACGTCGAGGATTTCGATCCTGAAAAAGAGCCGGAAGCGGTTGCCGAACCTGAAAACACGCAGACCGAAGGCGCGGAGACCGAATCCGAACCGGTCGAGATCGCCCAAGCCGTACAGGTCGGGTCGGCTCAGCTCGTCGAAAAGAAGATCAAGCCGAAACGCCATTGGCGTCCGCGTTCTTTCGCGCTCGATTTTGCGCCCGGCGAGGCGATCGCCGTCACGCGCCGGCTGTACCTTTCCGGCGAAAGCGAGTATCTGCTAAACGGCAAGACGTGCCGGCTGCGCGATATTCAGGATCTTTTCGCCGGCACGGGCCTGAGCGGTTCGCATTACGCGATCATCGAACAGGGACGCATCGGCCAGATCTTGTCGGCGAAACCTTCAGACCGCCGCAACCTGATCGAAGAGGCAGCCGGGATCAGCAAGTTTCGGACGCGCCAGCGCGCCGCCGAATCACGTCTTGAGTCGGCGAAATCGAATCTTTCCCGCATCAGCGATATCGTTTCCGAGATCGAAAAACAGGCCAACTCGCTCCGTCGTCAGGCGGCGAAGACGCGACGCTACAAGATAATGCGCGAAGAGTTTCGCCTGCTCCTGAAGCAACTCTTCACGGCCGAGGGAAAGTTCCTTTCAACGCTCGTCGGCGAACTCGAAACGCAACTCAAGGAAGCGGGCGGAGTCGAACACGGGATCTTCAGGCTCGTCGGCGAAAAAGAAGAGGCGTTTCGAGAAGCGACGCAAAACGCGCGGCTTGCCGAGGAAAAGCTCGCCGAGATCCGTCAGAAACACGCCGAGCACGCGCTCGAGCGCGACCGCAACGAGCGTGAACGCGCATACCGGCTCGAACAGATCGATAACTTGAAACTACGCGCGGCCGTGCTTGAAAACGACATCACGACCGGTGCCGCGCGAATCGCCGAATACAGATCCGAGATCGATCGCCTGAAAAAGGACGAACAGAAGGAACTCGCTGAAGCCGAGAAAGCATCGAACGAACTCAAATCGGCGGAAGAAAAATACCGCAAACGAATCGACGGAGTCCGCGGGATCGAATCGAGACTCGAAACGATCCGAAACGAAGTCATCCAACACACCGCCGCGTTCGAGCGTTTCAACGAGATCGAGCGCCAACTCGAACATAATCTCGAACGGCTGACCGAACGCGGCGAGGGGCTTGTTCGCGAGGGCATCCGCGCCCAGGAAACGCTCAACGATCACGCGGCGGAAGTTTTGAAACTCGAAAACGGCGTCAAGGAAAAACGCGAGAAGATAACCGGGCTTTACACCGAGAAACAGACGTTGGTGAACACTTCGGCCGAGGCGCGAACGAATCTTCAAGCCGCCGAACGAACGCTGAACGACCTTCGCAACGAGTTTTCGCGCAAAAAGAACAGGCTCGACACGCTCCGTGAACTCGACGAGAAACGTGCGGTGTACGCGCCCGCCGTGCAAAAGCTGTTCGCCGAGCAATCAAAGATCGGCGTCAAGTTTCAGGGAACTCTCGCCGACCGTCTGACGGTTGACGAACGTGCTGAAAAAGCGGTCGAGAGCCTGTTCGGTTCATTTTTGCAGACGGTTTTGGTCGAATCGGAATCCGATGCCCGCAAAACCGTAAAGTATCTCGCCGAAAACAATCTCGGCCGGATCGCCGTGCTCGTCGCCGGCGACCTCAGCCGCGCAAAGGCGACGCGCGCCTCGAAGGACTCGAGCCGAATCGCCGAGTTGCTCGGCGCGCCGGACGCCCTCTGCGCGCTGCTTTCGGAACTATTCCCGCGCGAAATGAACGCGCGGATGATCGAAACGATTGCCGACTCGGAAGAGTCGCTCGACAACGCTGTCGATGCGCGCGGCGACGTCTCCTTCGGGGGCAAACTGTTCATCGCCGGCAAATCGAACGCGGGCGACAAAAACACTTCGCTGCTCGCCTTCAAACGCGAGCTCCGCGAACTGGAATCGGCGATCGAAAACTCGCGCGGTGCGATCGTCGACGCCGAACACTCGGTTGAAGCGGCGCGCCGGGCGCTCGCCGGGCACGAAGAGGAGCTGGTCGATCTGCAATCGCTGATCGTTCAAGTCGAGCGCGACCTGCTCGGTCTAGAGATTCAGGAAAAAACCGCGCGGCAAGAGACCGAACGCGCCGAGCGGCACAAGCGCGTCGTCGCCGAAGAAGCGGCGCAGATCGAAAAGGAGACGATCGAACTCACGGAACGCCGGCTGGTGGCGCGCGAAAGCAGCAAAAAAGCCGACGCCGCACGCCGGACGGCCGAGTCGATGTTCGCCGAGGTCTCGCTCGAGCTGAGCGACGCGCGCGCCGGAACGGATGCCGAGAACGTTATCCTAAACGAAAAACGCACGTTCGCCGCAACCAGCGAGGAACGCCGCCGTTCGGTCCAAAGCGCGCTTCGCCGCGTCGAGAATGAAGCAAGAGAATATGATGCCCGGCGCGCCAATCAGATGCGCGAACTCGAAGAGACTCACGGAAAACAAAGCGATCTCACGAATTCGATCGCGCAGATCGAACAGACCATCGCCGCCGGACTCGATCTGCGCGAAAACGAACAGAACGAACTCGCGGCCGCGAACGAGCATCTTACGAACGCGCGCGAGTCCGCAGACACGATGAGCACGGAACTTGCCGAGCTTAACAAGAACTCGGCCGATGCCCGCAATGCGCGTGCGACGCTCGAGATCCGGCAGACCGAAGCGGTCACGAAACTTCGCAGCTTGAACGAAAACTGCACGCAGGAGCTTAACGCGTCGCTCGCGGAACTGGTCGAAACGGAAGAGATCGAGCCCGATTTCATACTTGACGACGCGCGCGGCCAGGTCGCCGATCTTCGCGAACGGCTCGAGAACTTCGGCGCGATCAATATGCTCGCGCTCGAGGAATTGAGTGAGACCGAAGAACGCCTGCTGTTTCTGACTTCGCAGCGGCAGGACATCATTGACAGCATCGGGGCGACCGAAGAGGCCTTGCGCGAGATTAAGGAACGCTCGCGCGAACGTTTCAAACAGGCGTTCGAGGCGATCAACGCCAATTTCTCGGAGTTTTTTATGGAGCTTTTCGGCGGCGGCCGGGGCGAAATGACTCTTCAGGAAGCGGAGGATATTCTCGAGGCCGGGATCGAAGTCGTCGCCCAGCCGCCGGGCAAGCGTTTGCAGAACATTTTGCTGCTTTCGGGCGGCGAAAAGGCGATGACGGCGATCGCGCTCGTGATGGCGATCTTCAAATATCGGCCGTCGCCGTTCTGCCTGCTCGACGAGGTCGATGCTCCGCTCGACGATGCGAACGTCGGAAGATTCGTGGACACGATCGCGCAAATGGCTGAGAAAACTCAGTTTATCGTGATCACGCACAACAAGCGGACGATGGAAGCGGCGCGCGCGCTGTACGGCGTGACGATGCAGGAAGCGGGCGTGTCGAAAGTCGTTTCGGTCAGATTTGAATAATATGAAGTTTGTCTTGCCGGCGATTCTCGGTATTTTGCTCGCCGTTTCAATTTCCGGTCAAACGACGACGAAAAGACCTGTCAAAAAAACGCCGCGGCCGACGCCGACGGTGAAACTGCCGCCCGTTGAACCGACGCCCGAAGTTGTCGAAACCGCCAAAACGCCTGCCAAAAAGAACGAACGCCCGACGAATCAATCGCCGGAGACCAGATCCAAAGCCGAGAATCCGCCGAATTATTTCTACGAATTCTCGCAGCCGAAATTCATCGTCTCAAAGATCACGATCGAGCACGACGAAAACGGCGTCGGCCGGATCTCGTTGATGAAGCAGGACTGGTCGGAGCCCGATTCGGATCCGATCCGCGTCTCCGAAGCCGCACTCGCCCGCATCCGCGGCATTTACGAGTCGCTCGATTTTCTCAACTCGACCGCGAATTATCAGTACGAGAAGGATTATTCGCATCTCGGCAACCATAAGTTTCGCCTCGTGCGCGACGGCAAGGCGCGCGAAACGACCTTCAACTGGACCGAGAACAAGGACGCGAAAGCGTTGATGGACGAATACCGCAGGATCGGAAATCAGTACATCTGGATCTTCGATATGAACGTCGCCCGCGCCAACCAACCGCTCGACGCTCCGAAGCAAATGGACGTGATCGATTCCTACATTGAACGAAACGAGATCTCCGACGCGGTTCAGTTGATCCCATATCTAAAGGAAGTCTCGCTCGACGAACGCATCCCGCTCATCGCCCGCAACCACGCGACCAGATTGATCGCGCAGATCGAAAAAGACGCGCCCAAAAAGTAGATGCGAGTTCAGTCTCTACGATCGGCGAATTCTCGAGGGCGAACGCCCCTTTGCTGACCCGGGGCTAGCCCGGATCGGCCCCAAGAAACGAATGAACGCGGAAAAAGAGCTGTCGTAGACGGCGACAACGTGTTGCCCCGGGCGCGAGCCCGGGGACAACGGGCGAATAAATGAAGCTATCGAAGACAGCGGCAGAGCGACTTTCAAATGGTGCGTCCAACCTGCGTCTCCGTAGAAATCCGTTGTTCGCACCCGGTTTCCATTACGGCCGATAGCCGCAGTAAAGCGTTGAACACTTCAGCAACAGTCCGTCCTCATATCCGTAATTCACGTTCTTGAAAAGTACCGTATACCCGGCGAAGAAGAGCGGGGTGTTCAACCCGTTCGCGGCACCGGCTTTGAGAGCGTTGAACCCATCCTTGTTTCCGGTGTTGAACTGACTTATGAAGATCTGTGTACCCGCCGCGCCCGCGTATTTTGCGAACCAAGCGTCAGTGTTTGCCGCCGGATCGGTCGGAGGTCCTATGTTCGGATTCACACCGCGCAGCGAATCCCACGTGTTGCCGGCAATATACACATCGCCGTTGGAATCGATGTCGAGCGCGCGGATCTCCGTCGGGTAATAAGACAACACTTCGGTTTCCCAGAGTCTTGCGCCGACCGAATTAAGTTTGACCATCCACGAATTATCCGGCACGCTTTGGTCGGTCACCCGGATCTGACGATCGTACTCGTTGCCTATCGCGACGACGTTGCCGTTCGCGTCGGCTTTGAGCTTGGTTGCAAAGAACAAAGTCGAACTCGCCGTCAACGGACCGATCACGGCGCTCGTGTAATTCTGATTAAGCGGGCTGAGAAACTTCTGGACGCGTGAATTCGAGATCAGCAGCTGGTCACCCTGGCTGATCTGACTTCGGTCGTCGCTGAGGACGAAGATCGAGTTGTCGCCGCCGACCGCCAGATCCTTTGGATTGCCGCTCGCCGCCGTTACCAAAACCGCGGAAGTGGCGTTGAAGTTTGAGTCAAACGTATAGCGGCTGATGTCGTATTCCGCGCGGAAGACCTCGTTCCCGACAAAGTCGCTCTGAATCGCCGAACGAATGACCCGTGTGGCCGCCGTCAAGATCACGTTCGACGCGTTCAGCCCGAACTGCATACCGCCCCCGCCGTCCTCGAGCGCCGTCCCGAAGACGCGTGTCGAACCGATCGGGTTTCCGTTCGCATCGTACTTCGCCGCGAAGATCTCCCAGTTAACGTTCGATACCAACGTCCGTCCGGCGATGTAAACCTGTCCGGATCCGTCAACGAAAACATCGGTCGGCGTGTCGTTGGCGAGATTGGTGATCGTCCGAATCCAGAGCCGCGTTCCGGAGGGGTTGTATTTTGCGACCCAGGCGTCTGTCTCGGCGAAGTTAGCCGTTGGTTCAGGCCGCGTAAATCCAGTGACATATACGTTTCCGGCCGTATCATAGACGACGTCCGTCGCGAAATCGGGATCGAACGCGGCGTTGTTCGGCGCGCCGAACTGATCAGCCCAAACGATACCGGGATTTACGCGTATCTGAAACGTTGCGGTACCGTACACGCCAAGCGAACTTGTGCCCCGCACGATGATGTCGTAATCGGCCGAGACGAACGGCAGGCCGTTCGATAACAAAAGCATTCGCGACACGCTGCCGGTCGTCGAGGGCGGGTCGAACTGAACCGTGACGCCTGCGGGGACGTTTTGCGCGCTGAGCGTGACGGGCCCGGAAAAATTCGCACGGCTGATCGAGATATCGGTGTAGGTCGCTCCGCCGGCGATGATCGATTGGTTCGGAGGCGCCGCCGACACCGTTACCGCCGGCATCGGATTTACCTGAAGTTGCAGGTTTATGCCCGAAATGACGATGTTCGGGGCGTCGGCCTTGATCAGCAGCGAGTATGATCCCGGCGGCGTCGAAGCCTGCGTCTGGACCGTCAGGATCGAACTGTTGGCAGTCGTCGTATTCGGCGAGAAGGTCGCCGTCGCGCCGGCCGGAAGTCCGAACGCCGAGAGCGTTACCTTGCCGGCATAACCCGTACGCCAGATGCTGATCGTGTACGTTGCCTTTTTTCCTGCAAACACCGAATTTGTGGTCGGTGTTGCCGAAATTGAAACGCCGGCCGCGAACGCTTCAGCGTTCAACCCAAATCCGCACGCCAAAAACAGTAACGCGATGAAACCGCATCGCCTGAATCCGAAGTTCATTCTTTTCATAATCATTTCTCCCGATTTCTATTTGAATCGCGCGATTCTCGCGCCCGGGTGCCGACATTGGTCTGATCACCTCGAGCCATTTGACGATAGACCGCGACCAAAATTCTTTAAGACTCGGCTCAAAAGTTCTCAAAAGTTCTCAAGACGTCGCTCCGCTCCAGTCGGATCAATGATTTACGGAGACCGGGCAGAAAGCGATCAGAGGGCTCAATAGTCTGACGATTCGAAGGAAGAATGGAAGTTCGATCTCTTGGTGGGACGGCCAAAGCGCCGCCATATTGAAGTTTCCCTTGATGATTTTCTCAAAATCCATAAGAATCAATGAATCTCGGCGGTGACTTCGCCGCGAAATGATGGAGCTTTATTGGAAGCACGAATTTACGAATTTGAAGATTTCCGTCTCGACGCCAAGCGCCGCAGCATCGTTTCGCGGGCCAGCGGCGAACTCATTCCGTTGTCGCCGAAAGCGGTCGAACTTCTGATCTGTCTGATTGAAAACACGGGCCGCATCCTGACCAAGGACGAACTGCTCGAAACGGTTTGGCAAGATGCGTTCGTCGAGGAGGCCAATCTTTCACAAACCGTGTTTGTCCTTCGAAAGGCACTCGGCGACGAAGCCAAACGGCCGCGTTTCATCTTGACGATTCCGAACAAGGGATATCGGTTCATCGCACACGTCAAAGTGTTTGAAGATGCGATCCCGAAAGAAAACCTCTCGACAAAAAGGCCGGAGGAAGCCCCGTTTCGACGGAAGTCCATTTTTCTTCTCATTGGCCTAACTCTGGCGCTGATTGCCGTCGTCGGACTCTATCGGTCATTCTCGTCCTCCTTTCGGCCAAACGGTTTGAATCAAATCAAAACTCTCGCGGTCTTGCCGTTTGAAGATCTCAGCGCCGACCAATCTGACCGCTATCTGAGCATCAGTCTTGCGGACGTCCTCGCCGGCAAGTTCGGCGAACTGAGACAACTCACCGTTCGGCCAACGCGTGCCGTCGTCAAATATGCTGAGAGCCGCGCGGACGTCCGGACGATCGGTCGAGAACTCCAGGTTGACGCCGTCCTGGACGGGCGACTGCAACGCGATGGGAACCGGCTTCGTGTGAGCATTCAGTTGATACGAACCGTCGATAACGCGATTGTCTGGGCAGAAAGCTTTGAAAATGATCTTTCCAACCTTTCGATCCTTCAGGATTCGATCAGCAAGAGGGCGGTCGAGGCACTCGCTTTGCGTCTGAATGCAACCGAACGTGAAAGGTTTTCGCGTCGCGACACTGAGAACCCGCGCGCCTATGAAGCATATCTGCGGGGTCGATTCTTCTGGAACAAAAGGACCGTCGACAACCTGCAAAAAGCGATCGGGCATTTTGAGGAAGCGGTCCAACAAGACCCGAATTTTGCGCTGGCCTACGCCGGACTTGCCGACTGCTACATTCTCTTGCCTGAGTATCATGCGGCGGCTCCGATCAAGGCGTTTCCGAAGGCGAAAGACGCCATCAAGAAGGCGTTGGAGCTCGACCCGTTGATCGCCGAGGCACACAGCGCACTCGGATACACGCAGACTTTCTACGATTGGGATTGGACCGCCGCAGAACGCTCTTTTGAGCGGGCGCTCGAGCTGAATCCTAATTATGCGACGGCGCATCAGTGGTACGGAGAACATCTGATGGCGCAGGGCCGGTTTGAAGAATCCCGAGGGCGTCTCAATCGCGCCGTTGAGATCGATCCGGTATCACCGATCCTGTTTGTTGCGCTCGCCGGTCTGCACGATCTTCAAGGCGACGCCGAAAAAGAGATCGAGTTCTCTCAAAAGGCGCTCAATCTGGATCCGAACTTTGCCTTCGGCTTTTTCTATCTCGGTATGGGCTACGAACGGAAAGGAATGGAGTTCGAGGCATCGGAAGCCTTCATCAAAACGATGACGCTTTTTGGAGAACCCCAAGAGGCAGCGGACGAGGTTCGGGCCGGATTCACGAAGGGCGGTTTGCGCGCCTGGTGGCAAAGGCGTCTTGAACAGATCGGAAATCGGGCCTATCTGAAGGACTTTCAAATCTACAACAAGGCACTTGTCCAGATCCGCTTGGGCGACAAGGAAGGTGCGCTGGAATCGCTCGAACGCTCATTCGAACGCCGGGATCATGGAATCGTTTTCGTCAAGTATGAGCAAAGATTCGAGCCGTTGCGAGACGATCCGCGCTTTCAGGATCTGTTGCGTCGGATGGGGTTCTGATAATCCGGAATGCCTGCGCAAAGCGATCGCCAGCCACGACAGCAACGAAATCGCCCGCATCGGCAGCCTGAATTTTGGAGGCGTCCGTAAAGACCCGGAATTCGTCAAGAATCGCAAAAGCACCAATTTTGGAGAAGCACCTTGACACACCGAGACATTTTTAAGTAATCTACGAATTCGCCGTTTTTCGAAGCGGCTCGATTTTTGAGAGTTGGGTAGATAAAAGTAGCCGAATCTCGGGCATGTACGTCAATTGGTAGACAGCCTCCCTTACAAGGAGGAAGTTAGGGGTTCGAGTCCCTTCGTGCCCACCATTTTGATTGCGGATTTGGGATTTGCGATATCGGATTTGTCGCTCCCCAAAAGCAATTTTGAAAACCTAGCTTGGGGTCGGATTTCAATCTCAAATCAGAAATCACCAATCCCAAATCGCTTTGCGGAGTCGTAGTTCAGTTGGTTAGAACGCCAGCCTGTCACGTTGGAGGTCGCGGGTTCGAGTCCCGTCGGCTCCGCCATTATCATCAATAAAACCGGGGGTTTTAGAGTCATCATCATGGTGACTTTTTTTCATTTTCAGGGTTAGTACCCAAAAATGTACCTTTTAGTTCTTCCTCAAGCTTGCCCGCTATCAATTGAGTGGTTTGATTTTTGAAGCTTGGCGAGAAGTGTTTGTACCGTTCAAGCTCCTCTGAACGATGGCCGGTCATCTTTCTGATAATTGCATCCGCTACTCCTTCCATAAAGAGCATCGTGGTTGCGAAGTGCCTTAAGTCATGGATTCTTAAATCCTCAATTCCGGCTAAATCCCGAACTCGTCTGAACCGCTTTCCAAGATCCCATGCGTAAGGCCTGGAAAAGTTCTCTTTGTATTTGACGTTCGGACGGGCCGGGAAAAGATATTCATGGTTTCCATAACTCGGCAACTGCTTTAGAGCCAGTACACACATTTGTGGCAATGGCAGACGATTTGAACGCTTGTTCTTGCTGTCCTTCTTGGGCAGATAAATTGACGGAAATTCCACATCTAGCTGAACTTCAGTCCACTTACGGGAAAGAACCCCGGTTTTCCGAAGTCCGGTACAGGCAGCCAAAATGATAAAGCCTTGAAGCTCGAAGTCTTTTACAATTTGGCACTGTGTTATTAAAGCCGCAAGTTCTGACACTTCAACGAATCGGTCCCGTGCCTCTCGTTCTGGGATCTGGGGAATTACTCGGACGGGATTGTCGTCATACTTCTTCCAATTAATTGCAAAGTTGAATGACGAATTCAAAATAGTCCGGTAATGATTAACGGTAGACGGGGAATGGGTCTTCAATAAATCTTTCAAAAACTCATCAATTGTCTCCGGTAAAAAGTTGCGGGCCTTTATCTTTCGGAACTTATCCAGCCGGTGCATTAAATACATAAAGCCCCGTTTGGTTTTCCCATGACGTTCCCACCAAAAGTCTAAAATTTCGCCGACTGTAAGTGTTTCGAATCGGCGGGTTGGTATCAGTTTGTTTTCGGCTGCCTGATTTAGCCGTTTGTCCCGAAATGCTCTCGCAATTTCGGGGTTGGTTGTCTGTGCCGACTCTTTAATCGTCTTTCCATGCTCGTCTTGATACCTAATCCACAAATGCGGACGGTTCTTATAGCGATGATAAACGCCTCTTGGTAATTTCATATTTCCTCCTGAAGATTATTTGTTACCAAGTTGGTTTTGGGTGTCGGTCTCTGAAAATGGTGACTCAGCTTCTTTACAGTTTCAATCGGATCGTCAAAACAGATAGGAATAATCAAAGTGGCAGATTTCGAAGGGCTTAGAACATAAAGAAATGCATCACCATTCTCTATTTCTTCTTCGTCGTACTTGAGTTGGTATTCGAAATTGACAGGTTTATCGTTAGGTTCCGCTGGCGCAATTTCGGCGAACTCCGTACTGAGTTTGATTCGGGCGGAAATTACATTTGATCCCCAAGATTCAAACACGCCGAGGATGGGTAGGTCGGCTAAATCTCCTTTTATCGTTGGCTTTTTGAAGGTTGTAGATGACATACCCCCCAGCACAAGATCATATTGTCTGCGGAGGAAAATGGGACTCCCAACTAACGTTGGGGGGCAAATCAACTAAAGAGTTCTTTTTTGCGTTTTCATTGAAGATGGTTGCCGGCTATGTTTGTAGGATCTAAGGGTTGACCACCACCTTCGGCAACCCGTAACTACGAGGTATAACTGACGTTTAAGTTCTAGACACTAGGCTAGCCTTAGGACAAGACCTCACAAATTAGGCAATATCTGCAAAAGCGTGGCGTTCAAAATCCCGCATAATAGCGTCAATTTTACCCGCAAAAA
Source organism: Acidobacteriota bacterium (assembly GCA_016715115.1). Taxonomy (NCBI): domain Bacteria; kingdom Pseudomonadati; phylum Acidobacteriota; species Acidobacteriota bacterium. The sequence goes on from JADKBM010000004.1 coordinate 164,754, forward strand.
ACCCGTCCTATCCGCGAAGATATAAACGGGTTGTTTGGTCGCGGATAGTTTTGTGTATTTGTTCTAATTCGTAAGAACGGTCTTAGGCTTCCTAATCGTAGCAGGCCCACAAATTCTGTCAATAGCTGTTATCCACAGCTATTCGTTCATTTCTGAGTGGCAACCGCGCCAACAGTTCGTGCGGTAAGCTCTTTTACGAAGAGCTAGTTTCGTCCCGCCCTTGCCTAAGCCAGTGGTTAACGTTAGCGCAGGCTACCCTTGTCGCAGGTTGAGGAAGCAGTTAGCGACGAAACCCGAAGCGGCCGGAAAAGCTGGTTTAGCTTTTCCGGGTTGTCCAGGTGGTCGCCTGGACAAAAGCGAAGTCGCCTCGTCTCGCCCTCATCAAATTAGTTTGATGAGGTATCGGTAAGATGAGAATTAGTGGCTACTAATTCGAGCGAGCGGCGAGGCGACAAGGGTAGCCTGCGGTAAGCAGGCAAGGGCGGGGCTAGTAAATACGGGCGTTTGACCGAGTAAGTTACACATACTATATGGTCGTATCGTATGTGCTAGTTTTCTTCCAAATCTGATCCTTGGTCAAAACAAAAAGAGCACGACCGCCGTGCTCCTTTGCGTGTTCTTATTGGTCAAGTTTTGGGAGTTGCCAGTCTTCGAACTTTGATTCGATCTCAAGGTCGTGGCTGCATATGTGCGTGGCCTTGTAACTAGGGTCTTCCGGGAGCTTGACGTTGCGATGACCCTTTTCATCGCAAAGTTGGCACGCTACTATTTGGGCTTCCCGTTGCTTACGCAAAGTCTCGGCCTCGGCTTCTTTTTTTGTTCGTTGCTTTTCAAACTCCATCGCCCTAAGGCGGGCTTGAAATCTGTCGGGTAACGCGTAATTCTGTTCGATCGCATTGATTAAAAAGCCTGCCTTGTTTATGGTGTTGAGGTTTCGGAATTCGAAAGCCCGAATTTGGAGATCGACGCGATTGGGTGGGTACTTCATGAGAAGCTGGTACGCCTTCGATTCCGTGATCATAAAATCGGTAGTTAAGTGAGTTAGCAATTCTCGTTGTCCGGATAAGAGATGGGTTTCCAGTGTGGTAATTGCCATTACAATGGCTCCCCTCTCTTCAGGGATCGCCTCAGCGTCAAAATTTGGGGTCGCCACTGCGACTTTTTCCTTTAAGGGTACTTCGATACCATCTTTAGCCGGAAGGTCGCTAATTTCGTCAATTTTTGCGTTTTGGGATTCCTTGACTGAAACGAGAGAAGCGACTTCTTTTTTCCGCCGGTTTGAAATGTGTACTTGAATCCGGTTGATGGATTCTTTAGCGGCGGTGCCGACGAAATAACGAATTGAGAAATCAAGTTCATGATCCGGTTCTTTGAACTTGCGATATTCGACCTTTGTTAGAAAACCGGAGTCGAGATGATCTTGAACAACTCTGTTCATCTGAGCCGTCACGCGTTTCAAGCTATCGAACTTTTTTAATGTGTGATGATTTTTGATGTACCACGAATATTTTATTTCAAAAAACGGGGCGTTGTATTTTAGTGTTCCGTAGATCTTTCCTGCAAGTAGTTCATACCACCTTCGAGCAATCGGCTTTACGGAAAACATATACTCGTTATCGATGAGACGATGTTGCTGCGCTTGAAGCTGCTGCATCTGAACTTCGATGGGGTCGAGCCGAATGTAAACTTGATCCTCAAGATCAAATTCAAATTGTTGGTTCTTGAGTTCGTCTTCGGTTAGGTGATGTTCCCCTATCGCATAAACTGACATCCGCGAAAAGCGAGATTTGATCTGCAAGAATTTCTCTCTCCCCTCGTCATCAAACTCGCCGGTTGGAAACCAAAGATCGGCGACGCATCCGGCAAATGCAATTTGAGTTAAGCATTTGATCAGCTCGCGCGCCTGATGACCGCCTTCGCTCCAGCCGACCATCCTGAGACAGTGACGCATACCGCCAAGACGGATGATTTGCGGAATAGTTCCATCCTCTTTTCGGCTGGCATCGATGCCCGGTTTGATAAGCATGTACCAAACTTCATGAGCCTCGACCCCGGCGGGTCCGACCTCGCTGTGTGTGTTATGAAAAACCTGCCAACTGATTGGGTGTCCGGCCTGGTCGATGCCTTTGAACTTAACTGCTTTCGGAATATCTTTCCTTCGATAAGTCAGATTGAAAAACGGCAGGTCGGTTGTCGTCTTTGGCACAAAGGTTACCTTGTGCTGATCTGGTTTTAGTGGAATTAATTCGACTGCCATTTTCGATTGTGAAAATTATTAGCAACAACAATTTCGGTGCCGACAAGCCCGTTCCAATCCTGTCGATCATCTTACTTGTTGTTGTTCTTAAAATAAGTTCTTCTTAGTTCTGTTTTACGATTGTCCTTTGTTTACAATGCATTGCGCATATTTTGGACACTACTCACTACACACTTGGACACCACTGACTACACACTCGGGACACGACTCACTACACAGGGAGGACGCTACTGACTACACGGTTGAATAGGATTTCTGATCTTTATTTCGAGGTGTGGAAACTTTGGTTGGTGCTTTTATTATAACACGCCAGCGGAAAAGGTTTTTTGTCGGGTAGTGGGGAACAACTTTTTGCGGTGACGGTTCCTCGTTAAATATGCCACTAAAAATTCTTTCGCTCGGTCTTATAAGTTCTTGTTTTGATCATCAAAAATAAGCTCGAGGTTGATGCGTTTCTTTGGTCTCAATTTTGAAATAGGGGAGTGCCGACCGGAAGTATCGATCATCACTTTTCTTATTCTCCTTGGCCACCCGAATAGGTCGGCGGCGCGATCTCAATTTGAGCGATCATGGGACGAACTTTTTTTGGACGTTGTGACCGGGATGGCTTTCCATATTCTATTTTTCGGATATAGCATATCGTCCTCGAACTGTCCCAGAGTTTTCCAATTATTCCACGATGGATCGGCGTGTCTTTTTCGTAAATTAGATCCAAACAATTCTTGGGATCGTCATTGTCGGATAGGAATTTCATCTGTGGCACTGTGCCTTAAAAACTAAGAAGTTATGGGCTTTCAAAATTATTGTAATTCAAAGATCTGTTTGAGCTCGGCAACGAAAGAATCGTCATAAGAAAAATTTATTACCGGTCGGTGATGAGTTTTGAAAGCGAGTACAAGATCGGTGAGATAGGGGATTTGAAAAGTTTGCCCAACGGCTTCGCCTAAACTTTCCAAAAGCCACCCTCGGGCTAAAAAATTATCCTAAACGCATTGCCAGCGAGTAGGGCGAAGACCGCTGATCGCGTCCGGTTCAATAGCGTGTTGGGCATACGCTTTACCCAAAGGTTTCAGCCCTACCGTAAGCCTTTGGTTAGAACCAGGGAAGTTGTGCCCGGGGGTGGTCCTTTCATCATAACACCGGAAGGAATGCCCTTCACAGAATTTGTAATTCTTGCTACGCTGAACGCACAAAGACGACAACAGGAGGACTAATGATCTATGAAGAAAATAGACGTGGCAGAGCTGCGCTTAAAAATTGATATGGATAGCCAGTATGTGGATTTTGCAATTCTTCGTTCCGCGTTAAGTGTCTCAAAGGTTGCGGGGGATTCAGGCGTAAAACTATCAGAGCCTACCTTTGAAGGCGAATGCCGGGGGACATGCCCAAAATGCAAAAAGGAAAAGAGCTTCACCGTTAACATCAACACGAACCGATTCAATTGTTTCGGCAAGGGTTGTAATTTGAAAGGCGGGGGAGTTATCGATTTCTTTTCGAAACTCAATGAGGTGTCGGCAAAAGACGCTTCTCATCTTCTGGCTTATGCGTATGGCATTCAGCCATACAGTTCGGTGCCGGTCGCGGAAGAAAACAGAAAGCCAAAACCAAACGCGCAGGTAAACGGTAATGGGGTTGAATCTCTGCCGGCTAATAGGGGAGCGGTCACGCGGGCCGAGTTCGACGATTTGAACGCCGGGTTCGAACGGTTATGTAGGATCGTATGGACCTACATGCTCGAAAATGGCGCACCTAGCGGTATAGCCGAAGAGTACGATCCGCCGCTGACCAAACATCACGTTACAGAGTAAACAACTTTGTCATTACGTCAGGATTACATAGGAGGTAGAGAATGAACGCAACACTGATGGCCCATTGCGGCACAGTTAAAGTTGACCGGCAGTTTCTAGAACAAATCGAAACCCCACCGGTTACGGATACTTTTCAACCGATTTCTCACAGTGTTCTCGTGAACGCAGTCGAGGAATCACTGGCCTTTAGACACATTTCTATCGAGAAAAGTGAATTCGCGGTTTCTCAGGACGGCATGAAAATGTTTGGACTGTTGGAAGTCAACCAAGTTTACGAGGGCGTCAATTTCGCGATCGGACTTCGAAATGCGAACGACAAGTCGATGAGGCTCGGAATGGTTGCTGGTTATAGAGTTTTCGTCTGCGACAACATGTCGTTTTCAGGTGACTTCAAACCGCTTCTAGCAAAACACACCAAAAACCTTGATTTAGTCGAATCCGTTTCAATCGGGATCGACAGAATCCAAAGGGGATGGCAACCGCTTCGGGAAGCGATTGACTACAAACGGGCGACCCACATTGACCCCGATGACGCGAAGGTTTTGATTTATAACGCCTTTGCTCACCGTCACCTTCCTATTTCTCTTTTTAGGGAAGTATCGCAAGAGTTCGGCACAACGCCGGAATCTACTCTGTGGTCGCTGGAAAACAACTTTACGGAGTCGTTTAAGAAGCTGAAGCCGATAGCTCAGTTCAAAGCAACGGCGAAGTTGCCAGCACTCCTCGATTTTCAACCCGCTTAAATGGTCACCTAGGCCACTCTCAGACACACTAACTTCAAAAGTATAAGTGTGTCTTTTTTTTGACGAGCCAACTTCGGTAGGTCTTTTGCGTTTTGTTGTATTAAAGCCCGCTGCCGATCGTCTCGCGTTTTTTTTCTGACAGTGCAGTATTACTCGAAGTTTGGTCAGACAAAAGGGCCTGAATGCAATAAATGGCTCGAATTTTTCTTTTGGTTTAACTATGATAGGACAAAAGATTACTTCGAACGTTAAATGGCTATTCGATTTCTTATCAACGATGACTGCTCCCCATTTGATTCGGGCGAGCTAGATTCGTTGCGTGAGCAATTGGATTTGTTGAGTTCAGATGAGCGGACAGAATTCCGCAATCAAAATGCGTTAGCCCTAGCGGAACATAAAGCACAACAATTTCTAATTGTTTCCGGCCCGGGAACCGGTAAGAGCACATTATTCTTGAGTCGCATAATAAACTGGCTTAATCGAGATGAGACGGCAACTATATTCGTAACTAGCTTTGTTCGGAAATTAGTTGCTGATTTGCAGAACGATATAAGCCGCGAGGCGAGGCTTACTGAAAACCAACAGAAGAACATAACCGCTTCAACGTTACACAAGCTCGCCCGCAGCATTGTCGAAAAAAACCACGGCACAGCAACATGGCCATTCAAGCCTCATTTTAAGCTGATCGCCCAATTCTGGAAAGAAATAGTCTGGCAGGATGTTATTGATTTACAAAACGGTATGGATATTGAGGCCTATCCGTGGAAGGGCTTTGCTTCTCAACTTCACAATGCCGAATTTGAAGAATCCCGCGAATGGAAAGATTTGACCCAATCCTACCTATCGCTTTGTAAATTCTACAATGCTGCCGGATTCGACGATATGATTCTGCGAGCAGCTACTGCCTTGAAGGAACGGCCGGAGCTAATTGAATTTGATCATTTTATTATTGATGAATATCAGGATTTCAATCTCTCGGAGCAAAGATTGATCGACAATTTAGTTGGCAAGGCTAAAAACTTGTTAATCGTTGGTGACGACGAACAGGTTCTTTACGAAAATCTCAAATCGGGAACTCCCACTCTGATTCGTGGATTGTATATAAATGACGATTACGGCAAAGGGATGTTGCCGTTCTGCGGCAGAAGCAGTTTCCACATAACCAAATCGGCCGGTGGTTTTATACAGCAAAGCGAAGACGAAGAATGTATTAAAAAAATCTATCTGCCTATTAGGACCGAGGACGCACATCCCAAGGTCCAAGTCGTCGCGTGCGCCACGCCTTCTACGGCAGCGGACTACATTATGACATTCATTGCCGACTATCAGGCAGAGATTGATGATCGAAAGGCCAAATTGGAAAACGGAGAAGCAAAGGACGCCTTTTTGCTCATCCTAACACCCGATAAGAAAATAAAATTTTACCGAGAAGCGGCAGAAACAATTAAGGAAACCGCGGACCTATATAGAACTGAGATCCGTGCCTTTTCAGAAGACTACTACAAACTCCTGAGTTACTATTCTCTCGCAAAATACCCTCACGACAACTTTACGTTCCGAAAGGTTCTGTATTACGAAGAGGTTGCGGAGGATGTCATTATGACGGCTATCACTTCTGCATTGGCAGGCGAAGTTGATTTTTGCGAACTTGAATCCAACGACATTCGAGCCTTACTGATAAAGAGCGAGGCTATAAGAGACATCCTTGAGAACGGCACCGATCTTCCCGAAAAACTCTTAGAGCTTTCTCAACATATCAATTTTGATGATGTTGCTGAGTTGCAGAAGGACATCGAGCGAAAATCGATTATTAGGGACGAAGTGGTCGAACTAGGGCATGTTGATGAAGAAGAAGCGGAACTAGAGGAGCTTGAGGTTAAGAAAATGGGCGCGGTCGAACTTATGTCTATCGTAGGTTCAAAAGGGCTCTCGGCAGATCACGTCATAATAATTGGATTCGATGACGTTAATATGGCGTATGTAACACGAAATGCATTTTATGTTGCGACGACCCGGCCTCGCAACAGTTTACATTTACTAACAGCCTTGAGATCCAACGGAGCGACTGGGCCAAGTGCCTATTTGGATCAATTGCCGATAGACCATATTGAGTTTTACAAATACAAGAAAAGGGGTCGAGAAAAGAGTCTATTTGCGAATAAGCGAGCTTTCAAAACATATCTGAGCAGTCTCGGCAATTACCGTCGATAGCGTTTAGTGAATCATTTTAATTCTTCCCCACGCCTATCGTTTTCAAATTCCGATTTGGATAAACCTGTGGAGGGTGGCGATGTCAACCCCAAACGCCAACAGTTCGTGCATCGTAATAGTTCACCTTGCACTGGAATCTCTCTGCAATCTGTTCCATTCGATCGAGACTGGCTTGGGAGTTTACGCCTATGTACACACTTAGTAACTTCTCGTTCGTTAACTGGCCATGCTTAGCGGCCTTGTTGATGGCATCGATGATATGTGAGTCAGAATCACCAAACCCGAAGCCGAAGACAATCAGTGATCCCTGGATACCAGAGAAAGTATCGAAGCCATGTTGGAGATATTTGTTATGAGTGACGTGCGTCATCTTGTCATGGCCGTTGCCGGCAGTGACGAATATCGGATAATCCTTATTTTCGATCCGCTCTTTAATCTTCGTTAATAGATAATGCTCACTGTCGTAAAGCTCCTTCACGATCTCAACTCCAGTGTCGAAAAGGTGCAACGCGCCGTGGAGATAGAAGACCGCTTGCTCATTGCGACGTTTGCCCCAACACAAGTCAGCAAACTCCGGCTCGCGGGTGGCGGTATCATAACCTTCGAATTCCTTCCCGAAACCGTCGATAGCATCCTCTAGTCCATTTCGCATCATTACCCAGTAGAGAAGGAGATCATAATTGGTTGTGAACACTTTCCCGCCGTTCGCAAGAAACATCTTGAGAAATTCTGCACATTTCTCACTCCTCTCAGCCGGAACCTTGAACACATGTTCGGGGTGGAGCGTTTTCACCGCATCAATAAGGCTCATTTTCAAAGTCTCAGTTGCAGCTACGAGCCTATCGACAAGATTTTTGTCCTCGGTGAAAACCCTTGCGATTTCGATGAAGTTATCGAGGTGTTGCATTACAACCTCGAAGTTCTTCGTGTTAATAACTTGGAAAAGCTTTTTGAGGAGATCGTCGTCGATTTGGTCAATGAAGGAGCTTAGGGCGTTATACGAAAAAATGTCCTTGTCGTAGGCCATGCTGAAGCCGTTTCCGAGGAGGAGATGACGCGGACGCCCTTTGCCGTCTAGGTAATCAATTACGTCAGAATAGCTTTGCAGTTCGTCTAAGTTCATTTGTGTTATTTTACCGTAACTTGTCCGTTCATAAGCATTGGCAGCAGCCAGTCGCGGAGGGTGGAGAGGCGTTGGTTTTCCGTTTCAAGTAATTCCTGACGTTCAAATGTGCTTTGAATAACCTTTGCGTAATTTTCGATCAAATTTCTATCAGGAAGTGGCGTTGGAATTGTTCGGAGCGATTCGGTTGAAACCTCTTTGAATGTTGAGCCGCCGGAATTGTTCTTTATCGCAGGAATTAAGTTCTTAACGGTATAAAAAACAAACGGCGTCGAAAAACCTTCTTTAGGAACAAATGATTTAAATCCCTGATTTGTTGTTACCTTTCCGGTCGAGATAGCGAGATAACCAACGGGTGCGCGAGAACTCATTAGGACTGTTCCTCGCGGCATGATCTGTAACGATGTTTTCTTTATGCCTTGTTCGGTGACATCCGTCTCACCATTTGAGATGAACTTATTATTGCCGTTTAGAGATAAATCTTTTGGCGTGATCCAAGCCGTTCCTTTAGTCGAAAAGTATTCTGGAATTTCTTTTGGCGGCGTGCTTCCGCCGATAATGTTCGCAAGGCTTGTTAAAGTTCCAGCATCCCAACCGTCGGGGATGTTTCTTTTTAGATCGGGGTTGAAGGTCATTTTGCCGCCGGAGGATTTGTAGGGTTCGCGGTTTTCGTCGGGGAAATCGAACTGGACGAACCAATAGTCATAAAGCGTCTTTGCCATCGCTTCCAACTCGGCATTGATGCGGTTGTTAACCTCGATCTTCGCATCCAAAGCCGAAAGCACCGCCGCGATCTTTTGTTGAGTTTCCAAAGAGGGTACGGCAAATTCGACCTCTCTTAATCTATCTCCGGTTAGGTGTTTGATGGTTGAGCCAATGAAGTGTTTTGCGAGTCCGCCAGTCCGTCCCGCGAGTAACATTCGATAGTAAATAAATGAATTGCTGTAGTTTTCCGCGATCCTGACTCTATGAAGAGCTTTCTGGATTTTCATATCCGGGACTTGGCCTTTCCAGATTGCGCAGCGTCCCGGCTCTCCACCTTCGCAAACAACTAAATCTCCGCCCTTTAATCCGTATCGTTCATGCTCGCGGTCTTCAAAGCGCATCAGCCTCAGTTCGGAAAGATCAAAACTGCCCCAACGAACGTCGATGTTTGATAAATACGGATGAAACTCTCCTTTGTTCTTCGCCTTATCTAACATCTTGCCGAGACACATTTCCGAAATGTCGCCAAGTTTAATTGTCGCCCATTCATCCATATGTAAGTTGTGACAATTGCCTTTGAATCTCGTTCTCTAAAACTTTTGATTCCCCGAACATTGAAGCAAGGATTGATTTGTACTCATTCATCTTCGCGTCAAACTCTTCAGCGGTGATGTCGGTGTATTCGATCTTTATGTCGAAGTATTGTCCGGCGCTGAATGAATAGTTTTTTGCTTTGATCTCGTCGTAGCCGACGACGACGGTAAAGTCTTCAACGGCTTCGTGGCGGTTGAATGTGTCGATGATCTTTTGTTCTTCGTCGTGTGAGAGCAGGGTCTTTTGATTCTTGCCTTCTTTGACCGTTGTTCCGAGCTTTGAGGCGTCCATCAGGACGATGTCGCCTTTTTTGTTGGCCTTGTCGATAAAGAGAACGGAAACATTTGTTCCGGTCGTTGCAAATATATTGCTCGGCATCGAAACCACGCCTCGAAGCATCTTTTCATCAACAAGTTTTGTTCGTATCTTTTTCTCAATGCCCGACTGTGCAGTAAGAAATCCTGTCGGAACGACGACCGCAGCTTTGCCGTTGGCTTTGAGCGTGTAGATGATGTGCTGGATAAAGAGCAGATAGATCGCCATCGACTCTTTCTTTTTCGCCGGAACATTCGGAATACCGGCAAAAAAGCGTCCGTGATTCTCCTTTACATCAAGCTGGTCATGAATGTTGCTGAAATCGAGCTTGAAGGGCGGATTTGAAACGATGTAGTCAAAAGTGTCTAGCTTGTCGCCGTTTTTATGATACGGAGACGTCAGAACATCACCGCGTACCACATTGTTCATCGAATGCACGAGGTTGTTCAATATCAGATTGAGCCGCAGCATACTCGTCGATTTCTGCGAGATGTCCTGCGAATATAGCGTACATTTTTCCTCACCAATGGCATGTGCCAGATCCATAAGCAAACGGCCCGATCCCGCCGCCGGATCAAAGCAGGTGACATCACTGACCGGTTCGGGAATCAGGATCGCAGCGATAATTCTGGCGACTGCATGCGGCGTATAATACTCGGCATACTTACCGCCGCCATCCTTGTTGTAATCCTTAATGAGATATTCGAATATCTCAGCAAAGAAATCGAACTTTTGAGCAAATATCCGTTCGAAGCTGAAATTGACAAGTTGGTTTACCAACGCACGGCAGAAGTCGTCCCGCTTGGAACTGTCCGTGATGAAGTTGCTCAGTTCATCGAAAAGTTTGTCCTTTTGTCCGCTGTCCGTCTTGATCGAAAATACGTTTGCGTTAAGGATCGAGATGTCGCGGAGCGTATCGTCAAAAAGCTTTGCAAACTCCGGCTCGTTCGTGCGGTTAAAGAGAGAGGAGATCAAATGCTCAGGACGCAATCTCGCGCTTTCAGCCGGCAATGCTTTGAGCCAAAGCGTGTATTGCTCGGCGGGCAAAGATTCCAAATGCTTTTCCCAGCTTTCCGCCGTTTTTAGTTCGGGATGACGCTCCTTGATCTCATACCCGAACTTGTCGTTCATGAACTTGTAGAGAAACGTCTGCGTGATGATCTTAAACTCGTTGCCGTCATTGCCAAGCCCGGCACTGGCGCAGATGGTTTTAAGATTGTCGATCAACGCCTTGGTCTGCGACGCAAAATCCTGTGTTAACTGAACGGACATTAAATCTTTCCTCGATACTCTTCTAAATACTCGTAAACAAGGCAGTCGGTGATGTAGTCGGAAGTTACAACATCGAGCCTAGGATCGACATCTTCAAACTTGATTACGACCTCGCCATCAACAAAGGCTTTGAAAAATCCGTCATTCTTCAATAACTGATGCTGATTCACCAGGCGATTATCGATGATCGTTTTGATGCCTGTGAGGCGGTCGTAAATCTGGCCTTCACGTTTCGTCACCGTGCCTCGTTCTACAAGGCGCTTGTGAACGCGGACATACTTAACATCGTTCCTGTATTTATCTTTGAGCAGATTGTTTCGACGGTTTAAATCCGTAACCTTGTCATAAATTTGTTGAAGTGATGCGATATTTGACTTCATCTCGTCCTGCGTAACCTCGTCTAGATTGCGGTCGGCAAACAGTCGTCTCAGTTCTTCGTAGAGGCCGATAAATTCGGGGTCTTTCTTATCAAAGTTTGCGGAAAGCCCTTCGCGAGTCTTCTTGAGGATATCTTTAAGTTCATCCGCGATTCTCAGTTCCTCTTGCGAAACTTTTCGAAAGCTGAAGATCACTTCTTCGAGAGCTACATTAAGAAGCTCAGTATTATCGACATTGTTTTTAAGCGCGTCCTTGAGATTTAATATGGCAAGTCGGTCATGGGCAACAATGTATAGCTCGCTAAGCTTTCGAAAATCGATCTTCTCAAGCAACTCAACGTGTCCAGTCGTACGGATTATGTTGTAAAGATCGCGGGCGCGTTGCAGAGCTTTCTTGATCTCAAGTACTTCTTTGCGATCTTCGATCTGACTAATTTGGGTCGAGAAGTTTTCGGCGTTTTTAAGGTCGAATGAAAAGAGTTTGTCCTGAATTTCTGCGATCTCAATTTCTATCTCATCCGGGGAAAGGAACAGGCCCGTATAAGTTTCAAATTCATTGCCGAGTTCATCTTGCAGTTCATTTAAGTAAGCCTGATTAGTAGCCTCAAACGAATCACGAATATCTGCAAAATCGACAACATAACCATAGCGAAACTTCTTATACGGACGGTTGACTCGCGTCAAAGTCTGCAATAGGTTGTGATCTTTAATATTTCGAGAGAGATAGAGCTTTTTAAGCCGCTTTGCGTCAAAGCCCGTCAACAGCATGTTGTAAACGAAAAGGATATCGATATTTCCCGCTTTGAACTCGTCTATCTCATCCTTTCGATCTTCTTTAGCTCCAACATCCCAGAGAACAAGTGAGGCGGAAAGGTTCTTCTTTTCGAGGTATTTTGCGCTTTCCTCAGGCATTTCAGAATTTGGTGTAAACGGCTCAACATTTGAAATGACTTTGTTATCCGGGTTGTATTTGCTTACAAAGATCTTGAATAGGTTTCGCGCTTGTTCGGCGCTATGGCAAACGACCATTGCTCCTATACTGTCGTCGTTCATTCGGATACGACTGTTCACGAAATCCCGAATAATGTAATCCAGCATAGGTTCAACAAATCGTTCATGGGCAAACAGAATTGCCGGATCGACGCTCTTCTTGAGAACCTGAACTTGCTCCAACGCCTGCTGCAATCTCATGCGATATTCGGTTTCGATTCCCTCGCGAATGAGCTTGAGAGTGTAGCCATCTTCAATTGAGCGGTTGTAATAATACTTGTGAAAGTAATCGCCGAATAGCTGTGTTGTGTGGACACTCTTACCGATCAATGGCGTACCAGTGAGGCCGATATGAATAGCGTTTCGATCTGAATTGACTAAGTTGGCGAGAAAACTGCCTTTTGGGTTGTAGCTGCGATGAACCTCATCGAGGAAATAGATTCGTTTGACGTTAAGGTCATAATCACTCGGCTTGAGAATGTCGGAATCATCCTTGAACTTCTGGATATTTACTACGGTGATCTCACGCTGGCCGGAAAGGTTATGGATCGCCTGATTTGATTTGAAATCAGCTAGCAATTCGTCCCGCGAATTCACGGTTCTAACAGCAAGGCCTCGGCTCGTGAATTCCTGCTTGGCCTGTGTAAGTAGATCAATGCGGTCAACAATGAAATAGAACTTCGGAATAATGCCCTTGTCTCGGTAATAGTCCGTAAGGTAATTAACGTTGTAGTAGGCAAGGGCCGTCTTGCCACTGCCCTGCGTGTGCCAAATCACGCCTTTGGTCGCCCCTTTGTCCAATTGGACTTCAATCGCCTTTGTAGCGAAGAACTGCGGATAGCGCATTACATGCTTCTCAATACCGTTTTGCTCATGTACGTAGGCAATGCAGTATTTCAAAAGCATCTTTAATCGATCTCTTGAAAATAGCGACGTGATGATTCGGTTAGTTGGTTTATCCGGATCCTTGTTCGTAAGAAATTCCGGGGAATGCTTAATCGTTAAAAGATTATTGTCGATAAGGATCAGATTTTCGCGTTCGTCATCTTCCTCCGCCAAAATGCCGCCAAGTTCCTCTTTTCGCTCTTCGCGAAAACAATTAAAGTTGGCCGTTGTTGTGGATGTAGACGAATAAAAAGCCCCTTGAATCGGTTCGACAGATTCAAGGTCATACTCCATGTTGTTTGAGAATACGAGCAGCTGGGTAATGTTGATAAACTTTCGGAATTTCTTGTTGCCAAATCGGGTGTTAATTCGATCACGTTCAGCAAGCACGCCTTCATGATTGTTTGGCTTCTTGACCTCAATAAATGCCAGCGGCATTCCGTTGATAAGGACAGTAATATCGGGACGAAACTCGTCCTCACCATTCTGACACGGCAACTCGGTGACAACATGGAAAGAATTATTGTCGAAGTTTTCGAAGTCAATGATTTTCGGTGTGCTGGATGACAACAGCCTCTTGAAGAAAGCCCAGCCAAGATCCTCATTATCGAGTTCGAGCTTTATATCTTCAAGCAGCCGACCGACATCTTCATCTTCGATTTCCGGATTGATCCGACGCATCGAGTTGAGGAAGACTTCGCAAGCAACATTCGTTTCCTCATCCCATCGGACCGAGGAAATGGGAAGATACTCATAGCCAAGTCTGCACAAGTGCAAAATAGCTGGGATTTTTACTCTTGTATTTTCGTTAAAAGCCATTTAAGTCGGTGGAAAATGATAGCACAAAACCCCTGTCGCTACGGCCAAATCCTGGATTCGGTTTCGGTTTTATAAGGATTCTAACGTCGGTAAAAGATGTCCTCAGTGTTTAGAATAGGGCTCCTGCCGCTAACCAATAGACCCGCAGTTAGAATCATTTCGGCGGCCGTAGCAGGTGCTCATTTTGAGAACTCTGGTTAAGGTCCAGGGGAAAACGCAAAATGGAGGTATTGGCATCAGGTGCAACCTCTACTTGAGGGGTTGCATGCCCGGGCACAGGTTTCTCCTCGTCATCAGAACTTCGGCAACTTGAAAAAATGCTTTCGGGCCTTTCTTTCCCGGGTTGCCGAGACAAGGGAAGCGTAAATTACCGTATTTTGAATGTTTGCGTGTCCGAGCCAGTCCTGGACAAAACGGATATCGGCCTCCCCGGTGTCGAGCAGGTGAGTAGCAATTGAGTGCTTCAATACATGGAAGTGGCGTTTGTTAGATGGTAGTTTCGCTTTCTCTCCGTACTGCTTCATTAATACATCAAGTGTTTTTCTGCTGATCGGCAAATTACGGTTGGATACAAACAGGGTAGGGGATTGGCCCGTACGCGTTTTAATATAGCTTTTCAGAATCCGACTTTCGTCTGACTGCAGTGGATGCACGCCGGAGAGGGAACCTTTGAGCCGGTGAATCATTACGCGCTGCTTCTGAAAATCAAAGTCCTGCAAATGAAGCAGGCCAATTTCGCTGGCCCGGAGTCCGTGCCGGTACGCGGTCAAGAAAATTGCCTTGTCGCGTTTATTTTGGATGACAGCTAAAAGACGTTGTGTTTCGTCGAGGGTTAGGAATTTAATGGTTTCTGACTTTTGAGATCGGGCCATATGGAACTGGACATAATAACTCTTTTGTCTAACTATAGCATGAGAAAAGTGGACAATTCCTAGCGGTTGTCATAACAGGGAAGTCGGGAATCTTAACTGTAATGTCTAATTGTAGAAGATTCTTAACGCGTCGGAAGGGTTTGTTGATCGTGGGTTGATACCCGCGCGTAAGGTCCTACTCGCATGGGTGAATAATAGCGGGCCTGGGGAATGGAGTCAAAAAACTACAGTTGTTTGACATTGTTTTAAAATACGAATTATCGACGATTAGCATGCACTATGAGTAGTTGGCCGATTATTGAATTAGAGATTAGGAACAAGTGTCACAGCACGTTTCGCCGCGTAGGGCTTCGATGCCTTCTTTGGTTATGATCGGAACCATTATGAGGGCGGCAACCGGATCAGCCCACCACCAAGCGAAGATGGCGTTTAGGATCAATCCGCCGAGAAGGATCGCGGAAAGATAGGCACAAAGATCAGTTTGACGTGAATCGGCTTTCATCGCGTTACTGTTCAATTCGGCGGCGACCTTTCGCTTTGCGTGGGCGAGAAACGGCATAACGACCAGAGAAAGGGCGGCAATAGCAATGCCGACGTAGCTTATTTCGGGCAGTTCGCGGAACCACAGAGATTTGACCGCATCAAAAGCGACATAGGCGGCTAGAGCAACAAAGCTGAAGCCTACAAGACGCAAGGCGAGGCGTTCGCGGCGTTCGCCGGACGCGAGACGCCAAAGAATGATCGCTCCTGATGAAACCTCAATAACCGAGTCAACGCCAAAGCCAACAAGTGCGATGCTACCGGCAACGATTCCCGCTCCGACCGCAATAATTCCTTCAAGCGAATTCCAGCCGATTGTCAGATAGGCAAGCAATCGGCCACGACTCTCAGCATTTGTAATTCTTTGATTAACGATTTCGTAATTCATCGCTCTTGTCCGCGCTGTTCGTGTCCTCCACCCTCGAAACAAACAAACGATCCGCCCATTTAACGATCAGAAACAGTAGTCCAAGCACGATTAAAGCCCCGATCAGGAAGGCAATAATCGGATGTTGGGTGACGACATGAAACCAGCTTGTTTCTTGCATAAGTTCTTAGTGTTATCGCTCAGACTCATCAAGGATTCGCTGTAAATCACTTGGAACCTTCATTGATTTGAAAAACCAGACATTCGCTTTGCCGGTATTGCCTGCGGGATAGATGCCTAGGGGCGTTTTGGTCGAGGCTCCAATAATGCGAACGATCTGACCCCATATTTCGCGAACCGACCGCGTTTTCAGCCCCAGCTTTAGCATCCGCCAATGTATGCGGGTGTGTTGATAGGTGATTGCCTGACCCAGAATGTGCGCTCTTTCGAGATGGTAATAGGCAGAATGGTAATCACCTGAAGCTATGAGCGAATCTGCCAAAGTAAGCTCGGTATCTATATATTTTTCAAGAGGCATAAGCCGTTTCCCCGATTTTCATATCTTACTCCATCAGACTATAAATGCGTTTCGTGACACGCGAAGCCCTTCCGTTCTGTTTGGGCAGTTACGTGTGCGATCTTAAATTCGCTCGTGCATGAATTGTGGACACGTTGCAGAACATCGTCGTGTTCGGCTCCGTCGGCAAGCACGGCGTGGACGCTCAAGGCATTTACGCCCGACGTAAGCGACCATACATGAAGGTCGTGAATCTCGGCAACGCCTTCGATCTTTGAAAGTTTGTCTCGCACGTTAGCTATGTTTACGTCAGACGGCGTACCTTCTAGCAAGACAGCGACTGCATCTTTTAGCAATGCCCATGTTCGCGGCAAGATAAACAAGCCGATTCCCGCCGAAATTAACGGATCGGCGTAATACCAGCCGGTCGTGAGCATGATTATTCCAGCGATTATCACACCGACAGACGTGAGCGTGTCCGAAAGAACCTCATAATATGCGCCTTTCATGTTCAGGCTTTCTTTGGAGCCGGAACGCAGAATAACCATACCGACAATATTGACCACCAACCCAATCGATGCGACGCCGATCATCGCCGCACTCTGCACTTCGGGCGGGTTTTTGAAGCGTTCGTATGCTTCGTAAAGGATGTAGATCGAAATAAAGATCAGGATGATCGCGTTCGTCATCGCCGCGAGTATTTCGACACGGAAATAGCCATACGTCTTTTCCGGCGATGCGGGCTTTTCTGCGAAACATATTGCTAACAATGCTAGTCCGACGCCCGCAACATCGGTCAACATATGTCCGGCGTCCGCAAGCAACGCCAAACTGCCCGTCCAAAATCCGCCAATTACCTCGACGATCAAATAAAAGAACGTCAGGCAAAAGACGATCATTAGCGGTTTCTTATTCCGCCCTGCCGCCGATATTTCGTGTGTATGTCCGTGTCCCATAGTTTTTTTGCACTAATCGGTTCTATTAACCATCAGTTTCCACCGTCTCTGCCGATAGCGGTAGAACGCCTGCGCAAATAGACAAACAAGTGGCGTCAAGATTCCCGCCCTTATTTCAACTTTATCCGAATATTTACAGATGGTCTCTGACTCTTTCTCGATCTTGATCAGATGGTTCCAGACTGAGATCAATCCGCCGCTTTCGCTCGTAGATAGTTCCATTCGATCATCATCGATCCGTTCAAACTTCAACGAATGCTTCCACAGAGGTATCAGGCCGAAAGCATACAGTCGGGTCGAGATCAATTGTCCTTGCTGCCAGATCGCCGGAAAATCACCGGAACGAAAGCCAATGATTCCGCGTGTGACGAAGATCAGCGTCTGACTTCGTTTTACCAGCTGCCACGCCTCTCCAGCCGGAAGAGGCAAGTGACTCTCAACTAATATCGTCATACCTTAAATTGTTTAGCCGAAGCCCGACCTGCAAATCACTCTGCACTAGATCAGTTCTGCCTTCTCGATCGGCAACACTAGAATGATGCCGTCGCCTTTTTTCCCAGTATGAGCATTGTGCCTGATGGCCGCTACTATTGAATCAACCATTTCTTCATTCGCTGCTATCTCGATCCGCTTGTTTTGCTTGAATGGATCAAGCGCATCATTAGCCGTCGTTAATAACCGCTGGCCGAATCCGGCTGAATCAGTGACGGTCATGCCGGGAAAGCCTTCGATGTTTTCAAAGGCCGTTACGATCTTCTCTACCGTGAATGGCCGAACTACTGCGATTATCAGTTTCATTGTTTATTCCTCCGCAAATTCGCCTTCTACATCTTTCTCGATCCATGCATAAAGCGTTGGCAATATCAGCAACGTAAGAAGTGTAGAAGTAATTAGGCCTCCGATAACGACCGTCGCCAATGGCCGTTGCACTTCAGCTCCAGCTGACGTTGCGATTGCCATTGGGATAAATCCCAGACTTGCTACAAGAGCCGTCATGAGGACAGGCCGCAGACGCGTTTCCGCTCCTTCGCGAACGGCTTCTAAAACCGTTTTTCCTTCTTCGCGAAGATGATTGATAAAACTTACCATCACCACGCCGTTTAAGACGGCTACGCCAAATAAAGCAATAAACCCTACGCCCGCCGATATTGAGAATGGCATCCCTCGCATCGCCAATGCGATCACTCCGCCAACGATGGCGAACGGAATTCCGGTGTAGATAAGGAACGCCTGCCTTATCGAACTAAACGTCGTGTAAAGCAATATGAAAATTAAGAAAAGAGCTATCGGAACAACGATCAAAAGCCTCGCCGATGCCCGTTGAAGATTTTCAAATGTTCCGCCCCATTTCAAATAATATCCGGGTGGGAGCTGAACGTCCTTTTCGATCTTGGCTTGTGCTTCCGCTACGAATGAGCCGATGTCACGACCGCGAACGTTTAACTCGACACCGATCCGGCGGCGCGTATCTTCACGGGTTATCTGCGCGGATCCCTCGGCTAGCTTTATCTCTGCAACTTGAGATAGCGGAACACGGGAGCCATTCGATGCAGTCAGTACCAAATTGCGGATCGAATCGACGGTCGCTCCTGATTCTTCATTCAAACGAACGACAAGATTGAACCGCTGTTCACCTTCATATACCTGACCAGCTTCTTTTCCCGCAACAACGGATTCAACGAGATCGTTAACGTCCTCTACGTTCAAACCATAACGAGCGATAGCCGCACGGTCTGGTTTGATCTGAAGTTGCGGCAAGCCCGAAGTCGCCTCGGCTTTTACATCCTCCGCTCCTGAGACGGTTTGAACGGCCTTTACGATCTCATCCGCCTTGTCTTTTAATACATCAAGATCGTCACCGTAGATCTTGATGGCAACATCGCTGCGAACGCCGGAGATCAGTTCCGCAACACGCAACTCGATCGGTTGCGAAAAGCTGATAATGGCCGAAGGAACCTTTTCCTCGAGAGCCTCCGACATCTTTTCGATCAAAACAGTCTTGTCTTTTGTGGTTTTCCACTCGCTCTTTGGCTTGAGGCCGATGTACAAATCGGAGAAATCGACGCTCATAGGATCGGTGGCAACCTCGGCACGCCCGGTCTTTGAGATAACCGTCTTTACCTCGGGAAAGGCCATCAATACTTTCTCAACTTCGGTCGTCGTTCTTATCGATTGTTCGAGAGAAACGCTCGGCAATTGCTGAACCTGAACCGCAAGGTCGCCTTCGTCAAGTCGCGGTATAAACTCTGAACCTAAAAAGGGAAAGATCGCGCCGGAAATAACGACCAAAACAATCGCTATCGCTAACGCCTGCGGGCGATACTTCGCCATGAAACTGTACGCCGGTTTGTAGATCTGCTTTGCGTAGCGAATTAGAAAACTCTCCTTCTCTGAAACCTTGCCCTTCAACACAAAAGTAAGCATCGCCGGAACGAAGGTCAGTGAAAGTATGAGCGATCCTAAGAGTGCAAAGATCACCGTAAGCGCCATTGGAACGAACATCTTGCCCTCGATGCCGCGTAAGCTGAGGATAGGCAGATAAACTATCGCGATGATCGCAACGGCAAAAACGACAGGGCGTGCAACTTCTAGACACGCTTCGAGAATTGTGCGTTCGGGCGGTTCGCGAGATTTTTCGTGCTGTGCTTCGGCACGGCGGCGAACGGCGTTCTCGACCATTACGACGGCTCCATCAACGATAAGTCCGAAGTCCAATGCGCCGAGACTCATCAAATTACCCGAAACGTTAAAGAACCGCATCAGGATCGCTGCGAAGAGCATCGACAGCGGAATAATCGTCGCAACAAGCAATGCTCCCCGCCAATTCCCCAACAGCAACAAAAGAACGACGATCACCAGAATTGCACCTTCGATCAGATTCGTCTCGACGGTCGCAATAGCACGGTCTATCAATTCTGTTCGGTCATAGAAAGGAACAAGCTCGACTCCTTTCGGTAAGGATTTCTTGACTTGTTCGACGCGCTCTTTTACTGACTGAACGACAGTTCGCGAGTTCTCACCTTTTAGCATCAAGACGATTCCGGCGACGATCTCACCCTTGCCGTCTGCCGTGACCGCGCCTTGTCTGACGGTAGAGCCTTCAACGATCTCCGCAACATCACGAACATAAACGGGAACGCCTTCCTTTCCGGTCTTTACTACGATATCGCCGATCTCGTTTGGTTTTTCAATGAGGCCGATGCCGCGTAAAAGATACTGCTCCGCTCCTTTCTCGATATACGCACCGCCGACATTAGCATTGTTTCGAGATACCGCGTCATAAACGTCGCGTAAAGTGAGGCCGTACGACTGTAACTTCTCCGGCGTGACTCGAACTTGATACTGTTTCTCGAAACCACCAAAGCTATTGATCTCCGTCGCACCCGGAACGCCCAATAATTGACGGCGTACATTCCAATCTTGAATCGTTCGCAGGGCCTTTGCATCATAACTGCCGTCGGGGGATCTAAGTTCGTACTGATAAATTTCTCCTAGTCCGGTCGATATCGGTCCCATTTCCGGCGAACCGATAGACGACGGAATTTGTTCGCGGGCTTGTGACAACCTTTCGAGTACCAACTGCCTCGCGAAGTAGGTATCAACCGAATCGTCGAAAACGACGGTGACGGCGGAAAGGCCAAATTTGGAAACAGAGCGTATTTCCTCAACGTCGGGCAAACCTGACATTGCGACTTCGACCGGAAACGTTACTTGTCGCTCCATTTCGAGCGGAGCCAAAGACGGTGCCGCCGTAAGTACCTGAACCTGAACGTTTGTAACGTCGGGAACCGCGTCAATAGGCAGATTCAAAAGACTGTAAGCTCCACCAGCGGCCATGATCCCGACTAGAAGAAGTACGATCAGCCGATTAGCAACAGAAAAGCGAATTAGTGCGTTGATCATATTTCTCCTTAGTGTCCGTGTTCTCCAAGATCGCCTTTCGCCAATTGAGTTTTGAGAACAAAGCTACCCTTCGTAACCACCTTTTCGCCTATCTCTAAACCTTTAAGAATGATCGTATATCCCTCGGCTTCGCCGCCGATCTCGACTTCGCGAACTTCGTATGCACCAGGTTCGTCGTCTTTTGGAATGAAGATTATTGTTTTGTCTCCTTCACGTTGGATCGCGCTAGATCGAACCGCCAATTCTTCTCCGGTCGCTGCCGTCGTACCGGCGTAGAATCCGACCTCGGTAAACATTCCGGCTCTAAGCTTGCCGTTACTGTTTGGAACTTCGACCCGAACACGAGCCGTTCTTGTAGTCTCATCAAGCTGCGGATCGATGTAAGAAACCCGACCATTCAGATTGCCGATATTGGGCGATTTGATCTCTGCAATTGCTCCGATATTGAGCTTGGAGATATTGGATTCGGGAACGTTTGCAATGACGTAAACGGTGCTGAGATTTGAGATAGCAAAGATCGGTGTGGCCGCTTCGACACCCGCTCCGGAATTAAACTTTCTTTCGGTAATCACGCCGGACAACGGCGCTCGTAACGAAACTAGCGACGTATTGCTCCGATGGTCGTCGTCGCCTCCAGATTCTACGGGAACTCCTAACGAACGCATTTCGTCCTCGATATGGCGGAGATCGACCCGCGAAGTTTCAACCTCGGCTTTGGCTTCCTGTAGCTCCCGGTTAAGGGCGATATTTGATTGGAAATCGTATTCGGCCTTAGCAGTTTTGTAGGCCGTCTCTGCCGTGACCATATCCTTTCCCGCACCGGCTCCGAGTTCGATAAGTCTTTTCGTTCGTTTTAGCGTCGCGTCCGCCTCATCAAGTCTGGCTTTTGCTTGGAGAACGGCTGAGCGGTTCTCTGCTTTTTTAACGCGCGCGAGGTTTCGTCCCGCTAATTCGTAGCGTGTCTTTGCCTCATGTAGCTTGCCGTGCATCTGTGCAAGTTGCGGACTGGAAATCACCGCAAGAACCGCTCCCTTCTGAACATTGTCGCCAACACCGTAAAAAACCCGCTCGATGCGCCCTCCGACAAGCGGTGTAGCCATTTCCGTCTTTTCAGGATTTAGCTCGACCGCACCGGTGACGTACAGTTTTGAAATCGCCGGTCGCTGAGTAACAGTCTCAGTTTCGATTCCCGCCGACTCGATCATTTCGGCGTCGAGTTTTACTTCGCGCCCTGTCTCATTCTCTGAGTGTCCGGGTTCTTCCTTCTTCTCGTCTGTGACGGCTTTATCGACGGTCGCGCTGCGATTGCTGACTATCCACGCAATTCCGACGATACCGATAAGCCCGACGATAACCGCTGTGATGATCCAAGCGAGAAACGGCTTCTTTTCCTGTGAAACCTCCGTGTCGGGTGTTTCGGGTAGTTCCGCACCATCGAGATTTGATTCGAGACGGTCAAGTTCTGCCTCGTCGCCCGCGTGATGTTCGCTCTGTTCTGGAGTTTTATTTTCTGACATATTCTTTTCCTCTAGTTATCAAATGTGAGTCCGAGTGCGATATAGAGATCAGCTTCGGCTTTATATTTCTTTGTTAATGTTTCGGTCACGTCGCGATTCGCGTCGATCAATCGACGCTGCTCTACCAAAAGATCGGTGATCTTTAACTGGCCGATCCGATAGACCTGACGTATCGTCTCGATGTTTTCTCGCGAACGCGGAAGCACGTTCGTCTCAAGAGCGATGAGTGCCTTTCTTGCCGTTTCGAGTTGTTGGAAAGCGATGGTGATCTCGTTTCTGATAACGCCCTCGGCGAAGGTTCGACGTTCTTGAGCCTGTCGAACTGTGATCGCGGCTTCGGCTTTTGCACCCTGTTTGCGATCAAACACAGGCAATCCAATCGTTATCCCAAACAACAGATTCCGGTCGCGACCTTGCGGGAACGATCCCGTTGGCAAGTCGATGGTTGATCTGCTGAGAGAAAACTTTGTAAAAGCTGAAAACTCAGGTTTTGCCTCGGCTCGGATCAGCCTAAGTCCCGCATTCCCCAATTGTTCGTCAAGCTCGGCAACACGAATCTCTGGTCTGCTTTTTAGGCCAACGGCAATCGCAACTTCGGTCGAAGGCGGTAATGATGGAAAAGTGGCGGTCGGAAGTTCTTCTCGGAGGCGAAGCGGTTGCTCGTATGGCACACCGGCGAAGTACTTTAGCTTCGTGATCGCCGTTTGGAGCCGCCCTTCGATAAGCTGACGCTGAACCCGCAATCGCTCGACCTCAGTTTGTAAAAGGCTTAGTTCTAACGGTGCGGTTTCGCCCTCGTTAACGCGAATCTGTACAAACTTGACGGTCTGAAGATCGATGTCAATGATCTCGTCAAGAATTTTGATCTCGCGAAAAGCCGAAAGAGCGTCCGCATAGTCAGAGACAATGCGGGAAACGATCTCTCGCCGCCTAATGCCGATCTCCGCTTCTTTCAAGATTATCTCGGCTCTTGCCCGTTCGATTCGCCGGTTTCGTTGACCGTAAAGCTCTAAAGGGATAGAAATTCCGGTGCTAAATTCCGAGTCGCCCGGCGATCCAAGTAATCGGCCAGAACTTTGCTCGACCTCAAGCGTCGGATTTGGACGAAGCCCGGCTTGCGTCAGACGAGCCTTCGCCCTATCCACTTCAAGTTGTGCGATCTTTATCTCGCTGTTTGTTTCAAAAGCCAATTTGACGATTTCCGCGAGGGAAATGCCATCGTTTTGGCTGTGATAGATCGTGTATGTTGCATCGACCAACTTTGTCTGTCCCGATACAGCGACAGCCGCAGTTAGCAGTGCTAACAGTAAAAGAACTCTGTGCATAAATTCCAAAAGCAAAAACAATCCCGTCCTAAACGTTTTTTGAAAACTGGGTCATTTTAGCAGATAAAAAAATAGAGAAAGTGGTTTTTCTCAATGATTTCCTGAATTGATTCGGGCTATCGTTGAGTTGAAACAAAAACAACACCTTCTCTTATGGAAAAAATAACATTATTTGCGCAGATCGTCACCCGTTTGGATCGTTTTGGATTCGACCGGATTGTCCGAAAGCACCAGACCGACAAGCATGCAAAGGGTTATGACAGCTGGACGCATCTGATCTCGATGCTGTTTTGCCAGTTCGCAAAGAGCCAGTCGGTCCGCGACATCAGCAACGGGCTTCGGTCGGCGACCGGCAACCTGAATCATCTCGGTGTCGCCAAGGCACCGTCGAAGTCGTCGGTCAGTTACCAGAACAAACATCGCGACTGGCGCATCTTCAGGGATTACTATTTTCATCTGCTCGATCTTTTAGGACAGCAGAAGACCCACCGGAAGATAAAGTTCAGGATCAAATCGAAGATTCTGCTGCTCGATTCGACGACGATCAGTTTATGTCTGGACTTGTTCGACTGGGCGCATTACAAGACGGCGAAGGGCGCGGTCAAGCTGCACACATTGCTCGATTACGACGGCGGATTGCCGGTTTATGTGAACGTCACAACGGGCAAAACAGGCGATAACAAAGGGGCTTACGACATTCCTCTGATCCCGGGAAGCGTCGTCGTCGCCGACCGTTTCTACGCCGATCTTTATTTGCTCAACGTTTGGGACAGCAGCGGCGTTAAGTTCGTCGTCCGGCACAAGGAGAACCTCCAATACACGGTTCTGAAGGAGAATGAGACGCCGTCCGATTCGCCTGTTCGGGCGGACCAGATCATCGAGTTCGCCGTTCCGAAATCGAAGCAACGCTATCCGAAGAAGCTTCGCCGGGTGGTCGTCTGGAATGAAGAACACCAACAGGAGATCGAACTATTGACGAATAATTTTACGTGGTCGGCAAACACGATCGGCGACCTTTACAAGAGCCGCTGGCAGATCGAGATCTTCTTTCGGGAGATCAAACAGCTGCTTCATATCAAATCGTTTATCGGCACGACTCTAAACGCCGTGATGATTCAGATCTGGACCGCGCTGATCACGATTCTGCTTTTGAAATATCTGAAAGCAAAGGCAAAATATAAATGGCATTTATCGAATTTAGTGGCATTTATTCGGCTGAATATGTACACCAAAATAGATTTGCAACATTGGCTCGACGACCCGTTCACCGAGCCGTCCAAAAGGCATATTAATTTGAACCAGGGGGTTCTTTTCAAATCCGACGCCTGAGAACGCGTCACAACCAATGTTTCAGGCCGGTCGGAATCCGGAATGAAAACGTTTAGGACAGCATTGAAGCAAAAACTAACAAAAATGCAAGACAGTAACGGCCAGATAATGGCATGACTATCCAATCTAAAAAGCGCAGTTTATGGGTTGTTAGTTAAGCTCTTGGCGGTTGCCAAATGGAGAAAGAACGTGTTGATTCGTAAGGGGCTTTGTATTGAGAGAAAACGTCACTAGCTGCTCCTCGGCCAACGGGAGAGGCCACAGGTAGTGAGTAAACGATTGTCGGTGCCGGATTGCTTCCGCAGCATGAGCATACGCAAAACGGCGAACATTCATCGTTAGTGTTGTTGTCACTGTCTTGCGATATTGGGTCTAAGTGAGCGACCTTCTGAATCGAATGCCCCTGATTGTCGCTCGGCAACAAGCTGTCACGACACGGCTGAACCGATAGCAGCAGCAAGTAAGCAACAAAAATATAAGTCAATATTCGCAAGCCCTAATATTCTCAAATTTCGATCAGGATTGTCTAGTGTAAGCAAACGATGTTTCTATTCCTGTGTGCGCCCACGAAACTTTCATGAAACAACTCAAGCTGTTTCGGCAGGTGAGAAAACTGCTAAAGCCCCTCCAATAGCAACAGCCAAGAACGGGCAGCTACTTTCGTAAACAACAATTAGCTTTGACATGAAGGAAATTGCTAATAACCTTGTGTCAATAAATATTAGTTTTCTGACAGGTTGTTTTCAGAGTAGAGAAATCCTGTAAAAATAGGTGTTTTAGGTCTTAGGTTTTCGAGGGGTTTTTTGACACCTTGACCAGATTCGGTTTGCCCTAAAGTGTTTTAGCAACTACTATAAAAACCCGTTTGTCGTTTAGGGAACATAACGAAAACACTCATCTTGCTCGCGATAACTCTTTATGAAGGGGACCCCAATGCCAGGTAAACAGTGTGCTGACGAACACAAAAAAACTTTGGAGAAAGAAAGGCTTTTAGAGGGCCGCGGATTTAGACTTTCGAGCTTGCGTATGATCATCTATGACCACATCTGAAACATATGGCTCTCGGCTTTAGTGTGCACTTGATCGGCGTTCCCGGGTTCTCTTACAAAGGAACCCCAGTCGCAGCGTGGACACGTAACGTACCGTGGTTCGACGGGTGGGAATTGGCGCGGGACTCGCGGATGCAGGGGAGTGGCTACCCGCTTGCCGGACTATTCTGGCCGGACGAAGTCCACAAACTTAATGAACGTTTCGCCGAGCGCGTACGACCGGACGGTTCGATCATTCCTACGGAGATGGACGCAAAGATCATTTCCGAGCCTGACGGTTCCATACAGTTGGGCGAAATGCCTCCGCCACCGACCGTAGAAGAACTCGATCAACTCATAGCTGACCTTCATGGCGGCTGGATCATCATTGAGTTGTGGGATCTGTCATGACGCTCCGGAAGAAAAGGCAAGAAATGGGGTCTGACTTGCAAAATTGCAATTTCGGCGTGACTTTGAACCTATCTCAAAGCCGCCGCAGCTTTCTTTACATGCCAACGTAGCCGCTGATATGAAAATCTATCCATCGCGCGTTGGCCGGTGAGCATGGATCCCAAAAAGACTGGAACCATTCGGCCACTTAGTTGAACCTGGTAGTATCCGAATTCTTCATTAAATGTTGTTTCGAATTGTGTTTGAAATAAGTCCGACGCAAAAGCGTTTACCACCACAATAATCTTCGGATCGATGTGTTGAACCAGGTCTTTTGATAATTTTAGCTGGGCTTCAGCGAACGCTGTCAGCTTGTTATTTCTTAATATCCTTTCTTTGAAATCTTTTTGGCTGGTCTCACGAAAAAAGAAAAGATCGATGTGTTCCCATTCGAGGCTCGCGTGCATGGCAATATCTCGAAACTTGGCGAAGTAGGGATACTTATCTTTGGCAAAGCGCTCTATTTCAATCGCAGAAGTAAGATTCAAGGCGTTTCGATTTGCCCATAAAAAGAATTGTTCTGGATCAATGTTTGAATGTGCGGTGTCGGTCAAGAATCTTCTAAAACCGGCAGGGCTGAATGACGGATTGTTGCCAATGAAGAGCAGACCGCTATGAATCAGGGGTGGGAGTATTAGTGGCACATATACATTCTCACTCGGACTGAAATTCTCTTCCCAAATATCGAACGCTAATTTATTAAACGTTTCATTATTCATAGTGTTCTGACGGCCTAGCATCGATGATACGCGTTCTTCTTATAATTTGCTCCGCAGGTGCCGCAGTGCCTTGTTTGCTTTTGATGCTCCTGATAGTGGGTCTTGAGCATCGCATGACTTGAAAAGGATCTGCGGCACACAGAGCATTTGAAAGGGGACTGAGACATTTGTGTAGAACTTTCTTTGGGTGTTAGTTGATAATGATTGAAATACTGGCTGCTTGTCGAGATCCGCCAGCCTTGCCCCGATCTTCGTAAAACCAATTCGGGTTTCTCGAAAGACGTTGAACTAAGAAAACTAACCCTTGTCGCGAAGTTGTACTGTTTCCACTTCAGACGAGTCAAAGTCACGCGGGCCGATCGGTTTTACTTTGGTTGTCACACTCAGTTCTGATAATTCGCACGCATTTCTCATAAAAAAAGAGGCGACTAGGTAAACCATGACCGATCCAACGGCCGCCAGAAAGAACAAGTATGCTGTTTCGCGAGAAATCACGCCGAAGAGAAAGAGCGGAACGGGTAATCCGGTGAGAAGAACCAGGATAAGGAATATTATGCGTCGATCGTCGTCGTTTATTTTCATCTGATCTCGAAGGCGTTGCTCTTCGAATAGGAATAGAGCAAGTCCGTAAATATTGGCTGGGCGGTCTGATGTTCTTCGAGTGCCTTTCTGACCCCTTCTTTCAAGTCAGCTCCTGCTGATCGTCGAACGACTTCGATAAAAATCAAACGCCTCTGATCTTCGAACGATACTTTCCTGGAACCTTTCCATTGCCCAAGATTCCAATTGAAAGCTGTTTGACCATTTCCTCTAATTTCGGTCACAACGTTTAGTAGAGTTCTAGAACGGTTTCCCGCACGAGCGTTTTCTCTTTCTGTGGCGCTTCGGATATCAGCAGTTCCAACTACTATGATTTCGTTGGCATTCTTTAGCAGTTCCTGTAGTCTCTCGCTAAAGGCAGTTTTCCACTTGTTCTTCTGTGACAAGTCACCCAGTCCCTCAACGACACTTTCGCTGCCTGTTTCCCAGACGTACTTTTTATCCAGGACATATATGTCGAACGCCCCGGTCGAACCATCGGCAAGAGTAACCTCAGAGTGATAAATCCCGTTAGGATTGATTTCGGGAGGCAATTCCTTGGACGTGGTGGGAATATTTGAGCCGTTGTCTTTTTCTCGCGCAAGACGAGGCAGACGTTCCGGAATGAAGAACAACAACGTTCCGATTACGAGGACCCAGAGAGCCAAGAGGAGTCGATGCCATCTCTCGAAAGTTGTCGGCAGTTTGTTTCCGCATCCCAGACAGTAATTATTCCCGGCCGGGTTCTCATAATAATTGCAATGTGAGCACGTGATCATCTTCCTAACCTCGATTGTATTTAGGTCGTTTGTGACTCATAATCTGAAATGTTTTGATCATCCCTATCGGCGATCTTTTCCTTATAAATGGCGATTGTATTCACCTCGTTAAAGTGTGAGCTAAGGGCAACACCACTAAACAAGAAAAGAATACTCCTATTTAGGAGTATTAGCAAGATTAGACCATCGGACGACGTTGCGAAAGGAGGGATCTGATGGGACGTTCACGCCGGCCAAAACCAATTCATCTAGCCTCAAAACTTCGACAAATTCGACAGGACTTAGGTCTTACTCAGGAGGAAATGGTGAAGAGCCTGAATTATACACATAGCCCACTGACTTCTGGGCAGATATCCGAGTTCGAAAACGACAAACGTGAACCGCCGGTCCAGTTGTTATTGTCTTATGCTCGGACAGGTGGAATCGCTCTGGAGTATTTAGTCGACGACGAGTTGAGCCTTCCACAGATCCATTTATATCCGCGCATTGACTTAATCGATTAGTGATTGAAATACCGGATTATCGTCGGACTCGGCCGGTGTCGCCCAGATCTTCGCAAAAACCAATTCCGGCTTCTCAAGATAAATGGGAATGTGTTTTTCAGCACCTTTTATCGTTACCGGTATTAATTTTTCAAAGGCCAGGTCCGAGGGCGTGAACCAAAACAGGGGACTGGGCTTACTTCCGGAAACGGTCGGATGTCCCGCAGTCGTTCGCAGCGTATTTGTCCAGTGGTCTTCTGTCGATTCGACCAGGACCGCTCGAATCCGATTTACTCCGTAATCTTCGACGTGCTTTTTTTGCTTCACTATATAGTGGAAGTGAGCGCGTAGTTTCTTTTGCATCTTCTTTACCGATGTGGTTTTCCGATCGGCCTCGTAGAAAAAACATTGTGTCTGCTCGTCGCCCTCACGGTCTGGAAAGTGTAGAGCAAAGAATGCATCCGGCCGGTGTGGTAGTCTCTCGGTTGCGTCGGATTCTATCAGCCGGCCGTCTCGATCATAGTAAACCTTGGATACTTCGATGTTATTCCAAAGCTGTGAACCTTGATAAAAGCCCAACAATTTCACCTTATCGCCGGATTTGTCACAAGCTTTCTCTACCATGTAGTGAAACCTTGAGATCATTAGCTCGTGGTGCAGGTGCATTAGGCGGCCTTGCATCTTTACCATCTCGCGTCCCATGGTAACGGTGCAGTAATCCTTCTCCCGGTTATTGCTTATAACCTCGTAATCGGCTTCCTCTATTTTATAGTTATTATCGATAAGAAGCTTTAAGGCGGCCCTCGTATCTAGGTAGTAATTGAACTCAGTAGGGTAGTAGGTCGAGGGAAAAGCAAAACGGTTAATCAACCTTTGATGATAAAGGTTCTGCAAGTGTCGCTCCGTGGTTCTTATGTCGCCATCGACAAGGCGAACGATCAAAGACGTCGGGATAAATTTGTAGCGGTGAATTATATCTATTATCTCGATCGATCGTGGAGTGATTCGACGCGGTGGTAAATTTTCGGGTTTTTCGCGAGTGTATTTTTTTAGGCGTTTTCGTTTCTCGTCGAGCATTGGAAGGGCGTCAATAGTTAAATAGCTAGATATACAAGTCGGGGTTTTGTTCCCGAAGTTGATCGAATATTATCCTTTTGTATTGCTTGACCGTGTGGGTCGGGAACAGGCGATTTCACGTATACGTGCTGGGTGTCCCTTAATAATAGTAGATATTCGCCGTCTTGAAAAATCTGACAGTCGGAACACACCGCCACTTTCGGGTTAATGAAAAGCGTTCGCAAGGCTAGCCCTTTGGGGAGCCTTAGAGGTAACTTGTTATCTGCATACTAGCAAATCCCTTATTGAGGTAACGGAACAAGAAAAAAGCCCGACCGAAGCCGGGCTATTCTCTAATTTTCAACGTGATTCTTCACAAAGAATAGATATTCATTGAGGTGACATAACGGACATTTACCCTTGTTATCATGAACCTCTCCTGGACTCTATACTTTGCTACACCTAATACATTTGATAATCATATAAAAGCTTTAATATTCTGACGGCAATAAAATCGTCGTTGCACTTCTGTCTGCTTCCGTTGTTACCCAAAATTTCACTCGACCATACGTACAGGCCGAAAAGATTCTCAACCGCTGATCCACAGCTTCTTCATCCCCGGTAACTCAATCTCGTCAATCCCAACCGATTTCATCTGCTCCTTTGCCGCTGGCGTTGCTCACAACGTTCCAAGCGCGAATCTCATAGAACTCCTTTCATCACGGCTCCCGTAATAAAGCCTAAATTGAAAACAACTGACAAGCGGTAGAACAACATCCTCCTCGGGCTATGGTTACATCTTGAATATGCATATTGATACGGATTCCCAAACCTAAAATCTCGTCCCATACAAAACCTTTCACCGGCTAATAATTAAATAGTCAGCTAGCTGGCATCACTCACTATGTCTCGCATCAACCCGACTGATTGCTTACCCAGTGTCAAGAATGAATA
Source organism: Acidobacteriota bacterium (assembly GCA_016715115.1). Lineage (NCBI taxonomy): Bacteria > Pseudomonadati > Acidobacteriota > Acidobacteriota bacterium. The sequence continues at coordinate 196,226 of JADKBM010000004.1, forward strand.
ATTTATGCTCACGCCTCTACCAAACTAAAAACTACTCTCGACTCCTCCTCCTCTCTAAAAACAAAACCTCAATAAACATAAGCGGGAGGGATAAATAACAACCTATTCTTGACACGGTAAGCTGTCGGGTAAAATGCGAAGACTGTGAGTATGCCTACCACTCTCTTTTGGCTGTCTTTGGATCAACCAAACGACTACCCACTAAACACAAAATAAAATACCTTCTACCGTTCCCCGTTGTAACCTACTAAACCAGAAACCCAGATACCTCCTATCCCACGTTTCACACCAAACAAAAAAGACGATTACCGATTCTCTCAAGAATCAGACCAATCGTCTCTACACCTACAACCAATTCTACTTATGCCGAACGCAAAGCGGAGGCGTACTGCGGAACGCTCTGACTGCCCTTATCTCATCTGGCAATAGGGAGATAAAAGCTCGTGAATATAGGGGTGTCAGAGCCTTTTTGATTCCAGCCTTTTGGAACTCATATTGGAACTCGTAATGGAACTATTCAGCAAAGGGATTTTGGCAGAAATCCGAGTGCAGTATTATCGAATAGTGGTTCGTCGCCTTGTCTAATATCTTCTGGCCGGCATCTATCTGGGATTGATCCATCACGAGAAAGATGACTCGGAAATCTTCCTTTGATTGCCTGTAGTGTTGTTGGTAAGCCCAAAGTTTTTGAGCGATTGCATTCTGGGTCCCACGCTCGATTTCAAAGAAGTAAGTCTCCCCGCCAATCTTTGCCGTACGGTCGGGAATCACGCCGTTGGCAATCTTGGTATGAGCCTTCCAGTCTTCGAGAACTCCGGTAATAGCAAGTGCGACAAAAACATCGGTACAGAGTTTTTCGTGCGTGTACTTGTTCGCATGGACTTCTGCTCTGGGAGGAACGTAACCGTATTCTTTGTTTATGTCGTGCTTAGCAAGAGACCAGAAGTATTCTGAGGCTCCTTTCTTAGGAATGAGACCGTAAGACTTAGATTTTAATAGTCCCTGTTTCCGGAGTTTCTGGAGGTTTTTTGACACCTTTTCGTACGCGGTCTTTTGATCCTGTTCCGGGTACATTAGCTTTGTTAGCTGTTTTGCGGTCATGTGTTTTTCCAGATGAAGTGCCTTCAGCACCCTCCAGAGTGGGGAATCGGTCATCATAGTCTTCAAAGATTTCGTTAATTGTTGCGTAGTTATTCGAACTTATTAAATCGGTCAAGAATTGCTTATCTATCTTAGCGTCAGGAACCTCATGAGTCTTCGCTATCACCGCTCCGTCTTTACCTAGTTTCATCACTGCCTGGCGTTTCTGCTGCTGCCTTAGAGCGTATTCCACCTGGTTGATTGGAATCGAGCCACCATAGAATTGGCTGGCAACATTCTTGCGCTCGGTATTGTCCTCAACGTAGAAAGCAATTTTCGTTTTAGTCTGGCTCTCCACCGATTTCATTACCTTCGGTTTGAACTGACTCGGGTAGTGATTAGAAAGAATCATGCGGAGCTTGATGTTCCTCTTCGTGTTAAGAACCTCCACCAGTTTGTCCGTCGCGTACTGCTGCGCTTCGTCTAGGTAGAGATAGAAAGGTTTATCAAACCCGTTGTGGCGCATCCTTTCAATGGACTGAATAAGCTGGTTGATAACGATGGTGGCAAGTAGGCGGGTCTGGAGCGTGCCGAGGCCTCCACCTGTCGATGCATTAACTAGAAGCACCCATCCGTCCGAAATCAATTTATCAATCTTGATTCCTCGCCGGTGGCCCAGGATCAGCGTGAGGTTTGGATTGTTCACCAACGTATTGATTCTTCGTGCGGTGGAGCCAAACTCTCGTGTGAAATTTGGAATGTTACTGAACGCGAATCGAAGTTCTGATAGGTGTTTCTTAACTATATCACGATGCTGGAGGGGGATGGACTGGAGTCTTCTCTCGACCAACAGGTAAATCTCTTCGCGTTTTTCAGCATACTGAATCGACTCCTGATCACCTTTAACAAAAGGCATTGTGAAATAAATTAGCTCCCGCAACGTTAATCCTGCATAGTGCAGTATAGTAAAAATCGCGGTCAGGTACGTCGTAATGTAGGCTGTCTTTGACTCGTCCTCAACCTCGAACAAAACTCGGAAGGCGTCTTTCAGGTAGTCCACTGAATCGACAATATTTGAGTAGTTGTAGTCAATCGGATTGATGCACGGAACTTTCTGTGAAAACGAAATCTGGTGAGCGTCAATCAGAAAGACTTTCTTGAAACCAATCGAAGCGCAGTAGTTGAGAACGTTATGTGCAATCTTGCCTTGGGGGGTGGGATCTATAAAACAAAGCGAACACGACCGGCGTTTATTCTTGGATAGGTGAGCGTCGGCCTTAAGGCGGTCTATATCTTTGCGGATCAGGTACTCCAGAAAACGCGACTTACCTTCACCTGTTGAGCCTAATACCCAGAAGTGGTTTTCACGCTCCGCCTGGGTTACCCATAAATCGCCTTGATTTAGAGACCGCCCTATAGACAAAAGCTCATCTTTTTTATGGGCGTGAAGGGATTTCCATTGCTTAGATACAACCTCATCTAAGGTCGGAATCCTCGTCGCTTCCTTCAGAGTCTTTTTCGTCAAAAGCTTGAAGTAATCTCTGTCTTCTGCCACCTATATCCTCCTCTAAAACTTTGATGTCTTCGGTTACTTGTCCCAGTTTCTTTATTTTTACAGTTTCAGGGTCATTGCCGATTTGAATCTGGTGTTCACGCTCATAAAGCGCATCTAAATTATCTCTGAGCATTGCAAGACGCTGATAAGCCTGAAGCTGGAGAATAAACCCACCGTTTAGGTTGGCTTGTGCCTGAGCTTCGATTTTCTGGATCTCCGCTTCGTTTAGGGCACGTGTCTTCAGAACCTCCAAATACGTTGTTACGTCCATGCCGCTAGCCTGGGCGTAAGAAATGAGGTTGCGCTGAAGATTAAGACTGTCTATTGCGTGCTGATGCTGCGTAAGCGAAAGTTCTTCTTCGCGTTCTAACCGGGGAAGAGTGTGATCACTTAAAAAAACAGCCTTAGTCTTTGTCGTATCGAGTTCATGAACCGCAGACACCTCTTGTTTCAACTCGGACGCCAGTGCTGCTCGTGTAATAGCTTTGTTTGACTGCCTCCTAGCGGCCGCTTGTTTGATATTCGGGTCGTAACGGTCACCAATGTTTTTTACCTGTTCGCTAAGTTCTTTACTGGAAGGGTTGAAGGAATAAAAGACCAGCCAGACCACCAAAGCGATAGCCACGAGGATCAATATTATTCCAGCAATAAGCATTATTTCCGTTTAAGAATAAGCGGTATCTTCCAGGTCTCGACCAGAATGTTGGCGTCAAGTTCGGATTTCACCAATAGGGGCAATTGAGAGTCAGTCACTACTCTGTTTTTCATGAATGGCTCAAAACTGACCACGCTCGACGCATCATCGTTATAAAGTGTCGAATACTTTTCGTCCCAGTCTGGAGTAACGACCATATGCCGAGTTGTAAAACCGGTGTTGTTTAGCATCACGCCTTCCATTCGGTCTCTATCTCCAAGTTTCATAGTGAATGGTTTATCAGAAGTAACCCTCACGTAAGTTCCCCTGGGAATAAAGATAGCGGGGTCTCCCCAAATGCCTTTATGGACCGCGAACTTATAGGTATCTGGACTGGGAGCAAATTCTGGCTGTCCGTTAACCATTACGTTCTGGCCGCCAGCGGTTTTTTGTACTTCTACAGTCTCACTACGCTCACTCCACCAGACATAAATAAACAGTGCGCCCGACGCTGCTAGTATCAAAGCAATGACAGTTAGAATCCATTTAGACATATCCGGTGATTATACATATTAAACATAAATATGGTAAAGTAATTGCTGCACAAAACTGAGTATTTTTGATATTCAGACTAAGTGAAAAGCGTTTCGAAGAGACGCTTTTAAGTTATTGATTTCATAAAGCTGAGGGGACAATGGTAGGACTGCAGTCTCTGGATCTGCCTATCGGAGTTCGAATCCCTGTCTCCCAGCCAACAAATTACGGACGACTGGCACGAAACCGAGGTTCGCGTTCGCTATGCCGAAACCGTCATATTGGAGCTATTCGCCTGTGCTGTGGGTGTATTTTGGACAGCTTGCGATGTTGCGGTTGGTTAAACCGCCAAATAAATTCCAGCCGTTAATAAACAGAATCCAATCCCAATTGCTATGAAGGCTAATCCGCGTGGATTCATCGTCCGGCGATGATAACCGCAAAGCAATTTAGGGGTAAAGCAGTTTGATAGAAAAGGTACCCAAAAACGTACCCAAAATACTCCGCATAAATAAAGCAACTAAGTCGAAACCTAGTTGCTTGTTTTTGCTAAGTGCCTGAAAACAGGCATATTTAACCCTCTTTTAGAAGCTCGAATACTTGCCTGTCACGTTGGAGGTCGCGGGTTCGAGTCCCGTCGGCTCCGCCATTATCATCAATAAAACCAGAGGTTTTAGAGTCATCGTCAAGATGACTCTTTTTCATTTTCGTCCACTGTACCCCAAAACGTACCTTCTAGTTCTTCTGTTAAAAATCCCGCGATCAGCCCAGTTGGCTTCAAGCATTAAGATCCTCAAATGTCGAAAAGAACCCTTGGCGTTTGGCAATTGTCGCGCATGGTTCGTCCTCGGAAATCGCCATCGGGACCTCGAATCTCAAATTTCAGATTTCAGAGTGTCCGCCACGCGGTAGAAGTTTGCCGTGGAGCCATTCGGAAAAACGGATTCAGTGTGCGGAGCACACGCACGGACGATAGCACCACGTGAAGCGGTGCGAAACCCAGGTGTCAGTAGCGGACAATTCAGGTGAGCGTGCGAAACACGCGGACCTTTTGCAGCCACGAAGAGTTGCGCGTGTTACACACGCTTTGGACGCCATTCGATCGGTCACCACGTTCCGCTCCGCTTCACGTGGTGCTATCGCAAGTTCGCGTGCTCCGCACGCTTGAAGAAGTAGATTCAGATCGCTGATCCAATGTCGGCTGATATGTACCAAACCTGCGTTTCCCTCACGCACCCGCGAACCTTCACTGCTTCGATCCGGATTCAACCATGATTTGCGCCTAAATAGGGCGGCAATCTGTGCGTTATCGCACGGTGAAAAATATTGTCTGGTTGATAATGGATATAAGATTACCGCAGCGTACAAGGTTTATCGGTTGATCACCACGAATGATTTCCATTTTTGTACACCACGGTTAATCGGGATCGTGAGCGTGTCCGTCTGATGGCACTGCAGCGATTGGAAAGGAGAAAAACAATGGATACAACAACGTTAATCATTATTATTGTAGTTCTGGTACTTTTATTCGGCGGGGGCGGCTTTTGGTACAGAGGCCGGCGACAATAGCGGATTAATTTGGCTCAATGAGCCGAATAACTCTGATCGGCGTTAGAAGAGAACCGGAAAAGCACGAAAGCGCCGGCAAAGCGTAATTTCGATCCTATTGGACGGGTGGGAAGAGTTTTATGCTGATCTTGGCCTTGGCTTGATCACGAGTGCGGCCGACGACGATTCGTCCGGTATTTCAGCCTGTCTAAGTTTGAAGTAAGAGCGATCCGGCCATTCGGCCGCCGGATCAGTTCGTTGAGCCCGCCCGCCTCGGACATTATCTCGCGGCGGGCACAGCTTTACGCACAGTCCGGGTGTTTCTAAAGGTTGCCCCGTTCGAACCTAATATCTGTCTAACGAATCGGCCGCGCCTGAAAGGAACGCAGGCAATAGGAAGAAACGACTGATTCCTGCGCCTGGACAGCTAATGCGTAATTTGGGTTCATTCCCCATTTCACTTCTCTTAACGGCGCCCGAATGCGGGACTCCGCCTTCGAATCGGGAATTCCCGCTTGCCTCCTCTTCGTCTTCGGGGCTGACCGATATAAAATGCCCGTTATGAAGAAAATCGACATTTTTGCCCGGCTCGTTTTGATCGTGGCGCTTTTTTGTTCGGTTCCCTTGCGGGCGCAGGTTGACGAGAAAGTCCCGCCGCCGTTTCCGGTCAAACGACAGGAAAACCGGGCGTTCTGGTATGCGGACGGCAAAAGGGCGATCGAGCGGAACAAAGCTGTCGCCGGAAAGATCGGCCGCGCCAAGAACGTTATCCTGTTCATCGGCGACGGGATGGGAATCTCGACGCTGACGGCGAGCCGCATTCTCGAAGGCCAGCTGCGCGGCGAGAGTGGCGAGGAAAACCGCCTGAGCTTCGAAGAATTTCCGAATCTCGCACTGTCGAAAACATATAGCGTTAACCAGCAAACGTCGGATTCGGCCCCGACGATGGCAGCAATAGTGACCGGCGTAAAAACCGACGAAGGCGCTTTGTCTGTCGATCAAACCGTCGTCCGCAACGATTACCGGACGGTCGCCGCGAGCCGCGTGCCGACGATCCTCGAGATGGCCGAAGAGCGCGGCCTTTCGACCGGCGTCGTTTCGACCGCGCGCATCACGCACGCGACGCCCGCGGCGTGTTACGCGCACACGTCGAACCGCGACTGGGAATCGGACGCGCAACTGCCGGCCGACGCGCGCAAGACCGGATTTCCCGATATCGCGCGCCAATTGATCGAGTTTCCGGTCGGCGACGGCCTGGAAGTTGCGATCGGCGGCGGACGCTCGAAGTTCCTGCCGAAAACGACGAACGATCCCGAGTATTCAACGAAGATCGGAGAGCGGCTCGACGGCCGCGACCTAACGGCCGAGTGGGGCGCGAAATTCAAGGACTCGGAGTACGTTTGGAACAAAGAGGGCTTCGATCGGATCGACGCCAAAAAGACTAAGCACCTGCTCGGTCTTTTCGAACCCTCTCACGTCAATTACGAATACGACCGCCCAAAGGATAAGGGAGGCGAGCCGTCGCTAACGGAAATGACCTCGAAGGCGATCGACATCGTTTCGAAAAACAAGAAAGGCTATTTTCTGATGGTCGAAGGCGGCCGGATCGATCACGCGCATCACGAAGGCAACGCGTTTCGGGCGCTGACCGAAACAATCGAACTCTCGAACGCGGTCCGCGCGGCCGTCTCGAAGGTCGACCTTAAAGACACGCTGATCATCGTCACCGCCGACCACAGTCACACATTCCTGATGGCCGGCTATCCGACGCGCGGCAACAACATTCTCGGGTTGGTCAGATCGGCCGATGAAAAAGGCGATCCGGACAGCAAATACGACAAGGACGCCGATGGCCGGCCGTACACGACGCTCGGCTATCAAAACGGTCCCGGCGCGCGAAAGGTGACACCGCGCCAGCAACCCGATCCGGAAAAAGTGACCGATCCCGATTACAAGCAGGAAGCGTTGGTTCCGCTGGCGAGCGAAACACACGGCGGCGAGGACGTCGCGATCTACGCCATCGGCCCGGGTTCGAACCTCGTCCGCGGCTCGATGGAGCAAAACTGGATCTTTCAGGTAATGCGCGAGGCGCTGAGATTCCCGGCACCGTAGCGCTCGTGGGCGGAGCGTCAGGAGAATTCTATGCGATACATAATATCGGCAATGTTGGTTGTGGTAGCGGTGATCCACATTCTCCCCCTCGCCGGGGCGCTCGGGAACCAACGTCTGACGGCGCTTTACGGACTTTCATTCGAAGATCCGAATCTTTCGATCCTGATGCGCCACCGGGCGGTTTTGTTCGGGATTCTTGGATTCTTCCTTCTTTTCGCTGCTTTCAAGCCGCAATATCAGACAGCGGCCTTCATCGCTGGTTTAGTCAGCGTCGTTTCATTCATTTGGCTCGCGTCGGCCGTTGGCGGGTACAATTCCCAAATTGCGCGTGTCTTTTATGCTGACATCATCGCGCTGATCAGCCTGATCATCGGCGCTGCAGCGCACATCTATCAGCAAAGGCAAGGATAATCCGAGATCAGCCTCGTTTTTCGAGGAACATCCAACGGTCCGGCGACCTCGTTTGGCCGCCGGAAGTGAACCTGCCCGGATTGATTCGATAATGTCGGCGACAAACCCGTCGGTTGACATTCTCCGCTCCCAACAGCGCTTTCTTCCCACCCCCGGCAGAATAAGCTAGAATTCAACGAGTGTGAGATTCAAACTGCCCGAGATTCCGCCGCCCAAGCTGATCACGTCGCTCAGGAACTATAACCTGCTGCCGGCGATCATCTTTCTGCCTACGCGGCGGAAATGCGACGAGGCCGCGACCGAGGTCGCGGGCGACCGCTCGCAGCGCACCGATCCCGAAAAGGAGGCGAAAAGACAGAAACTCTTCGACGAGTATGTCGCCCAATTCCCGGAGATCAAATCGCACAAGCATCGAAAGATACTGCTTCGCGGAGGCGTTGCGGCTCATCACGCCGGACACATTCCGGCGTGGAAGCTGCTCGTCGAAAAGATGATGTCGGGCGGACTCCTGAACGCCATCTTCGCGACCTCGACGGTCGCCGCCGGCGTCGATTTTCCGGCGCGGACCGTCGTCGTGACCAACGCGGACACGCGCGGCAACGACGGCTGGCGTTCGCTTCAGGCGTCCGAGCTTCAGCAAATGACAGGCCGCGCCGGTCGCCGCGGCAAGGACAACGTCGGATTCGTCGTCCTCGCGCCCGGGCAATTTCAGAATCCGCCGAAGCTCGCGCAGTTGTTGAAATCGCCGCCCGATGCGCTGACGAGCCGTTTCCGCGCGACCTATTCGAGCCTTCTCAACCTGCTTGACGCCTTCAAGAGTTTCAGCCAGGTTCGCGAGATCGCCGAAAAGAGCTTTGCCTTTCGCGAGACATCGCATCAGATCTCACAGCTCGAACGATCCGTTTCGACGACCGCCGGAAAGATCGAAAAGGCGCTCGGCGGCAGCGGTTTCGGATTGACGGTCGATTCCGTTCGCGGTTTCGAGCGGCTCACAAGCGCGCGCCTTCGGCTGCAGGAGAAGCTACCGCAAACCCGCGCCGAGGTTCGTCAAAACTGGCTGCGCGACAACGTCGGGGCCGGCCGAATCGTGACCCGGGGCCGCAATTCCCGCAAATTCTTTCTCGTCTTGAACGTTTTCGGCGACAAGGTGGTTGCGATGCGCGACGACGGCCAGGGAGCGACACTCGCGCTTTCGCAGATCGGACGTGTTTTTGAGACGACCTATCCGCTCGAAGAGCGTTCGCTTGACAAGGCCCTGGACGAGATTTATCGCGGCACGAACACGCCGCTCGAAGAACCGCGTATCGCCGCAATAAATGTCGATTCGGACCTGCCGGTCGAGGTTATCGGCGACGCCATCGACCGTCTCCTCGCGGCCGGTCTGTCAGAAGATCAAAAACGAGAAGCGAATCAACTGCTTTGGGAACTCTGGAACGACGCCGGGTTGATCGAATCGACGGAACGCGACATCGAAACACTGCGCGGCGAGATCTGGCAGCCGTTCGAACGCCGCGCACGAGTCCTCGATCACTTCGGCTATCTCGACTTCCCCGCCGAACTCGTTACCGAACGCGGGAAATGGCTCGCCGATCTTCGGGTCGACCGCCCGCTTCTGGTCGGCGAGGCCATCAGCCGCGGGATCTTCGACGGTCTCGACATTAAAACAACCGCCGCGCTGATGGCGTCGCTCGCGGCCGACTCCGACAGGAATTACGGCGAGATCTATCTGTCGAATCGCGTGCTCGATCTGTTGACCGAGTTTGAGGAGATCGTCTTCAACGTCTCGAACGTCGAATGGAAGTTCGGCGTCGAGCCGGCGCCCGATCTGAACTTTTCCGCGGCGGCGGCGGCCGAATGCTGGGCCGGAGGGATGAATTGGGACGAACTCGTCTTTCGTTCGAAGGCCGAGGAAGGCGATCTCGTTCGTTTGCTTTCGCGCACCGGAGAAGCGCTTCGGCAAATCGCGCAGCTTAAGGAATCGAATCCGGCAGCGGCCGAACTCGCGAAACAGACCGCCGAAATGATGCTCCGTGAACCGATCCGTTAACTCCGTTTCGGAAGATTCGCCGGATTTGACGTTTGTTGATAAGACGTTCCGGATATCAACGAAGCATCGGTCGGCAAATACGGCCTTCAGCTTGAGCGTCCCGGAAGCCAATTATGCGGGTTTTCGATTTCGTCAAAGTCGATCGGGCCCGAAAATCACGGTCAATGAATTCTGATTCGTTAAACCCGAAGTTCTTCTGGCGTCCGCTCGCGATCGTTGTGGCGTTCGCGTTCCTGTATTCCGGCGTGCTCACAAAACTCGGCCGCGATTGGTGGAGCGACGAGAATTACTCTCACGGCTTGCTCGTGCCATTTGTCATCGGATTCATCATCTGGTCGGAGTGGGATGAGATCCGCGCCATCCGACTGAATCCGTCGAGCCTCCTCGGCATCGTGGTCATCGTCACCGCGTTCCTGTTACTTCTCGGCGGAACACTCGGCGCTGAACTTTTTACGCAGCGGATCTCGATGGTCGTGATGATCGCCGGATTGGTGATCTGGTTTTTCGGCTCCCGAATACTCCGGTTTTTGACGGTTCCGTTCGGACTGCTTTTGCTCTCGATCCCGATCCCGCAGATCATCTTCAACAAGATCGCGTTCCCGCTTCAGCTTCAGGCGTCGCAGGCAGCGGTTTGGGGGATTCGTCTGTTCGATGTTCCGACGGTCCGCAAAGGCAACGTCATCGAGATCCTGCCGAGCGGTGCAACGCAGGTCATCGCGCTCGAGGTCGTCGAGGCCTGTAGCGGGATTCGTTCGCTGATGACGTTGATGGTGCTGGCGCTGATCCTCGGATATTTCACCAGCGAAAGGCGCGGACGGATCTTCGGGAACTTTCGAGAGATGCTGGGCGGCTTCGACTTTTGGCGGATGGCAATCCTGATGCTGGCGGCGATTCCGATCGCGGTCCTGACGAATGCCGCGCGCGTCACGGCGACCGGCGTGCTGACGTACAATTTCGGAAAGCGCGCGACCGAAGGCACGTGGCACGACGCTTCGGGTTGGCTCGTTTACGTCGTCGCGCTCCTTCTTTTGATCGGCGTGAATCTTGTCCTTAAGAAGTTCGATCGCACAAGAACCGGGGCCGCCGAAATCCCGCAATCGAAGATCGAGAATCCCAGGCCTCAAAGCGTTTTGCTTGTCATTGCGGTCCTCGTCGTCGGCGGAGTTTTCGTCAATTGGTTCGACCGGCGCGGCGAAACGCAGGTTGAGCGTGCGCCGCTTTCGGAACTTTCGATGACGCTCGGGGACTGGCGCCAGAAAGGCGGCGAGATCAGGTTTGGCGAAGCGACTGAAAGCGTTCTCAGAGCCTCTGACTATACGATGCGCGAGTATCTTCTGACCGACGGGCGCATCGCCAACGTCTACGTCGGCTATTACGCCTCGCAACGCTCCGGAGTGACTTATCACAGTCCGCAGAACTGTCTTCCCGGAGCCGGTTGGGTAATGAAGGAACCGGAACTTATCGAGATCCCTTTGCCCGACGGGAAGACGTTCAAGGCAAATCGCTACATCATTGAAAACGGCGCCTACCGCGAGGTGATGATCTACTGGTACCAAGGCCGCGGCCGATCCGAAGCGAGCGAGTACCGCGACAAGATCAATATGGTATGGGACAGCGTGGTCCGCCGCCGAAGCGACGGCGCGATGGTTCGCGTGATGACCTCGGCCGGCGGCGACGAAGCCGGCGCGACACGATCGGCCGTCGACCTTTCGGCCCGGCTCGCAGAGAGACTCGGCGCCCACGTCCCGGAATAGTTCCCGACCGATTTCCCGGTTTCCGCCGTCACCTGCTTTATTCAAATCACTCGTTTGTGTTAGTCTTACGACTTACCCCTGAGAAAAATCTTTCAGAAACTGATTCCGTAATTTGCGAACAAGGCATCGTGCTGTGCCGAATTCGCTCTTTCGGACATATGCGAACGAGTTTTTTCTGAAATCAGAAGCTGATTGCAACTTCTTCTGAGTACCGGCGACTTGAACCGGTAAAGCTTTGAAAACTTTGCGTTTCCCGAAACTCCGTTGGGATTGCCCCCCAACGGAATCAGGCAGATATCGCGAGCCGGAAGTCAATGCCCGACCCAACGCCGTGAGCCAACGATCGGAAACGCGTACTTAAAGAAATGCGATTGAGTGAGTGCCATAATTTTACCTTCCGTTTATTCGTGCAAATTGCGCTGTGCAGTTTGCTCGTCTTTGTCGTTTCCTGCGGCGGTTCGAAAGACCAGCATCTTGCCCGGGGCGAAGAATATCTCCAGAAACGAAAATTCCACGAAGCCTTGATGGAGTTCCGGACGGCGGCCGACATTGACCGTGATTCGGCTGCGGCGCATTGGGGACTGGCGCGCGCCTACGAGAACCTCGGACAATTCAGCGAGACCGTCGAAGCGCTTCGCAAAACGAATGAACTCGCTCCGGATAATCTCGCGGCGAAGGTCAAACTCGGAAACTATTACCTGCTCGTGCAGCCGCCGATGGTCGGCGAAACCGAGAAGATCCTTGAAGAGGTCTTCGCGAAGGATCCGAATTTCATTGAAGGCCGGATTCTCAAGGCCTCCGTTTTTGCGGTCCAGATGAAACCCGAAACGGAAGTTCTTAAGGTTCTGGACGACGCGATCGCGCTCGACGAAAAGCGGACCGATTCCTACATCTCAAAGGCCCGCTATTTTATGAAGATCGAGAAGGCCAAGGAATCCGAGGAAACGATCAAGAAGGCGATTTCGGCCAATCCGAATGCGGCCGCGGGTTATGTTGAATACGGAAGGTTCCTCGATTTCGCGGATCGTTCGAACGAATCCGAGGCGCAGTTCCGGAAAGCGATCGAAGTCGAGCCCAAAAACATCGAATCGCGTGAGGCGATCGCCGACTTCTTTACTTCCGAGAAACAATACGACAAGGCCGAACAAATTCATCGCGAACTTGTTGAGCTTCAGGAAAACAGCCCCGAAAGCCGCCTCGCCTTCGCCGAATTCTATTCACGCATCGGCCGCGGCGACGAGGCCGTCAAGCTGCTGTCGGCGATCATCGGTGAAACTCCCGAATACGTTCGCGCCCGATACCGCCTGGCCGAGATCTTCCTCGACCGGCGCGAAAGCGAAAAGGTGTCGGAGCAGATCGTGGAGCTGATGAAGATCAACGACAAGGATACCGAAGCGCTGCTCCTCAAATCGCGCCTCGCGCTTGCCGAGAATCGGGCGGAAGAGGCGGTCAAGGATCTCGAGCAGGTTCTCAAGACGCTTCCGAGCCACAAAGACGCTTTGTTCAATATGGTCGAAGCGCGTCTCGCGATGGGCCAGACCGAACAGGCGCGGGCATTCATCGGCGACCTCGAAAAGTATCATCCGAACTATCTCAGAACCCGGCTTCTGAAGATCCAGGCGGCTTTCGCCGACGGCGACGCGGCGGGCGCGTTTAGGATCGCCAACGAACTCGTCCAGGCGGCGGGCGGAACCATTGCGGCGAATTCGGCGATGGCCGGCGAGATCTCGGAACTTCGTTTCCGGGCGCTTTCGGCGCGCGGATTGGCGAATCTTGAACTTGGGAAACTTGCGGATGCGAAGGCCGACCTCTCTGAAGTTCAAAAGAACGCGCCCCGTTCGGCTCCCGCCCTGATCAATCTGGCAAAGGTCGCGGCGGCCGAAAGGAATTTGGACGAGAGCCTGAGCCTTTACGAAAAGGCGTCGGCGCTTGACGCCCGCAATTTCGACGCTCTGAGCGGTGCGCTCGGCGTGCTCAGCCGTCAGAAGCGCTACGCGGACGCGCACGGGAAGATCGACGCCGCGATCGCCGCCAACGGCGACAAACCGGAAACGGCGGCGTTTCATTATCTGAAGGCGGACATCTTCCTCACCGAGAAAAACGTCGCAGCGGCCGAAGTTTCATTGAAGCGCTCGATCGAACTCGACGCCGAGTATCTGCCGGCATATTCGACGTACGCGTCGATCCTCGTTGAACGCGATCAGACGGCGGAAGCGATCGACCAGTATAGAAAGGTCATTGAGAAGAAAGCGTCCCCGGCGATCTACACGTTGATCGGAATGCTCGAAGAATCGCGCGAGAATTTTGCGGATGCCGAAAAGAACTATCGCAAGGCGCTCGAACTCGCGCCCGGAACGCCGATCGCGGCCAATAATCTGGCGTGGATCATCGCCGACCGGGGCCAGGGAAATCTTGACGAAGCGCTGAAACTTTCACAGGCGGTGGTCAACAAGTATTCGAACACGGCGGGCTATTACGACACGCTCGGCTGGGTGTATTTCAAGAAAGGATTGTACTCGCCGGCCGTTGAACAGATGAAGAAAGCGGTCGCGCTCGACGAATCCGAAGCGAAACGCAACGGAACCGAAATCAATTCGGCGTTTAGGATTCGTCTCGCGACAGCGCTTGCGTCGGCGGGAGACAAAGCTTCGGCGCGTCGCGAGGTCGAAGCTTCGCTGCAGAACGGAAAGAATCTTTCCGCGAAGGAAGCGCAGGAAGCGAAGTCGCTGCTCGCGACACTCTAACGGAGAAGTAAGACGATGTTTTACCTGATGCAGGCAACGAACCAGAACTTGATCCTCGGCTTTATGCCGGAATCGCTCGGCCTTCTGATCTTCGGAATCGCGCTGATCGCTTTGACGATCGGGCTGCGGTGGATCCTGAGGAAAAGCGAGTCGGAATCAAACGCTGCGGTCGAAAAGACCGGAGGAACGGCAAAAGGCTAGGTACGGAGAAGATTTGAGATGAGTGTTGAATTCAGACAACGAACAGCCGGCGAATTCGTCAAGATGCTGAAACGCCGAAAGTGGTTCATCCTTTTGCCGGTGGTCACGATGACCGTGGCGATCGGCTATGTCGTTTACAAACTTCCGAGTGTTTATGAGTCGAAAACGCTGCTCACCGTCAAGCCGCCGACGATCTCGGACATCGTCGTCAAACCGCTGACGGACGAGGACCTCTCGCAACGTCTGCAGACGATCAACCAGGAAGTTCTGTCGCGGTCGTCGCTGGAACCGATGATCACCAAGTTCGATCTTTTCAAAAGCGAGCGCGCGGCGGGAATGGATACGGCGATGATCGTCGAGAAAATGCGCAAGAACATCGTCGTCGAGGTCGAAAAGACGAACGATGAAAAACTCTCCGCATTTCGCATAGCCTATCGCGACCGCGAACCGAATGCGACTCGGAACGTGACCAGCGAACTTGCCGCCAAGTACGTTAACGCTCAGGTTCTGGCGTCGACCCAAACGGCTGAGAAGACGCGCGAGTTCATCGAAAACGAGCTCAAGACGAAAAAGGAAGTTCTCGACAACCTTGAGAAGCAACGTCTCGAGATAATGATGAAGAACGTCGAAACGCTGCCCGAATCCTCGCAGGGACTCATCGCCCAGCTTGAAGGATTGCGCAAGCGCGAAGAAACGATCGCCAAGGAAAAAGAAACGCTGACGATGGAAAAAGGCCGGATAAACGATCAGATCTCGGCAAACAACCGCCAGATGCGCGTTTACGACGAATTCGGCGAAAAGGAAACCAAAGAAGCGGCCGAGGTCGCTTCGCGCATCGAGGACACGCCGGCTTACGCGCAGCTGGTTCAGAAACGGGCGGATCTCAAGGGCCAGCTCGACAAACTGCTGAAGGTCTTCAAGGAAAAGCACCCCGACGTCACGGCCAAAAGAGACGAGATCACGCGCGTCGACGAAGAGATCGAGAATCTTCGCAAGAACACCGACCAGCGGGTTAGATTGGCAAGCCAGTCCAGCAGCCGGAAAGCCGACTTGCAACGCAAGAACATCGAGCTTGAAAATCAGCGGCTGCAGAATCAGATCGTCGCGATCGAAGGACAGATGCGCTTCAAGGAGCAGGATCTCGCGGCGAACGCCGTGCAGATCACCGAGCTCGAGTCGAAGATCAATCTGATCCCGAACGTCAAGGTCGCGCTCGAAGGGATCAACACGCAGTATCAGTCGGCCAAACAGTCGTACGACGATCTCGTCAAAAAGAGCAACGACGCGTCGATGCAGGTCAACCGCGAAGAGAACGCGCAGGGCGAAACGATCCGCGTTCAAGACCCCGCCAATTTGCCGGAATCGCCGGTCGCGCCGAAACGCGGAATGCTGACCGCACTCGGTGCCGCGATCGGACTCGCGATCGGGTTGTTCCTGGCCGCGATCTTCGAACTGCCGCGGATCTTCAAGATCCAGAACATCGAGGACGCGAAGCATTACACGGGACTTCCGGTCCTGGCCTCGGTTCCGCCGCTGCTTTCGCACGACGAAAAGGTGTGGCTGACCCGTTCACGCCGTCTGCGTCTGCTGGCGGGCGCGATCCTCGCGATCGGAGCGATTCCGCTGATCGCGTTGATACTTCAGACGACGAAGATTTTCGAACGCCTGGTTTCGTGATTTGGGATTTGGGATTTGGGATTTGGGATTTGGGATTTTGCGATTTGGGATTTGGGATTTTGCGATTTGGGATTTTGCGATTTGGGATTTGGGGGGATTTGGGGATTTGGGGAGGGGGGGGGGGGGGGGGGGGGGGGGGGAATGTGGAAGAGGGAGGGAAGTGGGAAGTGGGGGGGGGGAGTGGAAAGGAAGCCGGGGCCTTGGTGGGAATCAGAAATCACAAATCCGAAATCAACCTGAGGGAAAGCAATGTACAAAGAATTTTTCGGATTGGAAGACATACCGTTCACACTGACGCCGGACCCGCGATTTATCGTGTTCACTCCGAGCTACAACGAGGTTTTGGCGAGCCTTTATTACGGGCTCGAGAACGCCAAGGGACTCGTCGTGTTAACGGGCGAGGTCGGAACCGGCAAGACGACGGCGCTGCGCTGGATCCTGCGCCGGCTCGATTCGTCGGTGCTCGCGGCCTACGTCTTCAACCCGCGTCTCTCGATCGACGAATTTTATCATCACGTCACGCAGATGCTCGGTGTCAAGGACTGGTCGAACAAAGCCGAACTGCTCCAGGTGATGGGCAAGGTTCTCGAAGAACGCCATCGCCGCGGACTGCGCACCGTGCTGATCATCGACGAAGCGCACGAGCTTTCGGACTATGTTCTCGAAGAGATCCGTTTGTTGATGAACTTCGAGTCGGACAACGCGAAGCACCTGCAGATCGTTCTGACCGGTCAGCCGGAACTCCGCGAGAAGCTCAACCAACCGAATCTTCGCCAGCTAAAACAGCGCGTTGCGCTCCGTTGCAAGATGCATTCGCTGCCGAGCACCGACGAGGTCGAGCGCTACATCACTGAGCGCCTGCTGATAGCCGGAAGCGACCAGCCGAGCGTCTTCACGCCGGGCGCGATCGATTTCATTTTCCAGTGTTCGGAAGGGATTCCGCGCCAGATCAACAACCTTTGCGATAACGCGATGCTCGCCGCATATGCTGCGGGTGAGCAGATCATTAGCCGCCAGATCATCGAAGAGGTCGCCGACAACCTTGACCTGCTGCCGCGCCACGAGACGCTTATGAAAAGCGACCAAGCGGCTGAAACCGCGCCGACGGGACGTGTTCTGACGGCCGAAGCCCGCGAGGAATTGTGGAGCAATCAGGCGCGAGCCGAACAGGCGAGGCCGATGTTCAGGACCGAACAGCCGGCGGCCAAAGCTCCGGTCAAGGAACAGCCGAACTCGCGACCGATGTTCGACGATCTGGATGACGACATTAGTCTTGAGATCGAGGAAGTTGGCGGATTCTATTGATTCGAACTTGGATCTGAGACCTTTGATCCCGCGTTTTTCAAAGCGATCAGAGTTCACACTTTCAAGCTCAGAGATCTAAAACGATGAGTATTCTAAAAGCACTTCAGAAGAAACAGGTTGAGCAGACGAATGAAACCCCGGCGAGGCCGGTGGTTCCATCGACGGTCGTGCCGTTCGAACGCAACGCAAAGCGCGTCACGACGCCGCCCGAGATGTTTGCCGACGAGGCTTTTAAGATCGGAACACCAAGCTCGGCGTTCAATGGGCAGATCGAAACGTTGGTCGGGACGGCACTCCCTGAACCAACTTCGATCATTACTGCCGGGGCAACTTTGAACGCCATCGGAGCGGCGCGCTCCGCCACTCCACGTCTGCCGGAATTTACCGTGTGGGACGTGGAACCGGAGCGCGTCGAACCCCGACTGATATCGATCACGCAGCCGCATTCGAACTATTGCGAAGAATACCGGAATCTGCGAACGCAGATTCTGCATAAGAGCCAGCGCCAGAAACTTCAGTCGATCGTCGTCGCGAGCATCAATCCGGGCGAGGGCAAGACGATCACGGCGCTGAATCTGTCGTGGCTTCTCGCGCAGACCGACGGAATCCGCTGCCTGATCATCGACAGCGATCTGCGAATGCCGTCGCTGACCGACTATCTCGGGATCGAAGCCGATCGAGGCTTGTCGCACATCCTTTCCGGCGACGCCGATCTCGAAACTTCGATCATCAAACTCAATCCCGCGGGACTCTATGTTCTGCCCGGCGGCGAGGCCCGCAATGACGTCGCCGAGTTGATCTCCGGACCGAAGTTCAAAGAGATCCTGCGTCAGGCGCGAGAGATGTTCGATTTCGTGATCATCGACGCGCCGCCGCTCGGCATCTTTACCGACGCGAATATTCTTATCAACCACGCCGACGGCGCACTGCTCGTCATCCGCGCCGGACGCACCCGCTACGGCACGATCGACCGGATTCTTGAATCGGTTCCGCGCGACCGGATGCTGGGAACGGTTTTGAATCACTCGGAAGACGTGCTGAACGAGACCCAATACGGGTACGGATACTACAAAAAGTAACGTTCGGAGTTTCGCCATCAGGCGGCTCGGACGTCGTGAATTTAGATGTTGGTTTAGATGGGCGCAAACAAACTCAGTCCAAGAACAGTCGGGTTACTGCTTGCCGATGCAACGATCATCTATGGCGGCATTATTCTCGCGTTGTATCTGCGGCTGGGAATTTCGGGTTCGGAGTACCAGCTCAACGGCAACAACGGCTGGCTCAAGATCGGACTCGCGACGTTCGTCTGTACGCTCGTTCTCTATTTTTACGATCTTTACGATTTTACGGTAATGGGAAACAGGCGCGAGCTGATGCTTCGGCTCGTGCAGGCGCTCGGGATCGCCTGGGCGCTGCTCGCGCTGCTTTTCTATTTTGTCCCGCCGCTTCTCATCGGACGCGGCGTTTCTGTCATTTCGGTGCCGCTCGTTCTCGCGTTCCTGCTCGGCTGGCGGTTCGTCATACATTATTTGACCGGCCATCCGGACATCGGCGAGAAGATTCTCGTCGTCGGAACCGGCAAGACCGCGCGTGACACTGCCGACGCCGTCTGGGAACGCCGCGACGCCGGCTATCGGATCGTCGGATTCGTGACCGAGAACGGCATCCCGCCGCATTCGAAGATTGCCGACGTGAGCGTTCTCGGAACAACCGATCACCTCGAAGAGATCATCAAAAACGTCAATGTCGACCGGATCGTGATTGCCGTGCGCGAACGCCGCGGGAATTTTCCGACCGAAGCGCTTTTGAAAATGAGCTTGGCCGGCAATGTTTCGATCGAGGAGTGCACATCGTTCTTTGAGCGCGTTACGGGTCAGGTTCACGTCGATATGCTGCGCCCGTCGTGGCTGATCTTCGCGGGCCGCGGACGCGAAACGCGTTTGACCGGCGTGATCCGGCAGCTGGTGCATCGGGGGATGGCGCTCGTCGGTTTGATCCTTTCGCTGCCGATCGCGATCGTCGCGGCGATCCTGATCAAGATCGAATCGGAAGGACCGGTCTTTTACAGCCAGGAACGCGTCGGCGAACACGGTCATATCTTCAAGGTGATCAAGTTTCGTTCGATGCGGACGGACGCCGAAAAGGACGGCGTGCCGATCTGGGCGACGGCCGTCGATGACCGCACGACGCGTGTCGGACGCCTTATTCGCAAGATCCGGGTCGATGAGATTCCGCAATTTTGGAACATCATCAAGGGTGAAATGAGTTTTGTCGGGCCGCGGCCGGAACGTCCGCATTTCGTAGAGCAGTTGGCGAAGGAGATTCCGTTCTACGAACATCGGCACCTGACCGCGCCGGGGTTGACCGGTTGGGCGCAGATCAAATATCCGTACGGCGCGTCGGTCGAAGACGCCCGTCAGAAATTGCAGTTTGATCTTTATTACATCAAGAACCAGAGTCTGGCGCTCGACCTGGTGATCGTCTTCGAAACGATCAAAACGGTGCTCTTCCGAAAGGGAAGCAGATGATTGACCCGAAGATCGATCGGCACGGTGTTCGTGTTGGAGTTTGAAATATCAAGATCTTGGAATCTGAACGATCCGATTCCCCGAGTTTGATGGAATTCGAAGCGATTTGTGACTTATTTGGAGTATGGCGATGAAAGCAGTAACAGTATTTGCAATGACCTTGTTGATCGCGAGCGGCGTTCTTGCTCAGACCGAGAATCCGAAAACGCGTGAAAGGACGGTGGATGAACAGGCCGAAACAACGGAAGCCGTGAAACCGGTCCCGCAACCGACGACCCCGGTCGTCGAAACGCCGAAAACCGATCCGTTGAAGGATGGCGAGGCGATCAACGAGGAAGATGTCGTCGCCTACTACAACAATTATCTGAAGGAATACCGCCTCGGCCCGAACGATGTCATCAGCGTCGAGGTCTTCGGCCAATGCCCGGATTACTGCAAGGTCGGGATCACTGTTCCGCCGACGGCGCGAATTTCGTATCCGCTGATCCGCGAAGGCGTGATGGTCGGGGGAAAGACGGTCGAACAGGTCGCCGACGAGATCACGAAGAAACTCGACGAGTACATCATCGAACCGAAGGTCACGGTGACGCTTGAAAAGGCGATGTCGGTGCGTTACAGCGTAATGGGCAACGTCGTTTCACCCGGCGTGCGCATTATGGATCGAAAGGTGAGCCTGTACGAAGCCGTGATCGAAGCCGGCGGGATCGGCAAGAACGGCGACAAGAAAAAGGTCGCGTTGATCCGATATGACGCGCGCGGCAATCTCAGCCGTCAGGAAGTGAATCTCGCCGAGATCGAGGCCGGCAAAGCGCCGATGGTCTTTCTGAATCCGGGCGATCAGGTATTCGTCCCGAAAAAGGGCTTCTCGCTAAACTGGGACACGCTCGGCAAAGTCCTCGGCCAGGCGTCGGTGGTGAGATTGTTGTTCGGATCACCGTTTTGATTTGGGATTTGGGATTTGCGATTTGGGATTTGGGATTTGGGATTTGCGATTTGGGATTTGCGGAATGAAATGTCTGTTGCAACAACGAGAGTTACGCGTGTTACACACGCTTTGGAAGTCGGCGCGACGGACCACCACGTTCCGCTCCGCTTCACGTGGTGCTATCGCAAGTTCGCGTGCTCCGCACGCTTGAAGAAGCAAATTAAGTTCCAAAACGGCTTCTTCCGACAGCTCCTGGAATCTGAAACCCTGGAATCCTGAAACCTGGAATCCTGAAATCTGGAATTCTGGAATCCTGAAACCCTGGACTCCTGGAATCTGGAATCCTGAAACCTGGAATCCTGAAACCTGGAATCCTGGAATCTGAAACCCTGGAATCCTGAAACCCGGAATCCTGAAACCCTGGAATCTGGAATCCTGAAATCTGGAATCTGGAATCCTGGAATCCTGGAATCCTGAAACCTGGAATCCCGGAATCCTGGAATTCCGGAATCCTGGAATCCTGAAACCTGGAATCCTGGAATCCCGAATCTGGAATCTGGAATCCTGGAATCTTTGAATCCTGAATCTCAAGTATCTATGCGTCGAGTATTCATATCCATTCTGTTTCTCGCACTCGCCCAGACCGCTTCGGCGGCGTGGGTCAAGCAACGCGCAACGACATTTGCGTGGCTTTATGATGTGACCTTCGTCGATGCAAAGAAAGGTTTCATCGTCGGCAGCGGCGGCTCCTTCCTCGAAACAAACGACGGTGGCGAAACCTGGTCAAAACGCAAGAACTTCACCGGCGACGCCTTGAAGCAGGTCTATTTCGCCGATACCTCGAACGGTTGGCTGCTCTGCGAGCGCGATATCTTCAATCGCGGCGCTAACGGATCGTCGTATATGCTGCGGACGGCGGACGGCGGCGAAACGTGGGAGAAGGTCGAATTCACCGGCGGCGGCCGCGAACGTGTTACGGGTTTCTTTTTCAATTCGAAGGGCTTCGGCATCGCCGTCGGTGAAAACGGCGCGATCTACGAGTTCAAACCGGACGCCGGCGCCTGGGAGCGACAACCGACGGCGATCAAATATCTTCTGCTCGGCGGGACCTTTTCCGGCGAGCGCACCGCGACGATGGTCGGGGCCGGCGGCAGCGTGTATTTCAGCGAGGACGGCGGCTCAAGTTGGCTGAACGCTAGTTTCTCGACAAAACCGTCGGGCAAACTGAATTCAGTTTACTTTCTTAACCGAACATCGGGCTGGATCGCCGGTTCGGGCGGCACCGTCTTTCAAACCCAAAGCGGCGGCAAAACCTGGCGCGCGCAGAACACCGGTGTCACGAGCGACCTGACCGACGTTCATTTCCTAACGAGCGCGGAGGGCTACGCCGTCGGCGCCGACGGGACGATCATTCATACGACGACGGCCGGCAACATCTGGACTCTCGAAAACACCGGCATCAAACACCGCCTCGAACGCGTCGCCTTCAACGGCCAACGTGGCATCGCGGTCGGCTTCGGCGGAACGATCCTCGTCAACGACATCGGCGACCGGCGAAAACCGAAGATCGCGTCCCCGGCCGATCGTTGAGACTGCGCGCGAAACTTAAACCCGATAGAATCGACCCCGCTAATTCTCGCGGATCAACGCGAACCGTTGTTTCTGCCGCGGAGGCTTGGATGGTTGGCGATGCGCGTTTTGGCAAGCGGCCGTTCGGGCGATGCTCGGATCGCGGAGCATTCGAACGCCTTCGCCTGATTTGCGTTTATCCCAGATCGTCGGCCAGAGCGCGACTCAAAAGTTGCAAAGATGACAATCCGCATTGGCGCGCAATTCCGGCCGGTTCACCCAAAAGAGGTTACATAGTGTAAAATTCGGACGCGGCCCGGAACCGGGCGGCAAATACGAGATGGCCTCGGTCGGGTTTCACGAAGGAACGTTGATCGATCGCGCAAGGGGTGCGAGAATAGCTCGGCGCGCGGCAGCGCTGAACGCATCTTTCGGCGACCCGACGCTGGCAGCAAAGCGGTAATAGATTCGATGTCGCTGACTTTTATCAAATCGATCCATACCCTGATCTGGTGCTTTTTCGTCGCCTGCATCGCCGGAATTCCGATCGCCGCCGCGTTCGGGAGATTCAGCGTATCGTTTTGGTTGACGATGGTGATTCTCGGCGAAGTTTTCGTCCTCTTGATCAACAATCGGAGCTGCCCTTTGACTTCGGTCGCCGCGCGCTATACGTCCGACCGCGCCGCGAACTTCGATATCTATTTGCCCGAATGGCTCGCGCGAAACAACCAGACCATCTTCGGTGCCTTGTTTCTCGCGGGCGTGATTTTCGCTCTTTTCAAATGGCTGAATGCCGGAGGATAAGCAATGACCGCAGATGAGATTCTCGATGAACTAAGACCGCTCGGCAGCGACAGTTACAAGCGCGTGATCTTCAATCACGGCGTCGCGGAACCGTGCTTCGGCGTCAAGATCGGCGATATGCAAAAGATCGTCAAGCGCATCAAAATGGATTACCAACTCGCGCTCGATCTTTACGACACGGGCGTTTACGACGCGATGTATCTCGCCGGGCTGATCGCCGACGACGCGCGGATGACGAAATCCGACCTGCAAAACTGGGTGTCAAAGGCCTATTGCCGCGGGCTCACATCGGCGACCGTCGCGTGGGTCGCGGCCGGCAGTCCGCACGGTTGGGAAATCGCGCTTGAGTGGATCGAGTCTGACAAGCCGCTCGTCGCCTCGGCCGGATGGTCGACGCTCGGCGCGATCTTGTCCGTCAAGGACGATTCCGAACTTGACCTCGCCGCGCTCGGCACACTCCTCGAACGGGTCACAAAAACCATCCACGGCGAGGACGATTTGGTGCGTTATTATATGAACTCGTTCGTCATCGCCGTCGGCGGCTACGTCAAATCGCTGACCGCTTCGGCGATGGCCGCGGCCGAAACGATCGGTCCGGTGACCGCCGATCTCGGCAATACCTCCTGTCAGGTTCCATCTGCCGCCGAATACATCCGCAAGATCGAAAAACGCGGCGCGATCGGCAAGAAACGCAAAACCGCCAAGTGTTGAGCGCTTTGAAGCGCCGCGGGCGCCGCCTTCTCAATTTCTTCTTGCCCTACGAGTTGATTTTGAATACAATCGCTGGGATTCATCATACAAACTAAGTGGGCCAATAACGACTCAATCGCTTCATCGATCGTGTCAGGTACAAATCAAAGGAGAAAAAAAAGGGATGACACAAAACCTATTGCACCGCAAACTTCAACAGCTGATTCTCGGAACCATCGTCGTGCTCACCGTCGGCATTTTTGCGATCCAAGCCGACGCTCAGCAAGCTGGCGGACGTCCTGCATCGTCAGCGGATCAGTTGTTTAAGTCGATAACCCGCGTCCAAATGAAGAGCATTATGGACTCCGAAGGCTTCTCGGTAACGCCAGACGACGACGGCGACCTAGTTTGGAAGATTGACGGCTTCAAATCGTTTTTGTTCGTCGCGAAGGACGAGACGTCGATACAGTTCCACGCCTCGTTCAAAAGCGACAATACCACAGTTCGGAAAGTAAACGAGTGGAACCGGACCATGCGATATTCAAAGACGTATTTAGACAGCGACGGCGATCCGCACCTTGAACTCGACCTTGATCTGGCGGGCGGCGTCACGCGCGCGCGGATCATCGATTTTCTCAAGACCTGCACCCTCTCGTTCGGAAACTGGAAGAAGCAAGTAGTTGAATGACGAATAGCCGAACTCGAAGCGGAACTCGCCCGCTTCGAGTTCCGGAAGGCAATCCGGAATCGGACAATCTCTTGAAATACTGTCGGCGTCGCGGCGACGAGATCGCATACTTCAATCACGAAGGTTATCACGGCCGAAAAGTATTCAAGCGGAAGAAGTTCTCGATCAGGAAATCTATGATCCGAATCCTTGGAATCGTCCTCGCCGTTGTTTTCGCCTTTTTGGGGCTGATACATCTGTTCTGGGCCGCGGGCGGTTCCTATGGGGCTGTCGCGGTTTTGCCGACTGACGGCGACGCGCGTGTTTTGAATCCGACGCCCGCAGCGACCATTTTTGTTGCCGCCGGGTTATTTGCGGCGATGTTCGTCGTCCTTGGCCGTTTAAGGATCGTCGGCGAATTTGTTCCCGAGATGATCTTCTTTACCGGAACCTGGATCATCGCGTTGCTGTTTCTGTTCCGCGCGATCGGCGATTTTCATTACGTCGGTTTTTTCAAGACCGTGACCGGAACAGGTTTTGCGCGTTGGGACAATTTGCTCTATTCTCCGCTTTGCCTTTTTGTCGCAATTGCCGCCGCGCTGGTTGCGGGATTTTCTGAGTAACGATCGATCTCTTCGACCTGGCAACCGTCCTTGCCGCCGAAAAAGAACCAAAACGCCAATCAAGTGGATAATCGCGGATCAAATCCAAACGGCACCATCTCGCCGAGAATTATTTCACCGAATTTCGGATGCGCGATGTTGATCAAGTAATTTGATTCGGAAGGGATCACGGCGCTCGGGACTTTCAGGACAGCCGATGCCATTTGATTGGACCAGTCATCGCCAATCCGCTGGATCGCTTGCGGGGGCGGCGAGTCGGCCCAGTTCTTGGGAAGGCCTCGAAAATCGTCCACGGACATTACCAGTCGTTCGTCAAACGAAACCTCGATAAGAGAATAAGAGATCAACCGTTGTTCGTTGTTGAGATGGACCAGTAGTTCCAACGCGGCGAGCGACACGCTACCGGCAGCGTAGACGATTCGTGTGCCGGGCGAATTCCACCGGCCGCCGAAGCGGAAGGCGCCTTCGCCATCGAAACAACTCGAAGCGTATTTCGTTTTGAAGATACGAAAAGCGTTGATCATCAGATCAAGTGAAGACGCCGTGTTCAAGGCGGCCGATGAGATCTTCCACTTCGCGGGCGCCGGTTTCGGTCGATGCGAGGTCGAGCGGTGTGCGTCCGCCGAGAGCGCGATTAGGCGTCGTAAGCCATCGACGCGCCGCCTCACGGTCGCCGTCGAAAAGATCGAAGGATTGAGCAAGGAGCCGGGAAACAGAGACGATTCGGTCCGATTCTTCCGGCGACAGCTTGTTTTCCTTCCTGCGTCGCGTCAGTGTCCGCGGTGCAATTCTGACTGCCACCCGAAGATTCTCGGGTGCGATTCCGCTCGTTTTGACGAGCCGTTCAAATGCGTCGAACGAGAATCCCGTCTCAACCTTCGCGGCGAGATTCAAATTGTCGGCGGACTTGATTCCGATAAGTCTTTCGATCGTCGCTTTTTCGATGTTTGTCACCGCCATAACAAATGCGCCATCTGACAGCATATTATATGCCAATTGGCGCGTGGATGTAAATCGAACGTCGACGCATTACAGTTGGCGGAAATTGCCGGATAATTACGAGTCTGAGCTGAGGCAAGCGGGTTAGCGGACCCAACGGTTGCCCGCCCGCTCACGCAGGCGGTACTGACTCGTTGACCGTCGGCTTGCCGTACGGCTGTGGTTGCCCGCCCGCTCACGCAGGCGGTACTGACTCGTTGGCCGCCCGCTCGACGTCAGCTCTTCAGTCGCAAATCAAAAATCGCAAATCGCAAATCGAAAATCGAAAATGGCAATTCGCAAATCCCAACCGGCGCAATGTTGGGCTAGTCGTCGTCATCCGCATCTTCATCGTCGTCCTCTTCCCTGACGCCCGCGGTCAGCACGTCAAACGCCGGGAGACGGGCGATCTCGGGCATTTTTTCACGATCACCTTTGACCGAGAACCAAATGATCTCATTGAGCGCGCGCGGGTCGGCCATATCGGCGCGCGTCAGATTCTGCTCGTTCGTCAACTCCATATAACGTAGCATCGCGCGTGTCGGATTCGGCGGCGGCATCAGATTGTCGAGCGCGACCGTCGGGAGAATCGCGCGATATGGCGTAAGATTCGGTTTGTCGCCGAAAACATCGATCGGGATCGCATTCGCGTCGAGAAAGTTCATCGGATTGATCCCGATGCAAAGTTCGAGCGTGCGGATCAACGAGACGGTGCTGTGAAACTCGTGAACTAGGGCGCCTTCGCGGTTCCAGGCCGAAATGACGAATGCCGGCGAGCGGTGAGCGTCGACGTGGTCGGGCCCGTCCTGCGCGTCATCCTCGACGACAAAGATCGCCGTGTCCTTCCAGTACGGGCTGTTCGACACTTCCTCGACAAGACGCCCGAGCGCGTAATCGTTCTCGGCAACGAAAAACTGCGGCGTCGGCGCCCAGCGGCTCATCCCGGCCGTGTGATCGTTCGATAGCCTGACGATCGAAAGATTCGGGAACCGGTCGATCTTTGTTCTTTCCAGTTCCTCAACAAACCCGCGAAACTCGCGCTGCCATTCGCCGAATCTTGAATTGCCCTTGAAATCCTTGTTGGCGTTCGAGATCGCCGCGTCGACACGGCCGTCGGACGCGCGCGCCGCCCGGTACGAATCGACCGTCATCGAATCGGGCGTTGTAAGATCGTAATTGCGGTGCGCCGGCGAAAAATGGCCTTCGAGCGATTTCTTGGTCGCAAACGCCGCGAGCGTCGGCGACAGATCCGGGTATGTCTTCCGCTTGCGGGTGTTGAGTTCGCGCAGATCATTCTCCGAAACGGTCCCGATAAACTCACCATAATTCCGATAATTCAATCCGGCCCGTTGCGCCGCATCCCATAGGTAAAGGGTTTCGGGTTCGCTAATGTCGCGGGCTCCGTTCACATACGGCACGTATCGTTTCTGAAAACTGACGACGTCATCGGCCGTCGCCGGTATATCGAACACCGGCGGGAGCGAAACGGGCGGCTGCCCACCCGGCGGATTGAACGACGGAAGGCGGTTGAAGCCCTCGTAGTCGTAGGTCCGGCCGCGACCCGAATAATCCCAGCGGAAAGCCTTGTCGACGTAATCGTTCGAAAATGCGGCCGTCGACCAGTTATGTCCGTCCGGGCTCGCCTCGGCGTTGACGAAAAAGCGGTCGAGAAGCCCGAACCTGAGCGCGAGCGCGCGGGCGTTGGGCGTGATGTCCTGCGGTTCGCCGCCCGGAGACTTTGCGGCGTCGCCGGCGCCGAAGATCGCGACCGAAGATTCGCCGTCAGCCTTTGTTCCGTCGCCGGAGCGTTCGAGGTCGCCGAAGACCTGGTCGTAAGTCCGATTCTCGCGGATGACGTAGATGATGTGCTTGAAAGGCGATCTGCCGTTTGGAAACAACGGTTTGCGCTCGCCGAGCATCCCGTTGTCGCGCATCACCTGTTGCGTGTATGCGAAAAGCTGCTTTTCGTCCGGGAGATCAACCAAACTGACGCCGCCGGAGACGATCGCGGCGCTGTAGACCCCGCGTTTGTTGTAGCGGTCGGCCGGAAAGGCTTTGTTCGGCATATTCGGATAGAGGCCGGTCAGGTTCGGCGTATTCGACGAATTTCCCATCCCGGTTCCCTTGCCGTTGGCGATGAACAGCTTTCCGTTGACGAACGCGACCGCCGAGGCGTAATTGGCGGTCGGGATAAAGCCTTTGACGCGGCTTCGCATCTTCGGGTCGAGCCCGACGACGGCCACCGCATTGGTTTTTGAATTCGCCACAAAAAGCGTTTTTTCGTCGTCGCTGAGAGCAATTCCCTGCGGTCCGACGCCGCCCGGGCCTTGATCGGAAAGGCGAACGTTGATCTTCGGTTCGCGCGCCGCCTCAGCGTCGAGTGCGGTGTCGATCACCGAGACGCTGTCGCCGTCGGAATTGACGACATACAACCGCGATCGGTCGTGATTGAAGAGCATCTGCGTCGGATGACGTCCGACCGCGATGTGTTTTCTGACCCGATTCGTCGCGCCGTCGACGACCGCAACTTTGCCGTCGCCCCAGCACGAGACATAGATCTTCCCGGCCGTTTTACCGTTGAGCGAAGGCTTTATCTTGACGTCGTACGGATAAACGAACTGTTTCGAACCGGGCCGTCCGAGCTTGATCCGGACAATGCGGCGCTGATCGCGAAGATCGGAGATGACGCCGAGCGAATCGCCGAGATTGTTGGCAACGAACAGAGCCGTGCCGTCGGGCGACAGATCGATGCCGGTCGGATAAACCGCGGCGACGTTATCGTTGTAATTCGGGGTCGGGGCGTTCTCCGCGAAGGCCGCGACGTCGATGAACGGCGCTTTGACCTCGGTGTCCGGTGCATTCGCGGGCGAAAGCGGTTTCGCGGCGCTCGGGTCGAAACTCAAGATCCAGATCTTGTTCTCGAATCCGCCTGAAAGATAAAGGTTGAACTTCCCGCTCGCCTGCGGTTTCGAATCGAATACAAGTCCGAAATTCGCACTCTGAGGTGCCGGAAAGTAAACATTCTGAATAACTTGCGGCTCCGGCCGGAGGGTGAGGTCGATGACCGAAAGAGTCTGCTGATTCTTGCTTCCCGAATTGAACGTCAGCCCGTAACCGCTGTTGACGGCGATCAGATAGCGGCCCTTGCCGTCGGCGCCGGAACTGTCCGGCGAGCGGACGAAGTTGAACGTCAAAGGCATCACGGCCGGGAGTTTCGTCTCGGCGTCGACGATCAGCTTGCCGGCGGGCGAGACGGTTCGCGCCTGAAAATCGATTGGAATTACGCCCGCGGCGACTTGTATTCGCACGGTCGGGACGATGAGAACTGCGGTTAGCAAAAGTACTGCGAGTCGGCGCGAATTGACGTTCATTTTGGTTGACCTCAATCGCCAATTTACCACAGATTCGCCAGAGATCGGGGTGGAGAGGTGCCAGTATTTAACGGTTTTGTCGCGAGACCGAGATCGACGCCGATGCCGTTCCCGTGCAATATCGTGGTGTCAATGCGTTGAAAGTGTCGCCCGGACCGACGAGGAGCGCAACCAAAGCCGCGATTGGGAATGCCTCGGAACGCAGATCCGAGTGGGGTGACCGGCAACGTCGACAGAATCAGCTCTCTCTTTCGACCGGAATGACGTGAACGGTCGCATCCGTGACCTCGGCGAGGAATTTGTTGATGATCGAGCCTTTCCAAATGATCTGCCAGCGGGAGCGCGCGGATTGGCCGAAGATGACGTGAGTTATCTCGTGTTCGCGGGCAAATTTGACGAGTTCCTCGGCGACGCTTCTGCCTTTCAGTTTCACGACGCTCGCACCGAGGGTCTTGGCAAGCAAAATATTCTCCTGAAGGGACGCATAGGTCTCCGGCGTCAGCCGGTTGACCTCCTCAGCCGGAGTTTCGACGTAAACCGCATACCAGTCGTTGGTTGCCAAACGTCCCGCTATGCGGGCTCCCGTTCGAAGCAGCTTTTTCCCCGATCCGCGCGACGCCAGGCAGACCATTACCTTTTCGGGAATGACAAACTGCTCCAATCCTTCCTGTTCGCGATATTCGTGATCCTGCGCCGCCTGATGATACGCAACGTGGCGCAGGGCGAGTTCGCGAAGAGCGGCGAGGTTTCCTTTGCGAAAGAAATTGTTCAGCGACTGTTCGATCTTCTCGATTTCGTAGATCTTGCCCTGACGGAGCCGCGTCCGGAGCGTGTCGACCGAAACGTCGACGTCGATCACTTCGTCGGCACGCTTGAAGAAGCCGTCGGGAACCGTTTCCCGAACGCGGACGCCGGTCGTTCGCGCGATGACGTCGTTCAGCGATTCGATGTGCTGGATGTTTATCGCGGTTATGACGGAAATCCCGTGTTCGAGAAGTTCAAGGACGTCTTCGTACCTTTTGGAGTTTTTCGAACCTTCGATGTTGGAGTGCGCGAGTTCGTCCACGACCGCGACCGTCGGCCGGCGCTCGATCACCGCGGCGAGATCCATTTCCTCGAAAAGAGCTCCGCGATACGCGATCTGCTTCATCGGAACCGCCTCGAGGTCCTGAATCATCTCGCGTGTTTCGTCGCGCCCGTGCGTTTCAACGACGCCGATCACGATATCGATACCTTGTTTTTTGAGCTGATGCGCATCGTCAAGCATCTGAAAGGTCTTCCCGACGCCGGCGGCAGCGCCGATATAAACCCGCAGCTTTGCCCGCTCCGAATCGGTGACCTTTTTCAGCAGCAATTCCGGCGACGGTCGACGGCTGTCCCGATCCGGTGATTCCGTAATGTGCGTGTCGACGAACATTTCTTTACTTCGAGATCTTGTCCAGGGCCAAGTTCAATCGTAAGACATTTACTCTTGGCTCGCCAAGCAAGAATATCTGCCTGGCCTCGGTAAACTCGCCGACGACCCGGCGGAGATCCGAGTCATTGATGCCGCGCGCTCGGGCGACTCTGGAAATCTGAAACTCAGCCGCGGCCGGCGAAATATGAGGGTCGAGACCGGACGCGCTGGTGGTCAGCAAATCCGCCGGCACCCGGTTCGACTGAGCATTGCCGCCCAGCGTCTCGACGTCTGCTTCGATTCGCGAAATGAGTTTCGCATTTGTCGGCCCGAGGTTCGACCCGCCCGACGCGCCGGCGTCGTAACCGCTTCCGGCCGCGCTTGGACGCGACTGAAAGTACTTTGCCGAAGTAAATCCCTGCCCGATCAACTCCGAGCCGACAACCTTTCCGTTTTGCTCAACGAGCGAACCGTTCGCCTGATGCGGGAAGACCAATTGTGCGATGCCCCAGACCGCGACCGGATAAAGAAGGCCGAGCGAAACGGTCAAAACAATTATCATAAGTGCCGATGTAATAACGTCTTTCATAAATTCTTCCCGTTTGTTACGCCAACCCCAAAATGCTGATGATGACGTCGATGATCTTGATTCCGATGAACGGCGCGATAAGTCCTCCGAGGCCGTAAAAGAACAGATTGCGCTGCAGAAGCGTCGATGCCGAAAGCGCCCGGTACTTCACCCCTTTCAGCGCCAGCGGTATGAGACCGATAATGACGAGCGCGTTGAAGATCACCGCCGAAAGGATCGCCGATTGAGGTGTTTTGAGATCCATTACGTTCAACGCGTTGAGGACCGGAAACGTCGCGGCGAACATCGCCGGGATGATCGCGAAGTACTTCGCGACGTCGTTGGCGATTGAAAAGGTCGTCAGCGCCCCGCGCGTCATCAGCAGTTGCTTTCCGATCTCGACGATCTCAATCAACTTGGTCGGGTCGCTGTCGAGATCGACCATATTTCCCGCTTCCTTTGCGGCCTGCGTTCCCGTATTCATCGCAACGCCGACGTCTGCCTGGGCAAGCGCCGGAGCGTCGTTGGTGCCGTCTCCGGTCATCGCGACCAGCTTGCCTTCGGCTTGCTCGCGTTTGATGAGTGCCATTTTGTCTTCCGGATTCGCCTCGGCGAGAAAATCGTCGACCCCGGCTTCCTTGGCGATCGACGCGGCCGTCAATGGATTGTCGCCGGTGATCATGATCGTTTTGATCCCCATATGACGCAGTTGAACGAACCGATCGCGCATTCCGCCCTTGACGATGTCTTTGAGATAGATCACCCCGAGCGGCTTTCGATCGTCGGTGATGACAAGCGGCGTTCCGCCGGCCCGCGCGATGCGCTCGACGATCGCGCGAAGTTCGGCAGCGGTCCGCGG
Source organism: Acidobacteriota bacterium (assembly GCA_016715115.1). NCBI lineage: Bacteria > Pseudomonadati > Acidobacteriota > Acidobacteriota bacterium. The sequence continues at coordinate 228,806 of JADKBM010000004.1, forward strand.
ATCGTTCGCACCGATATATCGTTCGATCGCATCCACCGCGCCTTTGCGGATCTCGCGTCCGTTAAGATCGATGCCTGACATTCTGGTTTGCGCCGTGAACGGGATGAATTCGTGAGACTCAACGAGTTCGCCCGGCTCGTCCGGCCGCACGCCGTATTTTGTCTGTGCGAGCGTCACGATCGACCGTCCTTCGGGTGTTTCGTCGGCGAGCGACGAGAGCTGTGCCACGTCGGCAAGAGTGTCCTCGTTGACGCCCTTCAGCGGGATGAACTCGGAAGCCTGGCGGTTTCCAAGAGTGATCGTCCCGGTCTTGTCGAGAAGCAACGTGTTCACGTCGCCGGCCGCTTCGACTGCGCGCCCGCTCATCGCAAGGACGTTCTTCTGAATCAACCGATCCATTCCGGCAATCCCGATCGCGGACAGGAGTCCGCCGATGGTCGTTGGAATCAGGCACACCAAAAGCGAGACCAGAACAAAAACCGTCTGCGTCGCGTTCGAGTAGATCGCGAAAGGCTGCAGCGTGACAACCGCGAGCAGGAAAATGATGGTCAGCCCGCAGAGCAGGATATTGAGCGCGATCTCGTTCGGGGTTTTCTGCCGCGACGCGCCTTCGACGAGCGCGATCATACGGTCGATGAACGTCTCGCCCGGGTTCGACGATATCTTGACCCTGATCCAATCCGACAACACCTTGGTTCCGCCCGTTACCGCCGACCGGTCGCCGCCCGATTCGCGAATGACGGGTGCGCTTTCGCCGGTGATCGCCGATTCATCGACTGACGCGACGCCTTCGATCACGTCGCCGTCCCCTGGTATGAAATCGCCCGCTTCGACCAGAACGACATCGCCGATACGCAAGTCGGTCGCACCGACGAGTTTAAGTTCGCCTTTGGAATCGAGCCGTTTGGCGACGGTTTCCGTTTTCGCCTGGCGAAGCGTGTCGGCCTGCGCCTTTCCGCGCCCCTCGGCCATCGCTTCGGCGAAGTTGGCGAAAAAGACCGTGAACCAGAGCCAAAGCGTGATCTGGAATTCAAAGCCCGCACTGCCGGTCGCGCCGGTCGCCAGGTTCGCAACGAGCTTTGCCGTCAGAAAAACCGCACCGACCTCAACGACGAACATTACCGGATTCTTCAGCATCGTCCGCGGATTCAGTTTCTTGACCGCCTGGATCAGTGCCTGGGAGATTATCTTTCCGTCCCAAATTGAAATTTGCTTCTTTTTCATATTTCTATTTGCTGCTTTGACTCGTCAGAACTTCTGCCCGCCCAGCATTTGGAAATGTTCAAGGATCGGCGACAGCGTCAGCACCGGGAAAAAAGTCAGGGCGCCGACGATGATGATCACGCTGATCAAGAGAACGGTGAAAAGCGCGGTGTTCACGGGAAACGTGCCGAGCGATTCAGGGACACGTTTCTTGCGCGCCAGATTGTTGGCTATCGCAAGCACCGGCACGATCATCAGGAATCTGCCGATGATCATCGCCGCGCCGAGCGCGGAGTTGTACCACAAGGTGTTGGCACTGAGACCGGCAAACGCCGAGCCGTTGTTTCCGGTCGCCGACGTGAACGCGTACAAGATCTCCGATAATCCGTGCGCGCCGGGATTGTTCAACGATGTCAGTCCGAAATTTTCGGCGAGCACGCTGATCGCGGTCAGCACGAGGATCGTCAATGGAAAGATCAGAGCGTAGAGCATCGCCATTTGGACATCGTACGCCTCGATCTTCTTGCCCAAATATTCGGGCGTTCGGCCAACCATCAGGCCGGCGATGAAGACCGTCAGAATGACGAAGACCAGCATTCCGTAAAGCCCCGCGCCGACGCCGCCGAAGATCACTTCACCGAGCAGAATGTTGACCAGCGGAACCATTCCGCCGAGCGGCGTGAAGGAGTCGTGCATCGCGTTCACGGCGCCGCAGGATGCTCCGGTTGTGACGGTCGCGAACAGGACCGAATTCGCAATTCCGAAACGCGTATCTTTGCCTTCCAAATTTCCGCCGACGGATTGTTGGTCAACGCTCGCCGGGAACAGCGGGTTGCCGCGCGATTCGGACCAATAGGAAACGAAGATGCCGGCCGTCAGGAGTACCATCATCGCCGCATAGACCGCCCAGCCGTGGCCCTGAGATTTGGTGACCCGGCCAAGCGTATATGTCAGGCCGGCCGGAATGATGAGGATCAGCAGCATCTGGACGAAGTTCGAGAGGGGCGTCGGGTTCGCAAACGGATGCGCCGAGTTCGCGTTAAAGAACCCGCCGCCGTTGGTGCCGAGAACGACGATTGCCAATTGGGACGCAACGGGGCCCTGAGCGATCGTCTGCTGGGCGCCGTCGAGCGTCTGGACGACATCATATGGTCTGAAATTCTGGATGACGCCTTGCGATACGAAGAAGATCGCCGCCACGAAGGCGAGCGGAAGAAGTACGTATATCGTGCCGCGAACGAGGTCGGTCCAGAAATTGCCCAGCGAGTCGGTCTCGAACCGCGCGATTCCTCTTATGAAGACGACGGCGATCGCGAGTCCGACCGCTGCGGATGCAAAATTCTGGACGGCAAGAACGGTCATCTGCGTAAAATAACTCATCGTCGCTTCGCCGCTGTAACCTTGCCAATTGGTGTTCGTGACGAACGAAACCGCCGTGTTGAACGACGAATCCGCCGACGGTCCGGGAAATCCCTGCGGATTCAGAGGCAGATAATGCTGAAGCCGCTGTATCGCAAAGACCGCGAGCGTCGACATCAAACTGAAGACAATCACTGCGGTGCCGTATTGTTTCCAGTTCATCTCCGAGCCGGTTCGAATCCGGCAGACGGCGTAGATCAGTCGTTCGAACCGTCCGAGGATCGGGTCGAATACCGTTTTCTCGCCGTCGAAGACGCGCGTCAGATAGATTCCCATCGGTTTGGTGAGGAGCGTCAAGACGAAAAGAAACGCCAAGATTTGCAAAATTCCATTTAGTGTCATCACGTCAAAATTTCTCCGGCCGCAAAAGCGCGTAAACGAGATACGAAATCAATAGGATCGAAATCGCGATCGCCAAGATGTTCTCGATGTTCATTTGGTTTTATTACTCCCGTTCAAGACCTCACACAATCGCAGGTAACCGAGTGCGAGTCCGAAAAGACCGACGATTGCCGAGATGAATATCAGATCGTACATAGTCCGTAACCTCCGTCTCAAAAGTTGTAGCCGACCTCAAAGAGAAAAAAGTGGTTTCCTTTCGAGGCGTCTGAATTGCCGATCGAATAACTCCAGTAGGTCGTCACCCGCGGATGCGGTTTGTAGATCACTCCGGGCGTAAAGTATCCGCTCGCGTGTCGCCCGGTGACCCAATCGGCCGCGAACGTCAGTTTGCTGTTCACGGTTTGTTCGAACCCGAACTGACCGCCGCCGCGGACCGCGTTCGCGGCGAAAACATTTTTGCTGGCCACGAAAGCGCCTGCCGTAAGCCGGGTCATTCCGATCGTTTTACTTCCGGCGAGATACGAATAGGCGCCGAGATTGTAAGCACGGCGACGAACCGGAATGTAAAGGTTGGTTCCGCCGATGAGGTCGATCTTCGATTTCGTGTTTCGGTAGAATCTCCACTTTACGGTCGGAACAAGAGTCGTCGTGTCCGTTCCCGGCTGAACATTGCCGGTAACATTCAATCCGACTTCAACGTCCCGGCCAACGCCGACGACCACTCGCGGCACGAAGCTCGAGAACTTTCCGAGAGCTGACTGGTCGACGGTTTTGAAGGCCGCGTCCAGCTCGACGTAAACCTTCCCGCTTTCGAGAACGTCAGTCGTCGGGACGTTGAAAATGGTTTGTTGGGCATTCGCCGCAAGCGGCAACGCGAACAAAGACGAAAAGACAAGCAAAGCCATCACGACAAAATTCTTATTCCTTGTTTCATTTGAAGGGCCTTCGTCGAACTTTGCAGTTCGCGCCTTTTTGTCGGAATCGTCAATTTTGTCAAGACAGTGCGCGGTCAGGATCAGGAGCGGAAAAACGGCGGCGATCAGGATCGAGTCAAAGCGCGATAACTGATCGGCAACAGGCACCTCGATGATATATGGCAGAAGAGGCAGCAATAAGCCGAGCGACGCGGTTATGATCGTCACGGTAATGCTGACCGCCGCCGCTGCGGTCCAGCGCCGTATCGAGTTTCGGGCCTCAAGGTCTATTTGTTCGGGCTCCGCAATCAATCTGTCGTTAAGTGTCATTTCCATGGAAAATAAGTCGATGTCAACGAAAAACAGCGTGAAGCGTCACGCTCCGCGCTGAATTTCTTGCATCGTGTTTCGTGTTCTTCCATTCAGGCCTGCGAGGTTAGCTGACGGGCTGGAGCAATGGAAGTGCCCCTCGATTTGCGATTAGCCCCGTGTCTTCCCACTACGGGAAGAGCTTTGGTTCCCCCGCGCCGAAGCGCCTTCCGGCGGCATCGGCTTCGGCAAAATTGTCAACGAAATCTATTGTGCGCCCCGAATCATAAGGTTGGCGTAAGGGATTCGTAAAAAGTTCGAAAGAAGTTCGTAAGGAAGTCGTAATGATTTGCGGAATCTGCACCGCGAAGCGGTTCCACTAGACCGAGCCCGGGTTAAAACGGTAGCCGACCCACGGTTCGGTCACGATATATCGAGGTTCGCCGGGATCTTTTTCGATCTTTTTTCTGAGTTGTCCGACAAAAACGCGAAGATATTCCGGCTGTTCAGTGAAATTTCCGCCCCAAACAGCTCCGAGCAGCGTCCGTTGAGTCAGAACCTTTCCCGGATGGCTTACGAAATACACCAGCAGGTCATACTCCTTCGGCGTCAAGTGGATCGCTTTGTCGCTTACGATAACCTCGCGGGAGTCGAGATCGATTCGAAAATCGCCCGCGTTGAGGACGTTTGAGGTTTCGTTGGGTCGCGCGCGGCTTCGTCTCTGCACCGCTCGAAGCCGCGCGAGCAATTCGTTGATCCCGAACGGTTTTGTCACGTAATCGTCCGCGCCGGCGTCGAGGGCGTCGATCTTTGTCCGTTCTTCGCCCTTTACGGACAGGACTATGATCGGAACTTCCGAGATGGCGCGAATCTGCCGGCATAACTCGAGGCCATCCATTTCGGGCATTGCGAGATCGGTAACGATCATATCAGGCTGCCAGACGTCAAAAACCTCCAACGCCGCGCGGCCGTTCTCGGCAAATCGCGTTTCGTAACCGTTTGCGATCAGCCCGGTCCGCATTACGCGAACGATCTGCGGTTCGTCATCGACGATGAGTATTCGTAGTCGGGTGTTCATAGATCAATTTCCCAGGGCCGGTTCCTCCTGCTCGTCGTCTCCTATCGGCAGCGTAAACGCGAACTTCGCGCCGCCGTGATCGCTGTCATCGACCCAGATCGTCCCGTGATGCGCCTCGATGATCCCTTTCGCAATCGCCAGGCCCATACCGGTGCCGCGAATCTTGTTCCCAGCCGGCGAATCGCGGTAGAACTTGTCGAAAACCCGTTCGCGCATCTCCGCTTTGACTCCCGGACCTTCGTCTTCGACGGTGATCATCAGGTTCTCGCCGTCGAATCGTTTCGCATTTACGAAGATCGTCGACTCCGGCGGCGAATACTTCGCGGCATTGTCCACAAGGGTGAAAATCACCTCTGCGACGGTTCTCGCATCGACCCGGACTATCGGCAGATCCGCTTCCAGCCCGACGGAAACACGATGTCCGTTGATGTTCGCCCGCACCCGTGAGATCGCCGCATCGATTATCTCATCGACTGAATCCCATTGTTGGCGAACCTTCATTTCACCGGCCTCGATCTTCGCCAGTTCGATCATCCCGTCGACGAAATGATTCAGATGATCCGTCTCCTCGTTGATGACGATCAACATATCGCGCCTCATTTCGGGAGTGAGCGACAACTGATCCTCCTGATTCCGGGGATTGCGTTCGTTCAGGAGCACCGTGACCGAACCCTTGATCGAGGTCAACGGCGTGCGAATATCGTGAGTAACCGCGTCGAGCAGCGCCGATTTCAACTTTTCGCTCTGCTTCAACGCCTCCGCGTGACTTGCTTTTTCAAAGGCCTGATTCAATTCATCGTAAAGACGCGCGATCTCGCGGCGAGCCGTTTCGGCCTGTTCGGCCCGGCGCTTGAGCCGCGCCGATAGCTGGCCGGCCGTCATTGCGACGATCATAAACGCGATCAATGCGACCCAGTTTTCCGGATCGGCGATGGTGAACGTTCCAATCGGCGGCAGAAAGAAATAGTTGATAGAGAGCATCCCGATGATCGAGGCGGCCAGTGCCGGCCGGCTTCCCCAAACGGTCGCGACAAACAACACGATCAGCAGAAACGAGAGCGCGATGGTTGTTAGACTGACGTGCTCCCGGAGCGGCTCGAGCAGCGCCGTGACGATGACGGTTCCGGTCAGCGCGGCAGCGTAACCCCAAATTCCCGCCGTTGAGTTCGTCGGTTGCGTGTCATTCGATTTGGTTTCCTGGGACATACACGAAGTCAATGAGTCGATAATGTCACAAAAGTCATAAGGAAATTGTAAACGCAGATGCTAATTCCACAAAAAGTTGGCCGGCACATCGCCAAAAACAAAAGGGCGGGCACAATTCACTGCGCCAGCCCTTCTATCGGCATCGTTTCGGGACCGGATCGACTCTTCGGCGGTCAGCGCTTCCGTCGGCGTTTCTTGAAACCGCGAAGCGCGCGAAGAAATAGCCTAAATTCTTCGTGTTACTTCGTACCCTTCTTAGCTCGGCGCCCTATGTTGAAACCGTGGAACGCGCGTCTAACGAAATGTCAGCGCGGCCCGCTTGCGGTTCGCGGGTTGAATGAAGAAAAACGAAAAAGGCAAAGATATCGAGTGATACCTTTGCCTCAACGACTGACCACGTCGTTCTTGTCAGCTTTTTCTGAGTTCCGTCAGAACCTGTTTCGCGACCGCTTTGAGCGTGTCGAAAACGCCGGTGCCCTGCGCGGCGACGGCTTCGAAGACGGGTTCTCCCTTCTTCTGGAGTTCCGATGTCAGTTCGTCCGACGGAATGACGTTCGGCAGATCGCGTTTGTTGAGCTGCAAAACGTATGGGATCTTCGTCAGGTCGTAACCTTGCGTCCCGAGATTCTCCTCGAGGTTGTAGAGTGACTCAATATTCGCGTCCATCCGCTCTTCCTGCGAGTCCGCAACGAAAACGACTCCGTCGACCCCTTTCAGGATCAGTTTGCGCGAAGCGTCGTAATAGACCTGCCCCGGCACGGTATAGAGGTGAAAACGAGTCTTGAAGCCACGCACCGTTCCGAGTTCGAGCGGCATAAAGTCGAAGAACAACGTGCGGTCGGTCTCGGTCGCGAGCGAGATCAGCTTGCCTTTGGCCTGCGGCGCCGTCGAATCGTAAATATACTGAAGATTCGTCGTCTTGCCGCACAAACCCGGGCCGTAGTAAACAATCTTGCAGTTAATTTCGCGAGATGCGTAATTAATAAAAGTCATAAGAATTTGTGATTTGTGATTTGCGATTTGCGATTTGGGCCAGGAGAAGCTCCGTATTCCCAAATCACAATTCCCAAATCACGAAAACAGGCTGTCAATGTCTTCGTCGGTGATCTCCGCAAAGAACGAATTCTCGTTCAGACGGTGATCAGCCGAGTCGCGCGCGATGGATTCGAGTATTGCGGCGATCTCGTAACTCGCTTTCTTTGCCCTGAGTTTTACCAGTCCGAGAGTTGAACGCTCGTCAAAGACAACGACCAGGAGGCTGCGGCCGATGACGCTGATGAAGATGCTTTCGCGCTCGCCTTCGTGAACGACGCACGGGAAGACGTCCTCGCCGATCAGTTTCGCCATCGACGTCGTCGCCGCGACGTTGCCGGCAGCGAGCGACGAGAAACTCGTCGTGTCCATATCGCCGATGTCGCCGTGGAAGGCGATCGGCTGGCCGTCGCGGTCAACGAGGAATACCACCCGCGACGCACACTCGACACACAGCCGCACAAGCGTGCTTTTTATCCTTTGAAACTGTTGTTCGTGTATTACTACAGGTGATTCGGTCATTAGAAAACTCGTTTTCTCTTGAACTTTGGAGCGCAGAGGCAAGTAGCTGAAAACTTTCCAAAACAAGAAATTGTGGAAATTACGTTTGGTTCGCCGTGCGAGCAGACCGGCTAGCCACATTCTTAATCTACCATACGGCTTTTGAATGCTTCAAGCTTTTTTTTCCAAAGCTTGCTTTTGATGCCGTTTGTTGAACATAGAAAACGATTGCCGTTATTTGGGTCAAAATGCTAAACTTCGCTTTAGGCGGTTGCGCTTGACTGCCATTCTACAACATCAACGAACTCTGCTGTTTACGAATCGTCGGGCCCGCGCGGTTTGGAGGTTCGTCAAAGTCCCCGAACAAAATGAGAAATCATCTGTTTTCACATAGTGCGTTTGCCCTGAATATCGTCGCCATTGGCGGCGGAAACGGGCTTTCGACGTTGCTTTCGGGACTCAAAAGATTCGTCGGTCCGACCGAGACCGAGCCTGTCTGGCTCCGCGACCTGTCGGCGATCGTCGCCGTTTCGGACGACGGCGGCAGTTCCGGCCGGCTTCGGGACGAACTCCAGATGCTGCCACCAGGCGATATTCGCAATTGTATGGTGGCGATGTCAGAGGACTCGCATCTTCTCTCTAAGTTATTTCGACATCGATTTCGCGGCAGCGGCGAACTCGGCGGGCACAGTTTCGGAAACCTGTTTCTGGCGGCGATGACGGAGATCACCGGCGATTTCGCGAAGGCCGTCAAACTTTCATCTGAAATCCTTGCGAGCAAAGGACATATTTATCCGGCGACCGTCGCCGACGTTCGTCTCGCCGCGAAACTCGACGACGATTCGATCATTAACGGCGAAACCAACATCGGCAAGGTCGGGAACCGGATCAAGCGGCTTTATCTCGAACCTGCGGATTGCCATCCGCTGCCGGAGGCGCTCGCGGCGATCCGCGAGGCGGACGTCATCACGATCGGTCCCGGCTCGTTGTTCACCTCGTTGATCCCGCCGATCCTCGTCAAAGGCGTCGCCGACGCGATCGCCGAATCGCCGGCGATCAAGATCTTCATATGCAATCTGATGACGCAACCCGGCGAGACCGACGGTTTTTCGTCGCGCCGACATCTCGAGATCGTACGCGAATATGCTCCGCAGATCGATTTTGATTACGTCGTCGTCAACAACCGTCCGATCTCGGACGAACAGGTACGGCGCTATGCCAACGAGGGCGCGCGCCAGATCGGCGTCCACGGCTCGCTGACGCCGGAAACGATCGAGGGTGCCGAGGTCGTTTATGGTAATCTTTTGGATGACGGCGAAAAGGTTCGCCATCATCCGGAGAAACTGGCGCAGGTCGTTCTTTTGTGCGCGCTTCAGCCGCGACGAAAGGTTATTTTCTGAGCTCCGATTCGGACGCGCAAAGCCGAAACTCCAAACAAAATGGTTCACAACGAACAAAAACCTCTTGATATCTTGATCCTGGCGGCCGGGCTCGGGACGCGTATGCGTTCGGATCTGGCAAAGGTTCTGCACAAACTCGACGGGCGACCGTTGATCAATCACGTTTGCCACACCGCCACGGCGCTCGCGCCGCGCAGCATTTTCGTCGTCGTCGGCCATCAGGGCGAAGACGTCAAAACCGCGGTCCTCCGGGAATTGGACGAGCAGTTGGCGCGCTTCGTCTGGCAAAGGGATCAACTCGGCACGGGACACGCGGTCAACTCGGCCCGCGAGTTTCTGGCGGAAACCGATTCGACGCTTCTTGTGCTTTCGGGCGACGTGCCGATGATCCGGGCTGAAACGCTCGCGGCACTGATCCAACAGCATCGCGGACATCGCGGGCGCGGAGCAACGTGCACGATCCTGACCGTCAAGCTCGACGATCCGACCGGATACGGCCGCGTCGTGCGCGACGATTCGGGGCAATTCGACTCGATCGTCGAACAGAAGGACGCGACCGACGAAGAGCGCGCGATCCGCGAGATCAACAGCGGCATTTATTGTTTCGATACGCGCAAACTCTTCGACGCGCTTTCAAAGGTCAAGAACCACAATGCGCAGGGCGAGTATTACCTGACCGACGTTCCCGCTCTGATGAGGCAATCCGGCGAGGACGTCTCGCTTTTCAGACACGACGATCCGTTTGAGATCGAGGGCATCAACAACCGTGTTCAGCTCGCCGATATGGAACGGATTCTCTGTCGCCGGGTCGTAAAGAAGCTGATGCTCGATTATGGCGTGACGTTCATCGATCCGAAGAACGCCTATATCTCGCAACGTGCGACGATCGGCCGCGACACGGTCATTTATCCGAACGTTTCCATCGAGGGAGAATCGCTGATCGGCGACGGCTGCACGATCCGTTCGGGAACGCGGATTTCGAATTCGAAGATCGGCAACGGAGTCGAGATCCTCGATCACTGCGTCATTAACGACGCCGAGATCGCCGGCGGCGCTCGCATCGGACCGTTCGCGCACCTCAGGCCGGCGGCGAAGATCGGAGAGAACGCCCACGTCGGGAATTTTGTCGAGATCAAGAAAAGCGTACTCGGCCGCGGTTCAAAGGCGAATCATCTGACCTATATCGGCGATGCGACCGTCGGCGAAAACACGAATATCGGCGCCGGTACGATCACGTGCAACTACGACGGCAAGAACAAGCACCGGACGGAGATCGGCGACAACGTCAAGATCGGTTCCGACACGATGCTCGTCGCCCCGGTCAAGCTCGGCGACGGCGTCGTCACGGGCGCCGGCAGTGTAGTCACGAAAGACGTTGACGCAAACACGTTGGTCGTGGGTGCGCCGGCAAGGGCGATCCGAACGCTGAAAACGGAGGAAAATTGACGAATCAAGAGTAAAGGGTGATAGAATCCTTTGAAATTCTAAACTCACTCTAGCTTCATTTCTTTGCCACAAAACCTTGTCTCGGTGAAGAAACGAACTTCACTCTTTTTATGAAATTTGAATGGGATTTTCGGAAAGCCGAAATAAACCAAGAGAAACATGGCGGCGATTTTGGGGAAGCGCTTGAGGTGTTTGGGGACCCAAACGCGCTTTACGGCAATGATCCCGAACACTCGATATCTGAACGACGCTTTTTCGTGATTGGTATTTCAAAAAATCAACTGCTGTTCGTTGTTTATGTTGAGAAGGACGGCGGCGAAACGATACGAATTATTTCGGCCAGACGCGCCGATCGGCGTCACCATTTTGAATATGCAAAACAACTCTTCTGAAAATCAAACCGTTCAACCATTTGGGTTTGAAATCGTCGAAGATTCCAGCGGCGAACGCTACCTTGTCAGATCGCAGGAAGACCACGATCTCGATCTGGCCGCGGGTATGGATGAAAGTGAAACGCTACGGCCTGGAAAATATCGGCTTCAGAAGAACAGCGTCATAAGGCGCGCAAATGCTGTTCAGGTATCGATCGAACTAGAACTCGACTTGGACGTCTTAAACCACTTCAGGTCAAAAATCGAATCTCACGAGTCACTTGAGCAGTTCATTTGCGAGAAACTCCGTTGGTTAATGGAGGTTGAAACTGGAAGACTCGAAGCTGCTACCGATGAGAAAAAAGCGGCTTAAAGCAATCGTTATTGGGGTCCTTCTTACGCGGGGTACTCTCACAATGAGTGTTTTCCGAAGCAAGTTAATGGTCTTGATTTGGATTGTCACGGCGTCCGCGGCTGTTTCGTTACTTTTTGGACAAGCGCGGGAAAGAAAATAAGGACGACAGCGGTCGGCTGGTGAAATCCAAGACAGGCTGATCAGACAAGACGATAGTCATAGCTTCGGGGCAAAGCGACGATAACGTTGTTTCAACGACGCTTAAACTGTCAAAAGACGGTAAAGAGCTTCGAATCGTAATCTTGAACTTCAGGTCGTTTGACGGGCGCGTTACGCTCGGGAGATTTGGCGACCGAACGTTTACAAGGGACCCGAAGCAATAAATTGGAAAAGAGGCTGAAGCCGGAACTCCGAACAAGGCCGGCCGAAGCCGGAACTCCAAACTAAGATTATGTGTGGAATTGTTGGATACGTTGGAAACAAACAAGTTGTGCCGTTGATCATCGACGGCCTGCGGAAACTGGAATATCGCGGTTACGATTCGGCCGGCATTGCCGTCGTCGATGAGAATCATAACCTCTCGTTGCGGCGCGCCGAAGGGAAACTGCGAAATCTCGAGGAAGCGATACGGCTCAACCCGCTCGACGGCAATTACGGCATCGGGCACACGCGTTGGGCGACGCACGGGCGTCCGACCGAGGAGAACGCTCATCCGCATCGCGATTGCACGGGCCGGATCGTCGTCGTCCATAACGGCATCATCGAGAATTATCTGACGCTCAAGGAAGCGCTCCGCGCCAAGGGCCACGAGTTCAAGACCGAGACCGACACCGAGATCGTCGCGCATCTCATCGAAGAGATAATGAAGACGGACGGGCTTGGATTCGAAGAAGCGGTCCGCAAAGCAGTCCAGCAGCTCAAGGGGATCTTCGCGCTGTCGATCATTTCCGCCGACGAACCCGACAAGATCATTTCCGTCCGCGAAGGCCCGCCGGTCGTCATCGGCCTCGGCGACGGCGAGTTCTTCGTTGCCTCCGACATTCCCGCGATCCTGCAGCACACCCGCGACGTCTTTTATCTCGGCGAAAAGGAGATCGCGATCCTGACGAAGGATTCGGTCCGCGTCACCGATTTCGACGGCAACGTCGTCGAGCCGAAACAGCAGCGCATAACCTGGGACCCGATTATGGCGGAGAAGGGCGGCTTCAAGCATTTCCTGCTCAAGGAGATCTACGAACAGCCGCGCGCCGTTCGGGATACCGTCCGAGGACGCGTTTCGCTCGACACCGGCAAGGTCTATCTCGATCCGATGAATATCTCGGAAGATGATTTTCGCGCCGTCCGTTCGATCAAGATTGCGGCCTGCGGCACGAGTTGGCACGCCGGAACGGCGGCGAAGTTCTTGATCGAAGAACTCGCGCGCGTGCCGGTCGAAGTCGATTACGCGTCTGAGTTTCGTTACCGAAATCCGGTGCTCGAGGAATCCGATCTGCTGATCGTCATCTCGCAATCGGGCGAAACCGCCGACACGATCGCCGCCATGCGCGAGGCGAAGGAAGCCGGTTGCAAGGTGCTCGCGATCTGCAACGTGCAGGGTTCGATGATCACGCGCGAGGCCGACGGTACGATCCTGACCCACGCCGGGCCCGAGATCAGCGTCGCCTCGACCAAGGCGTTCACGTCGCAGATCATCGCGCTCTACATTTTTGCGCTTTATCTCGGCGAGTTGCGCGGAAAGCTGAACGAAGAGCAGGTCATCAAGCACGCCCAGGAACTGATCGAATTGCCGCTCAAGATAGAAGAGATCCTGAGCGAGGCCGACTCGATCGAAGAGTTGTCGAAAGAGTTCTTTCGTTCGCAGGATTTTCTCTACCTGGGCCGCGGGATCAACTTCCCTGTCGCCCTCGAAGGCGCTCTCAAGCTCAAGGAGATCTCGTACATTCACGCCGAAGGCTATCCGGCGGGCGAGATGAAGCACGGCCCGAACGCCTTGATCGACGAGAAACTCCCGGTCGTCATCATCAATACACGCGAAGAGGGGAATCTCGGCAGCGAGTTGCGTTACGAGAAGACGCATTCGAACATTGTCGAGGTCAAAGCGCGCGACGGGATCATTTTTTCGATCCTGACCGAAGGCGACAAGATGAGTTCGATCGTCTCCGACTACGTCGTCGAGATCCCGAAGGTTTCGGATCTCCTCGCGCCGATCCTGTCGGTCGTCCCGCTCCAGCTTCTGGCGTATTATATCGCCGTCCGCCGCGGTTGCGACGTCGACCAGCCCAGGAATCTGGCGAAGTCGGTGACGGTGGAGTGATCTTCGATTTGCGATTGCCGATTTGCGATTGCGTTCGGAGTTCGCTTGGAGCTCGCTTAGAGTTCCGCCTTCAGGCGGCCTCTCCATTTGCGATTTGCGATTCTGTTGAAAGTTCCGTTGAGCGCGTGCGAGTTCAGCGTCGGACTCCCGCCCTACAAACGGCGATCTTTTTCGAGCCTGCGGGCTATATGCCCATTCGTTCGGCGCCAGGTGATTTTATTGAGTACTGAGTATAAATCAGGGACTGGAATAGGAAGCGATGAAACGCCTGAACAGACTCTTGATCGATTCTACGAACGCAACGGCTGCCTTCGCCGCCCGAACCCTGAACGAAGAAGGGCCGAAAAAACACACTACAAAATGGGCTACGAAATTCGGCTCGTTGCGAATTCACAACTGGAACTGGTCCAGCTTCAGTGGACAATCCGCGCGGCCGGACTCAAACCCGGAAATCCCTATACCAAGGCCAACCGCTGGGTTGTTCCGATTTACCGACGTGACACGATGGAACGCTTTGTTGCCTGGATCGAAAAATTCGGCAAGAATGGAAGTGCCAAACGCGAACGCCGCCAAAAGGCGGAACCCCGAACGGCCGCCTGAAGGCAGAACTCCGAACGGCCGCCTGAAGGCGGAACTCCAAACGAATCCGAACAAAATCAGAAGCTATACGCCGCGCCCAGATTCACGTGGTTCGCGCGTTTGTGGCCGCTGAGCACGTAATCCGTGTTGAGCTGACGAAACTCGAGTCCGATCTGCAACTGCGGCGTGAACTTGTAGATCGTGTCGAACGCCCACGCCAGATTGCGCGTCCTGAAATCCCGGCTTCGGGTATTCACGAGGTCCGAGTTGCGCGGATCGTCGAGCCCGATCGAGGCGTAAAACGCGAGTTTGTCGCCCTTAATTTTTTGGCGTGATGCCGACCTGCGTCCAGCCGCCGTATGTGCGGATCCCGCGAACCCCGCGCGGCGTCAGGACGTTGTTCACCCGGACCGCATAATCGGTGTTGAAATTCTGGAAAACACCTGCCTGAAATCCGGCGAGATTCTGCCCGAAAAACGCTTCGCCCACCCACGAGAACCGTTTGTGAAGCGGGAAATTCCAGTCAAGCGCGACGCCGTAGGAATCGACGTTGAAATCCGCGATCGGCGCCGTTGTCGAAGCCGCACGCGACCGTCCGTAATGGGCGGAAACTCCGATCGTTCCGGCCTTCTTCGTCCCAAGCCAGTTCTTGTCATTGAAACCGAGCCGCGTCTGAAAGAACGGAATCCTGGAGAGCGCGCCGGAATTCGGCTGTTGCAAAAAGTTCGCCGTCGAATTCGAATCGCCGGTCTGCGGCGCCAGCACCGCTCCCTGCCAGACGATGCGACCGTCGGCGAAACGCTCCTCGATCTTGACCTGCGGAAGACGCGCCCAGTTGTTGCCGGCGGCGGCGAACTGCGGAATCGCGGCATCGGCGATCGAAACCGGATTCTGCGGCGCGAACGGTATCCAGTCCTGGCCGATCGTTACCGATGTGTTTTTCCAGTCGATCTTCGCGTTCGCGAGCCGGACGCGGACGACGCCGAAATTCTCGCCGGTCGAGATCGCCGGCGAACCGCCGTAAAAGTCGGTTTCGACCACGCCCGTGATCTTTGCGTTTCCGATCTTCAAGCCTTCGATGCGCAGCCCTAATCGGGTTTGCCGGACGCTTGCGCTTGTGTTGCCCCGCCCTGCGGTCGCGGCGAAAAGCGGAATGTCCGAATTGTTCGTGCCGGCATCGTTACCGAACAGATTGAAATAGATCGTGCCGTAAGGAACCGCGCGCACGCCGTTCCCGAGTTCGAAGCCAACCGGTCTCTTTTCCGGTTCGGCCTTCTTTTCCGGAGTCGCGGCGGGAACCGGCGTTTCGGTTTTCGCCGTTTGCGCGGGGGTTGCGGTCGCTTTTTTCAAACGCTCGAGTTCGGCCTGCATCGCCTGCATCTGGGCCTCAAGCTTTTTGATCTGCTCCTGTACATCGGGCGCAGTTTGCGCCGAAACCACGGCCGCGAATAAGAAAACGAATGTGATAGTTAGGATTCTCATACATTTGGTTTGAATGAGCGCCGTTTTTCGTTGGCCCCCGCGCGACCTCGCTAACGGAGGCGTCCGGAAGAGCAGCGCTCGTCAGTACTTTTTATCAATCAATCGGCCGATCACTTCTTCAACGGCTCAAACGGCTTAACCGGTTTGACTCCGCTCAGACTCATCAATCCGAGCCTCGAGAAGTTCATCGATTCGCCGAGGATTCGAGCCGATTCCTGCGGCGCGTGAAATCCCATCGAGTTCTCGGCTTCGATAAAGTCGAGATAGAACTGAGCCTTGCGCTGATAGTCCCGCGCTTCGGCCAGTTCCGCGTCGGTCTTGCCGGCGTCTTTCGCGGCCTTGAGCTGCGCGATCAGATCGAGAAGCGCGTCCATCGCCAGATTCCTGGCGTTGAACGTGCGCACCTGAATCGTCTCGGCACGATTTTTCATCTCGGCCGCGTCAACCTTGTGACAGGAGGCGCACGACTGCTCGACCATCAGCAACGGACTGCGAACCTGATGATCCGTGATCTTGGCCGGACCGGTCTTTTTCGGCATATGACAATCGGCGCACGAGACGCCACCGCGCGCGTGCGGACCCTGATTGAAGAGTTCAAACTCGGGGTGCTGGGCTTTCAGAACGTTCGCGCCGGTTTGCTTATGCGTCCAGTCCTTATGGCCGACCTCGTCGTAATAGGAGACGATGTTCTCGATCTTCAGGCCTTTGCTCCACGGATACGTCAGCGTCTTGCCCTCGCCCTTGAAATAGTATTCGACGTGGCATTGCCCGCAGACGAACGAGCGCATTTCAGCCTTCGTCGCATCGCGGTTGACATCGTAATCGGCAACGCCCTGCGACGCCTTGAAGGCCTTGATGCCGTTGATGAAAGCTGGACGCGAGACGCGCAGCTTGAGCGTCGCCGAATCGTGGCAGTCGATGCACGAAACCGGATGCGACACTTCCTTGCGGGCTTCCGCAAAGGGCATTTTGTTGAGCGCATCGAAGCCTTTGAAGATGTCTCCTTCGCCGAGTTTCTTGTAGGTCAGATAAGCCGAAGCGTGGCAGTTGATGCAGGATCCGGGCTGTTTGACGAAATTCTGGCGTTCGGTAAACGTCTGATCCTCAAGCATAAACGCGTGCCCGCGTTCCTCGCGGAAATCGACGGCAAACGCGTAGCCGTCCCACATCGTTTTCAGCCGCGGATCCTCTTCGAGCCGCGATTGCGAGACGACCGAGCGCGGATCGGAAAGTTTTGGTGTAACCTGAACCGCTTCGCTGCCGCCAAAGCGCGTCCGGACCTGATCGGTCGTTTTCAAATAATCCGCGTAGTGCATTGGAAACCGCTTCCCCCACACCGCCGGATCGTCAGTTTCGTTCGTTTGCGCCGTTTGCTCGGTTTGCGGCTTGCCTTCCGCGATCCGCGGGCAAAAGTTTCCGTTCAAAGTTGCCGCCGCAAGGATTGCAAAACAACCCAAGACCCACGATTTCGTAATCCTTGAATAACTCATTGCTCTTGTTTTCATTATAACTCCTCCCATTCGCTCGGCGTGATCTTGAGCGACGCGCCGGACAAATACGATTTGGTTTGAACACGCGCCCGTCTCAGCTCGGACGTTCACATCCGCGGCGTGTGTAAAACCACCAATTGACGAAGGTTGCGAAGACGAAAAAGACCGACAATCCGACAAAAAACGGATTGACCGAACCAACCGCCGAAAGCGACCAACTGATCAGCATCGAGAAGATAAACGGACCGTAGGCGGCGACCGCCGCGGTCCAGCCAATGACACCCCCCGCTTGACGCGGATTGTGTCCAAAAATTATCGGATATTGACGGAACGTCGCCGCGTTCCCCATCCCCGTGAAAAAGAACAGCGTCAGCATCAGCCCGACGAACATCCCGAACTGATCCATACTCGCCGGTGAAAACAGCCCAAGCGCGATCATCGCGACGGTGATCGCGATCAATGCGATGCCGCAGATCGTCGTAAGGATCGCGCCGCCGATCTTATCGGCAACGAACCCGAACAGGACGCGGCTCGCGGAACCGATGAGCGGGCCGAAAAAGGCGTACTTGAGCGGGTCGGGCGGGCTGGGAAAGCCGCCGTAGAGCGTCTTGATAAGCATCGGGAACGCGGCCGAAAGTCCGGAGAATCCGCCGAAGGTCATCAGGTACGTGATCGTGCAGAACCAAGTGTGTTTGTCCTTGAAAATATCGAGCTGTTCCCGGAAGGATGCCTTGATCGGAACGCTCCGGAGAAGCATCCAACTGAGGAATCCAAGAATTACGAGCAGCGGAACGTACCAGAACGCCGCGTTCTGGAGATAGATATTCGTTGTCGCAGTAACCTCTTTCGTGGCGGGGTTGACCGTTTGCGAAACTTGCGGATCGCCGATCATTGCGAACCCGATGACAACCGGTGTCATAAATTGCGCCAGACTGACGCCGAAGTTTCCGATGCCGGCTTGGATTCCGAGTGCCGTGCCCTGCAGGCGTTTCGGAAAGAAGACGCTCGTGCTCGGCATATACGACGAAAAATCGCCGCCGCCGAATCCGGCCGCGAACGCAAGAACGATAAAGATCCAGAACGGCGTCGTCGGATCCATGATCGCGAGTCCGATGCCGATGCATGGTATCAACTTCAGGAAAGTCGCAATTGTAATGATGTGGCGCGTTCCGACGATCGGCACCAGAAAAGTGTGAATGATCCGGAGCGTTCCGCCGGCGAGACCGGGCATCGCCGCGAGCCAAAAAAGCTGGGTAGTGGTGAACTTGAACCCGATTCCCGGGAGTTTGACGACGATGGCGCTCATCATAAACCACGTCGCGAACGAGAGCGTAAGCGTCGCGGTGGTAACGATCAGTGTCCGCCAGGCGATCTTGCTGCCCGTTTCCTGCCAGAAGTCAGCATCTTCGGGCGTCCATTTTTCTATCCAGGTTGACATGATTTTTCTTGTTTCCGTGACCACTTCAGCATAAGGCCGCCTCAATGCCCGATATATGACC
Organism: Acidobacteriota bacterium; assembly: GCA_016715115.1. Lineage (NCBI taxonomy): Bacteria > Pseudomonadati > Acidobacteriota > Acidobacteriota bacterium. The sequence goes on from JADKBM010000004.1 coordinate 247,746, forward strand.
GAAGTCATAAAATCGCATTTATTGCTCGATCTTTTTCATCAGATTCGGATGTCTGCGATGCATCATCGTCTGGACAACTCGGTGCATCCAGAACAGGCAGATCACCGACAAAAGAAGCATAAACATCCACGAGCTTGTCCAGAGGCCTGTGGCGTCGAGCAGATACCCGAAGATAATCGGACTGACAAACCCCCCGAGTCCGCCAAGCACGCCGACCATTCCGCCGACGACGCCGACCTCTTCGGGGAAATACTCGGGAATATGTTTGTAAACCGCGGCCTTGCCGATGCCCCACATCGTTCCAAGCAGAATTACGAATACAGTGAAGATCCAGACATTCGCCTGAAAATGGATTCTCGTCACGCCCTTTGCGAGGAGTTCCTTGCGCTTGATCGTTTGGCCCGCTTCGACCGCCGGCTCTTGCCAGATCTCTTTTTGCGGAAACACGGCCATCTGATCGTCTTTGATCGACCGATCGACGGATCGCGCTTTGAACGGATAGACCTTTTCTCCAACCACGATCGAGTCGGCGTTGACCGCCGTCACGACGCCGTCGCGCTCGGCGGCGACGCCTTTGCCGGGCGACGAGATCTCCATTTTCGGAACGATCAGAAGGGCCGAAAGAACAACCGAGGATCCGAGCACCCAATACATTATCTTACGACCGCCGAAGCGATCGCTCAGCCAACCGCCGCCGGCGCGGATCACGCCGGACGGGAAACTGAAGAGGGCCGCGAGGAAACCTGCCGTAACGAGCGGCAGGTAGTAAACGTTGACGAAGTAAGGTACGAGCCACTGCGAGAACGCGACGAAACAACCAAAGACAAGAAAATAGTACAATCCGAACCGCCAGACGCGGATGTTCTTGAGTGGTTCAAGTTGTTCGGCGATCGTGTTGATCCGCTTGTTCGGCTTTTTATTCGTCACTGAAATCAGAAAAACGACGCCCATCACAAGCAGCGAGATCGCGTAAACGACGGGCAGTTTGCGCCAGCCGTCGAGATTGGCGCCGTTATCGGTAAACGAATTGAGCAAGGTCGGGCCAACGAGCGTCGTGATCGCCGAGCCCGCGTTTCCGGCTCCGAAGATCCCGAGCGCGAGGCCCTGCTTTTCCTTCGGGAACCAGACCGACGTGAAAGCGATGCCGATCGAGAAACTGACGCCGACCATCCCGAATCCGAAACTGCAGAGAGCGAATGCCCAATACGAATCGGCGATCGATAGCAGGTACATCGGAATCGCGCAAAGGATAAGAAGCGCGCCGAATATCGGCTTCCCGCCGTATTTGTCGGTCAGCATCCCGGCCGGAAGCCGGAAGATCGAACCCGTCAGCACCGGAATTCCGAGCAGCCAACCGATCTCGGTGGCGCTCCAGTTAAATATCTGGTTGGTCGTCAAAAACGTCACGAGGACGCCGTTCAACATCCACGCCGCAAAGCAAATGGTGAATGCCAGCGTATTGAAAAATAAAATGCGGTTCGCGCCAGTCGGCGTTGTGGATTCCATAGAAATTTATTAGGGAATCCAGGGATCTTGGGATTCCAGAGATTCTTATGATTCCAGGGATTCCAGGATTCCAGAGATTCCAGTTCTTCCGCAGACTCCAGGGATCGCAGAGATTCCGAAGTCCAAGGAGCCTGTCGGAAAAAGCCGTTTGAGAACTGAATCTGCTTCTTCAAGCGTGCGGAGCACGCGAACCTGCGATAGCACCACGTGAAGCGGAGCGGAACGTGGTGGCTGAACACCCGAGTCGCCAAGCGTGTGTAACACGCGCAACTCTTGTGGCTGCAACAGGTCCGCGTGTTACACACGCTCGTTGGAGTCGTCCGTCGTTGACACCACGTTCCGCTCCGCTTCACGTGGTGCTATCGTACGTGCGTGTGCTCCGCACACTGAATCGATTTTCCCGACAGGCTCCAAAGATCAGTCAATACATTTCAAATGATTTGTGCTCAGCCGGCCGTTGTCTTCGCCAAACCGACCGCCTGCGGTACTGGCCGAGCAGTGACATCGCGGCCTCGCAAATCGCAAATCCCAAATCGCAAGTCGCAAATCCGTTCAGTCCTTCGCCGCGGGACGCCACCAGAGGACGATCGTCATCGAGATTACCCAACACACGATCGAGGCAATGACGAGCGGTGCGAGCTGCTTGTATTGTTCCGCGAGAGCGGCGTCGATCGTTGCCGAGAGTATCCATAGCTGAGCCAGGTTTATCATCACGAGCAACATCAGCTTGGCTTGCCAGATAGCGATTCGGCCGCGGCGCGAGCGGTATCCGTGATTAACTTCGTTCATTCTTTACGCCTCCCGTAACCACGCCGATCGCCCAGATCTCGCCGTCCTTTTCCTCGATCAAGATCCTGTTCAAAGGCCTCGGCGGAGGGCCGTAAAGAACGTTGCCGGTCTTCGCGTCGAAACCGGCTTCATGACACGGGCACTCAATCTTTTCAGCCTGTTTGTCGTAGTAAACCGGACACAGCAAATGCGTGCATTTTTGATCAAAGGCATTCAGTTCGCCGTTGGCCGAGCGAATCAGGATCGCCGGGTCGCTCGCCGTAGGATATCTGAAGTTGATCGCCGAGTTGCGTTCGAGCGTCGCTCCGCCTTCGATTTTTTGCGCCGCGAATTGACTGACGTTTTCCCTGTCATAAACTGCTTTCAGGGCGAACCCGGCGGTTCCGACCAGAAACGCGGTTGATGTCAGACCAAGAAAATTGCAGAACTCCCGCCGCGTAACCTGGGACTCCTTGTCGCGATCGAACGGAAATTCACGTTGATGCGAGCGATTCGCTTCGCGAACATCGCGCTCGTCCGACAACACCTTACCGATTGCATTTTGTAGCTTTGAATTCATATCTTTTGGTCAGTGAGCGGTGAGCGGTGAGCGGTGAGCGGTGAGCGGTGAGCGGTGAGCGGTGAGCGGTGAGCGGTGAGCGGTGAGCGGTGAGCGGTGAGCGGTGAGCGATGAGCGGTACCGCACTTTCCACTCTCCGTTTTCCACTCTGCACTCCGCACTCTGCACTTTCCACTCTGCACTTTCCACTCTGCACTCTGCACTCTGCACTCTGCACTCTGCACTCCGCACTCTGCACTCCGCACTCCGCACTCTGCACTTTCCACTCTGCACTTTCCACTCTGCACTCTGCACTCTGCACTCTGCACTCTGCACTCCGCACTCCGCACTCCGCACTCCGCACTCTGCACTCTGCACTCTGCACTCTGCACTCTGCACTCTGCACTCTCCACTCTGCACTCTGCACTTTGCACTCTCCACTCTGCACTCTGCACTCTCCACTCTGCACTGTTCAAAACTCATTGCTCTTGTTCGATTCCTCGACTTGCGCCTCCATCCAGGATTCGCGCTCGTTCTGAGCCGTTACCCGGCCTTCGAACACGCCGCAACCGATGCTGACTTCCGTGTCGTCGGTCGGGAGCATCAAATAGACCTTCGTCTCGACCTTTTGATTTCCGAAAACATGCGCATTGACCGGCTTCGTCCGTCGCAGCGGGACAATTTGTTCATAAGTCCCGAACGATAGTGCTCCGGTCGGACAAACACTCGCGCACATCGGTTTGAGGCCCTCGCTCGTGCGGTCGTAGCACATATCGCACTTCATCTGCAGATGCATCTCCGAGTTGTATTTCGGGACGCCGAAAGGACAGGCGTTGACGCAGTTGCGGCAGTCGAGACAGCGTGGTTTGAGCGCCGACATTACGACGCCGTCCTCGTTGACCTTGATCGCGTCCGCCGGACAAACCAACGCGCAGGTCGGTTCCGTGCAGTGCATACAAACCGTCGGCATCGTCGCCGTCGACTCGCCGCGGTCGATGTAATCGACGTAGATCATCGAATATCCCTTGTGCGTCGAACATTCGCGACAGGCGGCGACGCACGAACGGCATCCGATACAGCGCTGCGGATCGATAAAGAACGTTTCCTTCATTTCACCACCTCGCTTTGTGTAATCTGCGTCACGACGGATCTCTCGCCGGACAGCTTTTCAATCTGGGCGGCGCAGGCCTTGTATTCGGGGATCTTCGAGATCGGATCGAGGACCGGATTCGTGATCTGATTCGCCGCCTGTGTCTCGCCCCAGTGATACGGGATAAAGATCGTATCCGGGCGAATCGTTTTCACGACCAATGCCGGAAACTCGCCGGAACCGCGCCGTGACCTGACGCGAACGCGCTCACCGTCGGTGATCCCGTATCTCGCGGCCGTGTCGGGATGGATCTCGACGTACGGTTCCGGGCATTGTTTGACGAGGAAACCGATACGCCGGGTTTGGTTGCCGGAAAGATACTGGTGAACGATGCGGCCGCTTGTAAAGATCAGCGGATATTCGTCATCCGGAGTCTCGGCGGCGGGGGCGAATTCGAACCCGTGAAATTTGGCGCGCCCGTCCGGATGATAAAAGCGCTCTTCGAACAGGCGCTCGGTGCCCGGCTTGTCTTCGCACGGACAGGGCCAGAAAACGCCGTTCTCTTTTTCGATCCGCTCCCAGGTGATGCCCGCATAATCCGCGGTACCGCCTTTCGACGTGACGCGGATCTCCTCAAAAAGATCGCGCGGTGTTTGAAATCCGAAGTACTTTCCGCGACCCATCCGATGAGCGATCTCACGGATGATCCACCAGTCGGGTTTGGCTTCGGCGGGCGGCTCGATCGCCTTGTTTATCTTGAGGACGCGCCCTTCGCCGTTGGTCGTCACGCCTTCGTCTTCGCACCAGGAAGTGCCAGGCAGTACGACATCGGCGTAACGCGCCGATTCGGACATAAAGAAGTCGATGTGGACGTAAAAATCAAGCGATTCGAGAGACTCTCGAACTTTGTTGGTGTCCGGCAATGAAACCATCACGTTGTTGCATAGCGAAAGCAGCGTCCGGATCTCGCCCTCGCGCATTTTGTCGAACATCTCGACGACCGAAACACCCGCCTGCGGCAGTTCTTCTTCAGGCAACCCCCAAATTCCGCAGATATGCTTGCGATGCTCCGGATTCAGCATCGAACGCTGACCGGGAAGCTGATCGGCCTTTTGTCCGTGCTCGCGGCCGCCCTGTCCGTTGCCCTGACCGGTGATCGTTCCGTAACCCCGTCCCCTGGAGCCTATCTTTCCGGTTGCGAGAACGATGTTTATGTAGCTCAAAACGTTGTTGACGCCGTGTGAATGGTGTTCGATCCCGCGCGCGTGAAGGATCATTCCGGTCTTGGCCCGGCCATAGACTTTACCGGCCTTGACGATCTTTTCGGCGGGAACGCCGGTGATCCCGGCCGCAACTTCGGGGGTGTATTTGAGAATGATCTGTTTCGTCGCTTCCCAATCGTTGGTGCGTGTCCTGATGAACTCCTCGTCGATCAGTCCTTCGTTGACAATGACATTGAGGATGCCGTTCGCGAGCGCGACGTCGGTGCCGGGTTTGAGCTGAAGGTGAAGATCCCCCTGGCGCGCGGTCGGAGTTTCGCGCGGATCGATGACGATCCACACGCCGCCGTTATCGCGCTGCTCCCAAAGAAACTTGTTCAGCACCGGGAACGTCTCCGCGCAGTTCGCGCCGGCGATCATCAAAACATCGGCAAACGGAATGTCGCTCCACGGGTTGGCCGCGCGATCGACGCCGAAAGCTTTGTTGTTGCCCGCGGCGGCGGAGACCATACACAGACGGCCGTTGTAATCGATGTACCGAGTGCCGAGACCGGCGCGGGCGAACTTGCCCATAAGATATGTTTTCTCTGTCGTCAGTGACGAACCTGAATAAACGCCGATCGAATCTTTGCCGTGCTTTTCTTGGGATTCCTTGAATTTCGAGACGATCAGATTGAGTGCTTCTTCCCAGGTCGCGCGCTCAAACATCCCTTTGCGTTTGATGAGCGGATAGTGAAGACGGTCCGGATGATGCGTCTGCAAATAGGCGGTGACGCCTTTCGGGCACAATCGACCTTCGTTTACCGGAAAGTCGTATCGCGGTTCGACACCGACAACCGACCCCTTTTCGACGAGGAGATTCATACCGCACTGCACCGCGCAATACGGACAGTGCGTCGGAACGATCGCTTCGATTTCGCGATTCGCCGACCAGCCGCCTTTGGGTTCGTCGTGAAGGTGCGGCCCGAAGGCGTCGACGATCTCTTGAAATTTTCCTACTTTACCCATTGTCTTTTCCTAGATATCCAAAATTCCACGACGCTTTGATTCGGCGATTTCGAGGTAGGCCAGACCGCGCATCACGCGTTTGCAACGCGGACAAAAATCCTGCAGCTTGCGCCCGTCGTTGAACGAGTAATCGAATCCGACCTGTTCGACAACGTCTTTCAGATCGTTGAGCCACATTTCCGAAGCGAACTCGGTTCCGCAACGCGCGCAATTCGCCTGCGGCATCTCGGCCGAGCGCTTTTGATAAAGCTCGACACCGATCGAAGCCGGCCGTTGCACGATATGAAACAGCTTGCCGAACGGCAGAAAGAACAGCGTCATAATCACCAACGCCTCGTGCGTGAGAGTGATGAACGAATACATATAACCTTCAAACCACATACTGGACGCCGTCAGCATCAGGCCGGTCACCGAGATCGCGATCAACAAGAGATGCGGGACGAAATCCAGCAGAAATGTCTGAAGCGCGATCGCGCCGCGATCGTGGAGTCGGCGGTGAAGCGCGATCCCGCACCCGGCGATGACCATCAGCGCGGTAAAATCCAGCGCGTGAAACACAAGCCACGCCGTCGGGCTGCGCCCTTCCAACAGCTGCAACGGAAAGCCGAAAAGGTGCGCGCGATAGCCGCTCGAACCTTCGAGTTCGAAGTGAATCCAGCCGAACACCAATGGGAACGTGATCGCCGCTGAGAGGATGCAGCCCCACATGATCAGCAAGTGCATCAACCATCGTGACGTGCCGCGATTGCGTATGAATCTTTGTGCAAGAAATCCGCTGAAAACTGATTTGGCGGCCGTTGCCGTGTTTGCGCCGAGGCCTTGGCGCTGCAAGTACAGTTGCCAGCCGCGTTTCCAGTAAATCCGCGTCGCCGGGCGTTGAAGCCAAAGCGCGTAGCGAAAGGCGATCGCTCCGACCGCAATCACACTCGCAATCGCGTAACCAAAAAGCCGCGGATCGAAGTGGAGCAAAAAACGGGAACCGACAATGACTGCCAGCGTCAGCAACGCCGATGCGGCAAGTCCGATGATCGTCGGATTTCGGTAGTTGATCTTAGTTGACTCGGGCATAATACTTGATCAGTTCACGATTCAATTATCGTGTCACTGGGGACCTTAGAAACATGACTCGAATCATATTTGAAAATAATATTAAGGAGGGCGACCGTTCTGGAATTCGCAAATTCGACAGGCAAAACGGCGAACCTCCTCTAAAGAAAGATGACCTAAACCCGCGTGGAATATGAAACTTGAAGCGGCTGCAGACTGACGTGTGATATCCCGCCTTTCGGAAGTTAACGTCCGACAGTGTAGAATTCCTATTCGACGATCGTTTTGTTGTTAACAGCCCCGTTCTAATGTTAAATTCTTCCTTACGCGTATGAACAAGTCTCAGGTAATCTGGCTCATCATCCGGCTCTTCGGCGTTTATTTGGCGTATCTCGCGCTGGTCTCTTTTTTCGGGCTCGTCGGGTCGATTCCGGCACTTTTCACGTTGCCGAAGCTCGACGCTCCGAACAAGAACGCGAACGTTTCGAGTCCGACGCCGATCCGGTCCGCGCAAATCAATCCGACCGGCGGATTTGAGACCTACGAGGATCCGACGCAGCCCAAGACGGACAAAAAGGACGACGACTCGATCACGGCCAAATTCAAAGGCGAGAATGTAACCAACTTTCTCTGGTTTTTGATCGTCACAGCAATTTACGTCGTCGCGGCCTGGTATCTGCTCCGCGATGGCAGAATTCTTTTCTCCGTCTTGAATCGCGAGCGCCCGGACGGGCCCGAGAAGGAACGCGAACCCGAGGTCACAACGTTGAATTTGTAGTTTTTGGAAAGTCTTATGTCTAAGTTCATTGTTTTTTCAGTCTTATTTGTCGGTATCGTTCTGCCGTTGGCCTGCGGATCGAAGTCAAACGAGTCGCCCGAGAGGGTTGTCACGACAAATGCTGCGCCCACTCCCGAAAAGAAGGTCGAAAGAAAGGCCGATCGTGGAGAATCGGTGACGATCGCCGCCGTCGGCGACATTATGCTCGGTTCGACGTCGATCAACGACACGTTTCTGCCGCCGAATGACGGAGCCGACATTTTGAAAGACGTTGCGCCGATTCTGACAAACGCCGACATCGCCTTCGGCAATCTCGAAGGCCCGATGCTCGAGGGTGGAAAAACGGAGAAATGCGGACCGACCTCGAAGCGTTGCTTTGCCTTCCGCGTTCCGACGCGTTACGGCAAGCTTCTGAAGGACGCCGGCTTTGACGTTTTGAGCCTCGCCAACAATCACGCCGGTGATTTCGGCGATCTCGGGCGCCAGAGCACGCGCCAGGTTCTCGACGGACTCGGAATCAAACACGCGGGCAGCGACCGGACGCAGTTCGCGACGACGGTCGTCGAATCGCGCGGCTTGAAAGTCGCGTTCATCGCCTTCGCGCATAACAGCATCGTTCCAAACGTCAACGATCTCGTCGCGGCGCGCAAGTACGTCGAAGACGCGAACAAGATCGCCGACATCGTCGTCGTTTCATTCCACGGCGGCGCCGAAGGCACGGACGCCCAACGTGTTCCGAACCGCGTCGAACTTTACGGCAGCGAAAAACGCGGCAATCTCCCGCTCTTCGCGCGGACCGTGATCGACGCCGGCGCCGATCTGGTGGTTGGCCACGGCCCCCACGTTCTGCGCGGGATGGAGATCTACAAAGACCGTCTGATCGCCTATTCGATGGGCAATTTCGCAACTTACGGGATGTTCTCTTTGAAAATGGAAACGGCGTTGACCGCCATTTTTGAGGTGAAACTCAACCCCGACGGTTCGTTCGCCGGAGGCAAACTTCACGCCGGCAAACAACTCGGTCGCGGCGGACCGATGCTCGACCCTTCCGGCGAGGCGATCCGAAAGATCCGGGATCTTTCCGTAGCGGATTTCGCCGCCAATGCGCCGAAGATCAAGGACGACGGAACGTTCACCAGGTAGATGATCAAACGATGCTCGATACATTAAAGAGTTGGCACGAGTTTATCGAACGGCCCGATTCGTTGATCCTCGACGCGATCCTTGCCGAAGACGTTCGGTTTCATTCGCCGTTCGTCTGGAAGCCGAAGGACGGGAAACTGGTCACGAGTCATATTCTGATGACGGTAAGTGGCGTTTTCGAAGACTTCACTTACGTCCGCGAGATAATCGACGCTGATAACTGGTGTCTCGAATTCTCAGCGACGGTCGGCGGACTTTCGTTGCGCGGAGTCGATCTGATCCGATTGGGACCGGATGGCAAGATCGTCGATTTCGAGGTGATGATCCGTCCGGCAAACGCTCTTCAGGCACTTGGCCTCGAAATGGGAAGAAGGTTGGGCGGCGGCTGAAGTTTGCGGCGTTCCTTCCCCAAAAGGCAAGATCCGTTTTGATGCATGAATTCGCCTTCTTCATCGGTAAATGCGCAATTCGGATCTCAATGACCGGCGACCAAACGGCAATCGCAAATCCCCACAAACATTCTCCGATTTCACGCGAAACAACGCGGCTTTTCCGCCCGGATGTGAACACAGCTTTTCCGCCCGGATGTGCGGAAAGGCATAGGAGACTGTCTCAAAAGTCCCTAGTGTCGCTGAAGGTGACAGACACCATAGCGTAGCGAGAATCGCTACGTGAGGATCGGAATTCGACTTCCGTCTCCGAAGGAGACGAACATAAATCGATGATTGCTGGTCACTTACAGCGACCAAGACTGGAATGCAACGTCACGTAGGGTTTCGCTTCGCTTCACCCTACGCTATGTTCTTTGTCTCCTTCGGAGACTCAATTCGGTGACTTTTGAGACAGCCTCCACAGCCTTTCCGCACATCCGGGCGGCAAGCCGCAAGGACGGCAAATAGTTCAGCGTCACCTGCCGGGTTCGTTGGGGCAAAACTTCGCGCGTTTTTCAAAGCTCCCGAATCCGGAATCCGATGCGCGAAGCAACGTTGCACGATGGCGGCTCACTCGACCTGAGAAGTTCGCGAAACTAAGGGGATTGGTAAACCGCTTCGGTGGCGTCTACCATTGCCGTCAATGAGAAGTTTTCGAGCGCGGACGCCCGCGCGGATTCGGCGAGCGCATTCCGTTTTTCAGGATTCCCAATCAGCTCGCGAATTGCCTCGGCCAGCTTCAAGGGCTCACCCACGGGAACGATCAACCCGCCTGATCGACGTCCGAGGAGTTCCTTCGCGCCTTCGGTTTCGGTCGCCACGATCGGCACGCCGCAAGCCATCGCCTCAAGAATCGCGAGTCCGAAGCTCTCGGAATGCGAGGGCGACACGAACACATCCAGCGCCGCGAATAGCGGCGAAAGGTCTTCAACCCAATCGAGGAAAAGAAAACGGTCCTCGATCCCGAACACTTTCACGAGCCGCTTCAACTCTCTCCGGAATTCGCCGGTCGCGGAGTTGTCGCTCCCGACGACGATGAAGCGAACATCAGGATTGGCCCCGGCAAGTTCGTTTGCCGCCAACACGAAATCGCGCTGGCCCTTGAGCGGCTTTAGTTCCCCGATCGTGCCGACAACCGGCGCGTCAAACGGGATCTCGTGGAAGAACCGAAACTCTTCACGGTTTCGCAAGCGGGTCGCCGGATCAGCGTCCGGCGCGGCAATTCCGTTCGGGATGCAGGCGATCTTTTCCACCGGAAAAATGTCGCGCAGATTTCTGGCGACGGCTCCCGAAACGGCGATCGCCTTCGAGAGGTTCCGAAGGGCGACGCGGTTAAACGGTTTCAATGGAAAGAGCACGTGACGCGTCAGGACGAACTTGACGCCCTTCGACATCCTGCAAACCAGGCTAGCAGGAATGTAGTCGCGGCCGGTGTGCGCGTGGACTACTTCGATCCCGCGTTCACGCACATAACGCGCGATGCGTTTGGCGCTGAAGATCCCGAATGCATTTCGGATCGAAGAGTGGAAGATATTCTCGGGCGGCAGAAAGTCGAGTTTCGATTGCCACTGATTCGAAGGCCTGAGAACGACGTGGACTTCGTGTCCCCGACGCGAGAGTTCGCGGCACAGATCGACAAGATGGCGTTCGCCGCCGCCAAAGGTCTTCGCCGATGAAATGTGCAGAATCTTCACGGTGTAAATTGTAGATCGTTAATCGATAATTGTTAATCGGGGAGGATCGGTCGGAACCAAACAGAGTGCATAGTGTTGAGTGCAGAGTGCATAGTGCAGAGTGCAAAGTTCAATCCTTTCTATGCACTCTGCACTATGCACTTTGCACTCGGTCTCTGGAATCCCAATCCAAAATCCCCAATCCCCAATCCCCAATAAAAATGGCTCGCCCCACGAGGAGACGAGCCGTTGAAGGTCTTTCTTTTTAGGAAAAACTAAAACTGAAGACGTGCGCCAAACTGCATCTGGAAGACCTGGCTTCCCGGATTGTTGTTGACGAGGATCTTGCCGAAGCTCGGCTGACCGTTAACCGTCGCGGTCGTGCGCTGTTCGCGAACCTGAAGGAAGTTCGGATTCGTGATTCCGTCCAATCCGCAGCGAGCGTTCGAAGTCGCGCAATAGTTGGTCGATCCGAAAGCGGTCAACTGGATATTTGAGAAGTTGAATACGTTGAAAAACTCCGTACTCAAAACAAGACGGCGGCGTTCGCCGAAGCTGAAACCCTTCTGAACACGCAAATCAACGTCGTAGATGTTGCGGTTGCGGAACTGGTTACGCTTGATCTCGAATCCCGGAACGAGAATCGGACGCTCGGTGTTGTTTCCGTCACCGTTGACGTCGGTTCCGACAGTCGAGTTGACCGGCGTTCCCGAGCGCAAGCGGACCGTGCTCGCGACTTCGAAGCCCCACGGCAGGAAGACGATCGGGTTCGCGACAAACTGATGGCGGCGATCGTTGCGCGCAAGATAATACTCGCCGGTCAGATCGTACGGGTTCGAATAAAGAACACCGCCCGCATCGCGTTCGTTGTCGTCGTCCGACAAGCTCTTCGAAAGCGTGTAGAACGCGTTCATACGAACGTTGATCTTTTCCGTCATCTTGCGGTTCGCGTTGATGCGGAACGTCAGCGCTTTGTAAAGCGAACGCGCCGACGAATCACGAAGTTGAACCGTTCCGAGACTCTGCATCGGACGCGAGTTGCGGTTCACCAGGACGCGTCCCGTCTGCGGTTCGATTCCGGTCGGATTCGGAAGATTGATGTCGCGGTTGCGCTGCAGGAACACGGTATTGACCTGCGAGTAGTCGATGCCGACGGTCACGCCGTTGGCGATCTGACGCTCGATACCGCCGCCAAACTGGAACGACATCGGGTTCTTGAAGTCCGGCATAATACCGGTGAAATTCGCATTCTGGAAATTACCGAGATTGACCGGCGGATTGGTCGTAGCGTTACGCATCGCCGTCGCGATCGTCGACATCTGCGTCGCCGTAAGCGTCGGCAAAGCGCCGAGACCAATGTTGTTCAGGTTGATGCCGAGAATCGCGAATTGACGATAAACGGTGTTCGGAGCGAATCCGGTTCCGCCGACGATCGCCACATACTGCGGGTTGGCGGCATCGAACGCTGCCTGGTTGAAACCGGTCGAACTGAACGCCGTCGAACCGATGGTGACCGAAAGGTCGCCGGCCGGGTTACGGAAATTGTTGAACGGTCCGGCAAGAACGAGCAGCGGTGTGCGGGCATAATAGACGCCGGCGAAACCGCGAATGACCGTTTTGCCGTCTCCCTTCGGATCATACGCGAAACCGACGCGCGGTCCCCACTGATTCTGACTGTCCGGAATCTGGGTCGGGTCAATCGTCTTGCCGCCGAACAGCGGAAGCGGAGTGTTCTTGATCAAATCGATGACCGGCGTGTTGTTCGCTTCGGCCGACGGATTGAACTGTTTTTCAAAACGGAGTCCGTAGTTGAGCGTCAATTTCGACGACACGCGCCACGAATCCTGAGCGAAGAATGCCAGTTCGCGAACCGAATACGCGGCCTGGAGGTTACCGATCTGCTGATTGTAACGAGCCGTGGTCGTATCGAAACGGCCAAGGAACGACGCCGTGCGGGTCGTGCCGACCGCGTCGAGAATACCGGTCGTGCTCGTCAAACCCGAAAAAGTGTAAACACCCGTCTGGTTGAAGCCGAATTCCTGGCTGGCGTAGATGTTGCTGAACTCACCGCCGAATTTGACGGTGTGGTTACCCGAGATCCAGGTCATCGAGTCGACGAACTGCAATCGCTTGTCGAACTGGGTCGTCGGCAGGAAGTTGCGCGTTCCGTAAACACCGACGGCCGTGTTGATGTTGGCGGCGATCGCATTCGGGATGCGCGGGCGTTCTTCACGGGCCCACTGGAATTTGAATTCGTTGACCACGGTCGGCGCGAAGTTGGTAACAAGCTGCGCGACGATGATGTTGTTGTTGTTCTTTTCGGTTCCGTTGGTCGAAAGCGAGTTGGTGGTCGTCGGGTCGAGGGCCGTTTCTCCGGTCGAGACAGCGTTCTTGGCATTGTTGTTGCTGTAGCTGTAGCGAACGTTGAGGCGGTTCGAATCGTTGATGTTCCAGTCGATACGGCCAAGCGCGGCATACGCGTCGTTTGTTTGCTGGAACGGAACTTCGTTTGAGCGGTAGAAGTTGAACGCTTCGGTCTGCGAAACGGTCGGCACGACGCCGACGAGGTTTCCGTAGAGAACCTGACGCGGCGCGCGGAAGCGCTGTTGTTCGTACGAACCGAAGAAGAAGAGCTTGTCCTTGACGATCGGGCCGCCGATCGATCCGCCGAACTGATGCTGGGTCGGCGCGAGTGTCGCGTCGACACCGGTGACGCCGTTGACGGTGATCTGGCTCAGGCGTTGCTCATAGAGCGCATCCGCAAACTTGTTGGCTTTCGCGAACTGCTCGGGACGAAGCAAATAAAACAATGTTCCACGCAGGTTGTTGTCGCCGGCTTTCGTGACCGCGTTGACGATACCGCCCGACGAACGACCGAATTCAGCCGAATAACCGGCCGCGACGACCTGGAATTCGCGGATCGATTCCTGCGGGATGGTGAACGCCGAGTTCGAACGTTCGCCGCCGCGGACACCGCCGAAGAACGGCTGGTTGTAATCGACACCGTCAACGTTGATGTTGGTGTTGATTCCGCGCTGTCCCGAAAGGGTGATCTGACCGCGCGACGGGTCGACCTGGGCGGTCGGCGTCAGCGTGACGAAATCCTGAAAGCGGCGGCCGTTGATCGGCAAATTCTGGATCGCCGTTTCATTCTGGACCGCGTCAAAGTTGCTGGTCGTCGCCTGGACGCCTTCAGCCGTGACTTCGACCTGCGCCGAAACGCCGCTCGCGCCGAGCGTAAAATTCGCGTCGGTCGTTCGGCCGACCTGTACTTCGACGTCAAGCGTCTGATCCGCAAAGCTAGATGCGGTGGTCTTGACCGAGTATTTGCCCGGCTGGAGCAGGACGAACTTGTAGATGCCGTCGCCGCTCGTGGTGGTCGTTTGCGTTTGATTTGTACCCTGACTGGTCAAGGTAACCGTAGCGTTCGGAACAACGGCACCGGTCGAATCGGAGACGATCCCGGTGATGCTGCCCGTGCTGCCCTGCGATTGTGCGAAAACCGACACAACGCTGAGGAGCAGAGAAAAGGCCACGGCTAAAAATTTCGTTGAAAAGTTTTTAGTCATTAGTTTTATTTAACCTCGTAAATTCGAAAAATCGATAGAGCAAAATTGCGTGATTTGGTTCGGACGTACGAATCTATCTTGAAATTTGGATTTTTCGATACTGTTTTTTGGATTTTTCAAGCCAAAAACTTCTGTCAAAAGACTGCCAAACTTCAACAACTGCGTCGTCCAAAACCTTTAATTATTGATTTAACACACGTTCAACGTTACAACCCGCTGATAAAGCGGTAACTGCGAACATGCAGACTCTATTCGTCGCGGAGTATATCAAGCAAATTGAATACCTTAAGCTTGATTCTTCACTCTGAACGTTATGTCGGCGTTAACGGAGCGTTAAGAATTTGTGAAGCTTTCGATCTCACGTTAAACGAAATCAATCCGCGTGTCAGTCGAATGATTGAGCCATCATAGGTGCCGAAGGAGCTTTTTCCACATATCTCATCCCAGGAGGCAGTCGGAAAAAGCCGCTTGAGAACTGAATCTTCTTCCTCAAGCGTGCCGAGCACGCGAACTTGCGATAGCACCACGTTAAGCGGAGCGGAACGTGGTGGCAGGACGCCCGAGTTCCCAAGCGTGTGTAACATGCGTAACTGTTCGCAACAGGTCCGCGTGCAAAGCACGATGAGCGCAAAATGTCGCCGCGGTTACGGCGTGTATCCGGCCTCGACCGGTTCGTCACCCGAGATTCCGAACTGCGTCGCCGCAAAACCGGCCTGGCTGCGGTTCATATACCAGACACCCGTCGACGGTCGGAACACGGCGACGTCATACTTGCCGTCGCCGTCGAAATCACCGGTCGCCGGAACATCGTCGGAAAGGCCGAATTGAAGCGACGTGACGCCCGCTTGGGTTCGGTAGAGATACCAAACGCCGGCGCGATAAATTCCGAGGTCCGATTTGCCGTCGCCGTCAAAATCGGCCTGTACCGGCTGATCGCCCGGCAGTCCGAACTGGATCGCCGTATAGCCGTCGGTGCTGCGGAGCAGATGCCAGACGCCCGAATCGGGACGCCAAACCGCAAGATCGGCCTTGCCGTCGCCGTCGAAGTCGTCGGGAACCGGTTTGTCGCCGGTCAGACCGAACTGTTGGATCATAAACGACGTTCCGCGGCTATCGAGACTGTTTTTGACGTACCAAACGCCGGTCGAAGGCCGGAAGACGGCGATATCGGTGCGGCCGTCGCCATCGTAGTCGGCCGGAACCGGAATGTCGCCGACGGCGCCGAACTGGTAGGCCGTATAGATCGTTCTGGAGTAGAGATGCCAGACGCCGGTGTCGGGTCGCCAGACCGCGAGATCGGTCTTTCCGTCACCGTCATAATCGCCCGGCGCGATGACGTCGGTCGGAATTCCGAAGGTTTGAATGTAGTATGTCGGAGCCGCGCTGTTGGCGACATACCAGACGCCGTTTGACGGCCGCCAGACGGAAATGTCGCTCTTACCGTCGCCGTCGAAATCCGCGCGGCGGTTCTTCACGATCGCATTCGAGGCGACCGGACCGTCGGCGATATTGCCGTCGATATTGAAAGTCACGCCGCCCCACGTCTCGTTATGCGGCGCTTGCCACTGCTTGATGCGCTGGTGGTTTCCCCAAGCCGATTCCGGAACGACCGGCGACGGCGCGTTGTACGTCCAGACGGACATCACGTTGTCCCAGCGCGCGAGCCACACGGCATCCATCCGGCTCGCTTCGGGAATGCTCAGCCAATCGCCGACGGCGTTCGTCGGCGAACCGTAAACGCCGGATTTGAAGCCGAGTTCCTTGACGCGGTCGGTCCAGCCTTTGAGAAACGCCTTGGTTGGCGTCGAGCACGCGCCGGTTCCGCTGACGTCGTCGTAGCGCTCCATATCGTAATAAAGGATCGAGCCGGCCGTCAGACCAAGATTGATCGCGTCCGTTACCGCAATATCGGCTTCACCGCGCCCCTGTGTTTCGGCGGTAGCGGGATCCGAACTGTGTTTGACGCTCGTCGTGCTGACCGAACACGGCGATTGGTAGCCAACGACCGTCGGTATCAGGCCCCAGCCCTGCGCCGCTACGGCAGTTACCCACGCCGCGGTCAGTTGCGGTTGCGAACATCCGCGGTTGCGACCCGACATATAGATATTGGCGTCGAAGAAATAAGAGTTGTCCCACCAGATCTGCATCTGCGCGCTGGTTGCGGCGGTGCATTTGTCGAAGCCGCGGTTGAGGCTGATCCGCGTATTTCCGCCCGGTGGCATAGCAAAGACCGAGTTTTGCACCTCGAGTTTCGCATTCGCCTTTTCAAGCCGTACTCGTTCTTTGATAAGGGCGGGCGTAATCTCATTCTCCGATCCGAAAAGTTTCGTTTCCTGCCAACAGCCGATTTTGAAGCCTTCGCAGCGCCCGTTCTGAGTCACGATCCATCGATTTTCGCCAAACGCGGACTCGTCGGTTATCGCTTCACCGTTGAAGACGGCGGGAGTTTCGAGATCCGAGTTAAGTTTCATCAACTCTTCGACGAATCGCCAGTTCCGGCCCTGATCGTCGGACCGGTAAAGGGCCTCGCGGACAAAGTTCGAACTCGACGCAAGACGAATTCTCAAGACACTGTCGGAGACGAATTCGACGCGGTCGAGACTTGCTTCCGCGATGTGCTCGGGCAGCAGTTCGATCGGATTGGTTTCCCAGCTGTTCCCGCCGTCCAAGGTCAAGGCGATCTTGAGTCCCGGATACCGCTGATCGGCAAGAACGACGCGGCCCGATTCGGCGCGAAAGTAAATTCCCGCGACGATTTCAGAATCCGAGCGCGGAACGGCGATTTCCTGCCAGTTCCGTCCGTTGTCGTCGGAACGAAGGACTGCATCGCCCGTCGAAACGACGCCGGAGGATCTCCCGAAAACCTCGACATCCCTGATCTGCGCCGATGGGCGGGCCGCTTTGGATCTTGCCGGCTGCTGCAGACCACCGCCGATCATCAACTTCCTGAACGGATCGTCGGATTGCGCGAGTACGCAAAATGGAAGGAAACAACAGAAGGATAACGCGACGAGCAGTCTTCTTTTCATTTTCACCTCAACGGAAACCGGAAAAATATCGATCAAAACTTCTTATGTGAATCGCGGAAATTATAGCGCAGGAGAATGGTTAATGGCGAGAGTCCAATGCAAAGACAAAAAAGTCCGGAACGACCCGCAATCGATCGTTCCGGACGACTGAATAACTCCCAAGAGGCGGCTAACTCACAAGCTGAAGCAAATGCCCCATCTGCAATTTCTTTGTCGTCAGATATTTGATGGTGTTTTTCGAGGGACGGAACTCGATCGGGACACGCTCTTCGATCACCAGGCCGCCGTCGCGCATCGCCTGAAGCTTTTCGGGGTTGTTCGACATTACGCGCACGCGGCGGAGACCAAGATCACGGAGGATCTCGACGCACTGGCCGTATTCGCGAAGATCGACACCGAGTCCCAGTTGTTCGTTCGCCTCGATCGTGTCGGCGCCTTCGTCCTGAAGGGCGTACGCCCGAATCTTGTTGATGATGCCGATGCCGCGGCCTTCCTGATGCTGATAAACGATCGCCCCGCGCCCTTCGCGTCCGATCATTTCCATTGCCCTTTGGAGTTGCGGCCCGCAATCGCACTTCGTCGAATGAAAAACATCCCCGGTCAGGCACTGCGAGTGGATCCGGACCAACGCCGGAATGCGTTCGCTGATTTCTCCTTTGTAAACGCAGACAAACTCTTCCTTACTGATAAGCGAACGATAACCGGCGATGCGAAAATCACCGAATTCGGTCGGAAGTTTAGCTTCCGCAACCTTTTCTATGGTTCGAGCGTTTGAGAAAAGTGGAATTTCCGGAGCGCATTCTTTTAACAAGTCGGTGATCATAGTTCAAATCTCCTCTGTCGATGAGCGGTTTGAGCGATTTAAGCTAAACATTTCCACAAAACGATGTCAAGTTTTGAAACTTAAAAATCTACAAGGCGTGATAAAAGTATTAAATTTGTGAGAAATTTCACATTGAACGGTTTGAGCGAATTTTCTATACTTGACTTTTTTGTAAATATGGTTTAGATTAAACGCGAATTTGAGAGATCACGGAGATCTTTCGATGACGAGTACAAGAGAAAGGGGGATATAAATTATGGCAAATTTACATATTACTGAAACAGCAATCAAATCTCCGTTCAATCAGCGCATTATGGCGAACCTTGCGGTTCAGGCCAGCTGGGTTGATAAAGAAAGCGGAGAAACGGTCAACGTCAACGGAGTTACCGAAAACGTCGGCGAAACAAGCACTCTCGTGAGTCTCGAGTTTTTGCCGCCGGTCGGAAGCGAAGTTCAATTGCGGATCTTCGAAAACGAAGAAGCGATCATTGAAGTCCCGACGGAAGTTATCCGTGTCGAACGCGATCCGAGCCAACCGCTTGCAGCACTTTCGATCCTGGACAACGTCAAGAAGTGGAAGTCGATCGTGATGACCGCCGCCGAGACCTGGGTCACCAGGCACTGGCAATTGAACTACGAAGAAGAGTGGGTCAACTAGGTTTCCGACAGAGGATTGTGGACTTCGGATCTGATCCTCGATTTGAACTTCGTCCCAACGATAACGAAAGAGCGGAGAACCAGTATTTCTCCGCTCTTTTCGTGTCAGATTCCAAGGATTCCGGAATCCGGATTCCAGAGATTCCGGATTCCAGATTCCAGAGATTCCGGACTGGGAATCCCGAATCGCGTTTCAATCGCGTCGAGTCGGTACCATCTGCGGTAGCGGATGGTTGGTTGCGGCACTCCCGGACCGAAGTATTGATGCCAACCGATCTTCAACCATCCGCTACCGCAGATGGTACTGACTCGTCCCGGCCCCGAATACCAAGAACCCGTGGGTTTTTCAAAGCTCCCGAATCTGGAATTTCCTGGAAGCTGGAGATTGTCGCGGCAAACTGCGATCGTTGTTAAGGCATCTTTATCTTTTTATATAATGAAATACTTAACTTTCGTCATTCTTCTGTTATTCGTCGTCGGTGCGGTTGCTGCGCAAACGTTGCCCGAAAAGCCTTTGACGCAGGCGGAATACGTCAAACGTCTTTACGAGATTCAAAAATCACCTTCGATGGCTGACGAACTCATCGCCGAACTTCGGCGGCGCGGGATCGGGTTTGAGATCACGGACGGCATCCGCGGACTGACGACGTCGAAGAGCCGCAACAACGCCGAACTCAAACGGGCGCTCGAGGAAGCCGCGCGCCGAAAAGCGAATCCCGACGCGGCCAAACTGCCTTCGAAGGAAGAATCCGACACGATTCTCGGAAAAGCGCGCGAGGCCGCGCTTCTCGCGCTTGAGGAAATGCCCGACTTTGTCGTCAAACAGCAGATCCAGCGTTCGGCCGCCTACGCCGGGACCAACAATTTCCGCAATCTTGACCGGCTTGTCGTCGCCGTGAGCTATCGCGCCGACGGAAGGGAGGAGTACAAACTTCTCTCGCGCAACGGCGTGATTCAAGAGAATCCGCAGGCGAAAGGCAGCTACGAGGAAGTTGGCGGGACGAGTTCGACCGGGGAGTTCGTGACCGTCCTTTCGAAGATCTTCAAACCCGAAAGCGAAACTGAATTCACGGTCGCCGACACCGATCTGATCCGCCTGCGCAAGGCCGTTGTTTTCGATTTCTCGATCGAACGCGACAAGGCCCAACAGGCGCTCATCGCCGCCGGAACGATCACCGACTCGACGATTACCGGAATGAAGGGAAAGGTCTGGATCGATCGCGAGAACTTTCGTGTTTTGAAGATCGAAAGCGATGCGACCGAGATCCCGGAGACATTCCCGATTCGCGCCGCGCGCCGGATCATCGATTACGAATGGGTCAAGATCAACGATCTCGATTATCTGCTGCCATCCGTTTCCGATGTCCGTCTGACGTTTCGCGAAAGCAAGCAGGTTTTCGAGACCAGAAACCTGATCCGCTTCAAGGGTTATCAGAAATATGGTTCGGAAGTTCGCATTCTCGACGGCGACGAAGAAGAAGTGAAAAACCCATGAGGGATCTGGGATTTGGGGTTTGGGATTTGGGATTTGGGAATTGGGATTCCAAATTCCAAGGTTCGAGATTCCAAGATTCCAGATCCGAATTCAAGATTCCAGAATTCCAAGGGTTCCAGACTGGAAATCCCGAATCGCATTGCAATCGCGTCGAGTCGGTACCATCTGCGGTAGCGGATGGTTGGTTGCGGCACTCCCGGACCGAAGTATTGATGCCAACCTATCTTCAACCATCCGCTACCGCAGATGGTACTGACTCGTCCCGGCCCCGAATACAAAGAACCCGTGGGTTTTTCAAAGCTCCCGAATCTGGAATTTCTGGAATCTGGAATATCCGGAATTTGGAATTTCTGGAATCTGGAATTTCTGGAATCCGGAATCTCCCAAATCCCGAATCCGATATCAGTAGAAGTAATAGATCAACGCCGGGACGATAAGCCAGAGCAGGCCCTTGATCAAGAAGAACAGAAAACCGATCACGCCGACGCGCTTGAGCCAGGTCGCTACATCGGCTTTTTCATCTTGCGGCTTCTCGTTCATCTCATTCAAAATAGACCTTTCCTGAATTCTTTTCAATTTCTTTCTCGATATGAAAAAGATCTTTCTTCGATTTACCGTTGCGGGCTTTTGTCTTATCCTCATCTCAACTGCCGTCGCGGCGCAGATCACCGCGCCGAAACAAGACAAACGTGAGGCTGATTTGCTCGAACTCGTCAAGCTCGATAGATCCATCAAACTCGATATTCGCTACGCCCGGACGGACAACTTCGTCGGAAAGGTCGTCTATTCCGAGGCGCGCGCCTTTTTGCAGCGCCCGGCTGCGGAAGCGCTTGTTCGCGTTCATAAACAACTCAAAAAACAGGGCCTCGGACTTGCCATCTTCGACGGCTATCGTCCGTGGTCGGTAACGAAACTCTTTTGGGAGGTCACGCCGGCCGATCAGCGCAAATACGTCGCAAATCCAAAGACCGGATCGCGCCACAATCGCGGCTGTGCGGTCGACCTCACACTTTACGATCGAAAAACGGGAAAACTGGTTCCGATGCCCTCGGAATTCGACGAATTCAACGAACGCTCGTCACCCGACTTCAAAGGCGGAACCGACGAGGAACGCCGAAACCGCGATCTTTTGCGCCGTTCGATGGAGGTCGAAGGATTCACGGTCAACTCCGACGAATGGTGGCATTTCGACTACAAGGACTGGCAGTCATACTCGATCTACGACATTTCGTTCGATGACGCCGGCTCGCTCGACCGCAAGCCGAAACCGCCATCGGTCAGGGTCGAAAAGAGTTGGAAAAAGTTCTTTGACGATGCCGGCGTCACCGGCGGAACCTATGTTTACGACCTGAATCAAAACAAGCTCACGGTCTACGACAGGAAACGCCTCGACACCGAGTTCATCCCGGCGTCGACGTCAAAGATCATACACTCGTTGATCTTTCTCGATTCGGGCGCCATCAAAGATGAGAACGAAACGTTGAAATGGGACGGAACCGTTCATCGCATCGAGGCCTGGAACCGCGATCAGAACCTTCGCACCGCGTTCAAGGCCTCGGCCGTGTGGTTCTATCTCGATGTTTCGCGCCGGCTTACGAAAGACGCGATGCAGCGATACTATGACGCCGCGAAATACGGAAATCGAAGTACTGAAGGCTTCGGCGATCCGTATTGGGTCAAAGGCGACCTGCGGATCACGCCGCGCCAGCAAATCGATTTTCTGGTGAATTTTCACCGCAACCGACTTCCCTTTTCGCCGCAGGTCATCAATATCGTGAAAGACATTATGATCGAGGAAAAGACGGCAAACTACACGCTCCGCGCAAAAACCGGATGGGCCGATGCGTACACTCCGCAGGTCGGCTGGTGGGTCGGCTACGTCGAGCGCGCCGGCAACGCCTATTTCTTCGCGACCGAACTCGACATCAAGTCCGACGCCGACGCTCCGAAGCGCAAAGAGATCACGCGGGCGATTCTCAAAAGTATGGGGATCATTGAGAACTGAGAACGATTGGAGCGCAAGCGTCCCCGCTTGCAACGGCGTAAAACGCCGTAAGGCCGTTGAACTTATTGCGCTCTTTTACCGGACGCCGTTCGCGCTCCGCGCTCATTGCAAGCGGGGACGCTTGCGCTCCAATCGTTCTCCGCTCTCCGTTCTCACTTCTCCGTTCTCCGTTCTCCGTTCTCAATTCTCAGTTCTCACTTCTCAGTTCTCACTTCTCCGTTCTCAGTTCCGAGTTGTGGTAGAATCCCAAAACATGAGCGAGCATACGGAGGAAGAAGCATTACTGGAATTCGGAAAGCGCGTCCAGCGCTGTTTCGGATGTTTTGTGGCTTATCATTTGAAAGATATGTATCTGGGCGAAGAGGCATCGTTCTTCTGCGATTACTGCAAGGACGATTCGATGTTTCATTTCGACGTTTTTTCGAAAATGATGGACATTTCGAAGATCCGTGAAGTCGCCGACAATCACCATCATTAATGTCGCGTGTCCTACTGAACATTCGCGGACCGTACGAAACCAAGACCGTTGAAGTCGAGAACGAGGTTTCGATCGGACGAACTGACGCTTCGAGTGTCGTTATCGACGACGCCGGACTGTCGCGCAAAAACACGACGTTTTTCCGCGACGGCGACGACGTGCTCGTCGTTGACGAGAATTCGACCAACGGAACGATTCTGAACGGCGAGAGACTTGTCGGCGCGCCGAAGATCGTAAAGAACGGCGACGAGGTAAAACTCGGCAACGGTACGACGATCCGCGTCGAGTTTGAAACGTCGTCGGCCCGACCAACTACGTCCGCGCCCGCGACCGCTCCGGTGGCAACAACACCGTCGCCCGTCGCCAAAAAATCGCAAATCAAGAAGCAGAAATCCGAAATCCAAAATCAGACGATGCTGATCGCGGCGATCGGACTGTCGGTGGTGATCGTTGCGCTCGGGGCGATCGCGCTCGTGATCGTCAACAACACGAACATCGGCGAATCGAATGGCGGCCGCAATCTGCCGCCGCAGCCCGAAGGATTGCTGATCCCGATCCGCGTGACCGATCCGCTTGGGGGCGAAGACCCCGACGATCTCGACGACCTGATCGCTTCGTGGGAAGTCGAGGAAAAAGAACTCGACCTCAAAACGCTGCAGGACGTAAAGGTTTCCGAGACGGATGCCTCGGGCGACGAGAAATATCTTGAAGTTACCGCCGCGTTTCTTGCGAACCGCAAGGCAAAATCGTTCGAAGCTCGTAGCGGAGTGACCGGAATATCGCCGCCCGGATTGAAAGTTCCGGCAGAGCTTCGCGGCGACGGAGTCGTTAAGCAAAAATTGAAACTGGCGCAGATGAAGAGCACAGGCTATCGCCAACCGCTCGATTTCTCGGATCTCGCACAAAAGCGGCTTGCGCGCGAACTGATCGAAATGCCGATGGCGACCGACAGTTTCTACCTCGAAGTCGGCGGAAGCGCGACAACCGAGCCGTTCACTTCGTTCAGTTTTGAGACCGGCGACGTTCCGATCCAGTCAGGATCCGCGAAGTTTCAGCCCCTCATCAGCCTCGCTTCGAAATACGGAGTAAGCCTCGACAACCCGACCGATCGCAAACAGATCCGGATGCGTCTCCTAAGAATGTTCAACAAAGGCGCGAAACCCGTACTTGAGGAGGTCGCGCGAGCCTATTACGAGAAATACAACCGCCCGCTTCGGGTTACCAGCCTGACGCGTTCGATGGACTACCAGATCAGTCTCAACAAGACCAACGCGAACTCCTTCAAGGTCCGCGATGCCAATTCGCTTCCCCCGCATACGTCGGGCTGCGCGTTCGACCTTGCGCGCAAGCATATGACCGTCGACGAACAGAACTTCGTAATGGAAAAACTCGCCGAAATGGAACGCGCGAGAAAACTCGACGCGCTGATCGAATATGGTACGAATGCCTGTTGGCACATCTTCATCTATTACGACGGCGTCGCGCCGTGATCGGCCGATCAGAATCCACGCCGCGTCGATCAGGCATTCAATCCCGGCTGGACGAGCCGCGCCAGTCGGGAAAACTACTCAAATCGTAGGCGGCTTTACGTCCTCCCGCTAACTCCCTAAACTTGAGTCAATGGCCGAACACGAAAGTCACCGTAAAAAGAACCTGACGGTCCTGGCGCGCAAACTAAGCCGTTTGACGAGCGAGCAAAAGCGCGCGGCGCTTGAATCGAGCGCCGCGCTCGCCGGCGTTTCGCTGCGCGTCAGCCGCCAGTTCGTCGAGGCCGTTCCCAAGGCGGCGAAAATCCTCAGCGCCGGAGATCTGCGCGAATGGGCCGAAATGGGACGGAGACTGGCGATGGGCAGCTCCGATCTCGGAGTTAAGTTCTTTGACTCGGGCGTCGCAGGGTTAAAATATGTCGCGCCCGAAGCGCGGCCTCTGGTTTTTCAGATCTGTGTCCGCCAACTCGTGCTTTCGAGCTCGATCTCGCTCGAAACCTTCGAACTCATTCCGCGGCTCGCCAAGGAAGTTGACGACGAACGGCTTTTCACCGACATTCTGCGCCTCGCATCGGAGATCGCCAACCGGTCGGCAAAACACAGCGCCGACTTTCTGCGTGCGACTCCGAACGTCGCCAAAGCGCTGAAGCGATTTCCAAATGATTCGGCGGCTGAATCTGCGGTCGCTCTCGCGATGAACTTCGCCGGGCGCACGGGCGGGATGACGGCGGATCTTTGGACGAGCCTGCCCGAAGCGCTGAATCGCGTCTCGGTTGAGAACGCCGTGCGTTTGATGAACGCAGCGATCAGATTTCTCGACTTCGGCGGGAGCGTAACGCTGCATTTCGTCGGCGCCGGAGGAATCGTGCTTGAGAAGGCCGCTGAGGTCTTCGATGTCTGGCGAGACGCGCTCGAGCGTGTCGCAAAACACGGAAACGCGATCCTGATCTCTTTCCTGCGGGCGACACCGCGGTTTTTCGTCCAACTTGCGTCACTCAAGAAACACGACGAGATTGTCACGGTCGCCGGCAAAGTCCTCAAACTCGTCGCCGAAATTGCCGAAAAAGACGCCGAAAGCGCGCTCGCCGCATTCCGTTCATCAGCCGGAGCGCTCAAAAAGGTTTCGCTCGATCAGTTTGAGGAATGGATCGAAACCGGCCTCGCCGAGAAAGAAAACGCATCGGCCAAAGCGCGCAAGAGCTATTTCGCGCTCGAAACGCGGCAGTCGAACGAACTGCTTCAGGAAGCGCAGGAAGGTTTGCCGCTCGACGCTGTTCAAACCGTGTTGCGTATCTATGTCGAAGGCCTGACCGGCAAACAGATCGAGGTTGCGCCGCTTTCGGCGATGCCGCAGGAATCAAGGATCGGCGACGGCAAAACGATCTATCTTCCGGCGAACGTGAACGAGTTTGACTCGGAAGATCTCGATTTCCGCCTGTACAAAGTACTCGCCGCACACGGCGCCGGTCAGATCGAGTTCGGCACCTTCGAAAAGGACACCAAGCAGCTCAAAGCGGCGTTCGCCGAACTGGGCGAACTATATGCGGCGACCGCCGATCAAACCGACGCTTTCTCGCTCGCCGGTTACATCGAGGACGTGCAGAAGGGCGATCGGGCTTTGTCCGACGACGAACTCAGGGCGGAGGTCAAGAAACGCGTCAAGAAACTGCCGAAGGATTCCGACTATCGCGCCGTTCTGCAGGTTTTCCCGGAACCGCGTCTGGCGCGCAAAATCTTCGGCACGATGGAAAACGCGCGCATCGACGCGTCGTTGCGCCGGTCATATCGCGGTCTGCGCAAGGACCTCGACCTGATGCGCGATTTTCTGCGCCAGCGCCGTCCGTTCATTTTCGACATTCCGATGAATCAGGTCCCATTCGAACTCTTGTTCCAGATCACGCTTTGCGGCGGCGCGACCGACGATGCGCGACAGTTTTACGGTCAGATCGTCTCGGAGATCGAAACGATCGTCGAAAAATATCTGACACGTTGGTCGGAAGCGGCCGACTTGCAAATCCGAAATCAGAAATCACAAATCCGAAATCCCAATGTCGCCGACAGTTTGATGGCCACCTCGCGCGTCTATACGCTCTTTCAGAACATCACGCCTGAAGAGACGCAATCGCAGGAATCGCAGACCGAAGAAAAGGGCGAGTTCGCCTACGACGACAAAACGGCGGAGGAATCGGTGCTGGAAAGTCAGGTAGAGCGCGAACGGAAGCAGAAGAAATCACAGGACATTAAGGATCTGTTCAATGCCTGGAACGCGCTCGAGGACGACGACGACGAGCCCGACGATCTGCAGGGCGCCGAGGCTTGGTCTTCATCCGAGATGCCCGAACAACCGCTCGAAGCCGGCGACGTCGCCTTCAGCTACGACGAATGGGATCGCGACCTTTCGGATTACCGCGTCGGCTGGAGCCGCGTCATCGAAAAGAAGGTCCGTCAGGGCGATCGCAATTTCGTTGAACTCGCGCGCTCGCGCTATCGCGGCGTGATCTCATCGATCCGGCACCAGTTTCAGCTGATGAAGCCCGAGAATCTGACGCGCATCAACCGTGAGATCGACGGCGAGGATTACGATCTGAACGCATTGATCGACTATGTCGTCGACAAACGCGCCGACGGGCGGCAATCGGAGAACATTTACACCAAACGACTTAGAAAACAAAGGGATGTCGCAGTTTCGCTGCTTTTGGATCAATCGTCATCGACGGCGCGGACGATCACACGCAATCCGCTGCAGCCGTACACACACCCCGGACGCCGCATCATCGAGATCGAAAAGGAAGGTTTGGTGCTGATGAGCGAAGCGCTCGAGGCGGTCGGCGACGTCTATTCGATCAGCGGTTTCACGAGCGAGGGTCGGCGAAACGTCAAATTCTATGTCGTCAAGGATTTTTCGGAGAAATACTCGGAAGAGATCGAACGCCGGATCGGCGGGATCACATTTCAGAACAACACAAGGATGGGCGCCGCGATCCGCCACGCCGCGGCGAAGCTCGTCCGCCAGGAATCGCGCACAAAACTTCTGATCATCCTCACTGACGGCCGACCGTACGACCACGATTACGGCGACGCGCGATACGCCCGCGAGGATGTCCGCGAAGCGCTGACGGAGGCTAAAATCCAGGGCATCACGCCGTTCTGCATCACGATCGACCGCGAATCCGAATCCGAACTCCGCGATCTTTACGGCGACGTCGGCTACACGATCATCGACGATGTTCTGAGTTTGCCCGAGCGTATGCCGAATATTTACCGCCGACTGACGAGCTAGGTCTTTGTTTGGAGTTCCGCCCTTAGGCGGCGAGTTAGGAGTTCCGCCCTCAGGCGGCGAGTTAGGAGTTCCGCCTTCAGGCGACGTTGCGATGGATCTTCTTCAATCATTAAGCGCCGGAACGATCGTGTTCGGGATCCTGATTCCCGGCGTGCTAGGTCTTGCGTCCGCGATACTGGCAGTTTGCGGGTTCGCCGATCTGTGGATCGTCCATCGTCGCCGCAAATGGCCGACCGCATCCGGATCGGTCGTCGCGAGCGAGATCCTGACTCCCCACCGCCGCGGATGCCGCCCGTTTATCACGTATCGCTTTCAAGCCAACGGGTACGAGTACCAAAGTTCGAACTTCTTCCACGGACAGGCAAATTCCGGCTACAGTCGACCGGAGGCGGAACGCCGAATCGCGGGATTCCCGCCCGGAACGCCCGTCACCGTCCATTATGATCCGGCCGATCCTCACCGGTCGGTGGTCGTCATTAGAACGATATTCTGGAAATTCATGCTCGGATCGGCGCTGTTCGCGATCGCGGCCGCCGGATCCGCGGTGATCGCGTCCGTCGTCGAATTCTTCGGAAGGCGCTGAATCGGAAATCAGCGTTTGCACATTCCCTTGTCCACCTTTTAACGTAGGAACCTATGAGCATTGCGACAAAAACGGGTGACAAGGGCAAAACGGCGCTGATTGGCGGCGAGCGCGTTTCGAAGGCTGACTTTCGGGTCGAAACTTACGGGACGATCGATGAACTCGGCGCGGCGATGGGCTTTGCGCGTTCGATCTGCGGCGATGCGGCGATCAACGATCTGACGAAGACGATCCAGCGCGAACTTTTTCTGGTGGCCGGGTCGGTTGCGAACCCAAAATTCGAAGACGCGCCGAAGCCTTATGTGACGCCGGAAATGGTCGATCAACTGACCGCGGAAGTCACCCGGATCGAGTCGATGGAAGGGATATTGTCGGACTGGAGCCTTCCCGGCGACGTTTCATCGGCGGCTGCATACGACATCGCCCGGACGATCTGCCGCCGCGCCGAGCGCTGCGTCGTTCGGATGCACGAGTCGGGCGAGAACGTCGACACGCAGATCATCACCTATCTCAATCGCCTTTCGGACCTCCTCTGGCTGATCGGCCGCTTGCTCGAACTCAACGCCGGCGTCGATTCCTCGCTTCGCGACGACGAACACAAGGGCTCAAAGTGGTCGCGGGCCTGGTGATTTGCGATCGTGTTTGGAGTTCCGCCTTCAGGCGGCCCTGAATCGCCATTTTGTTTGGATTTCCGCCTTCAGGCGGCCCTGAATCGCCATTTTGTTTGGATTTCAATCCCGCCGCACGGAAAGAATTCGTTTATCCTATCTAACTTGTTCGCGACTTAACCAACGTGCGATTCACCTCAAACCATCCAAAACACATAAGCCCTGCTAATCAAAAGCGCCTAACACAATCATCAAATCGAATTTGACGCTTCCAGATCACGCGGAACAAAATGTTGGCAATTCCGACAGAATCGCAAGCCGCGTGCTTTCGGGAGCGCGATTTGGGGGAATCGGGCTCGAAACAGGGGGAACCAGGGGACCGGATCGAGGTGGTCCGAGTTATTTGACGCCTTGAGTAGAAGGGCGTTTCGCCAATTGCAGAGTACTTCGCGAGGTGGTAATGCTCAAACAAGGGCACACTCGGCCGACGGAAAATCGGCAAATAGGTTTAACGAAACAACGGCGGATCGCGATCAGTGCGATCGGTCGTTTTTTGGTTTTTGAACGAAGATCTTTACGTTAATGAACTTGGGGCTTAGTGGTCAGGGAGACGATTATGCGCGCACTCATTTCTACGCCGTTTTTTCGGGGAGGCAGAACAGTCTTGAAGAAGGAGGAGGTCCGAGACTACGAAGGTCTGAATGTTGCGTTGGCAACGTGGTATCTGCAGACGCTGATAGACCAGTTTGAATCTGATAAGAATACCCTATACACCGGTCGCAACGCTGTTCGGGCGGCTCTTGCCGCGTATAACCGCGGTCGCCGCGAGGTTCTTAAGTACGGACTCGGAAAACCCCAAACGAAATCAGGGACTTTCTATGCCGACTCAGTGCTTGCTTGTGAGAGAATTTTGAAGAAATAGACCTTAGACCAGGAGAATCGACAAATGTTCAATCGTCAAACCAAGTTTATCGGATTGCTTTGTCTGATAACAATCGAATTTGCCCTTTCTTGTCGGCAGCCTCCACCTGTGACGCCGGCGCAAAAGTCTAATCTAAATTCCGATCTCAATATTGTTGGGTCTGGCCGGTTCTTGCCGACTGACAAAGCGGACGAAAATCAAGGATATTATGACTTCAAAGTCATGCGCTTAAGCCCGCCGAACGAGGGCCAGAACGGTCGGATCATCGTTTCGGATGAGAAGGGTAACACCGTATATGATCAATCGTTCACCGTGCTCGTTTCGGCCGCTATCGTTCCGATCGAACACGGCTCGGAACAACTTGTGATCCGTTACAATGAATACGCTTCGACAGACTCTCTTCGTATTCTCAGTTTTTCCAGCGGAACGTTGAGAGTCTTCGCTGACGACCTTGCCGTTTTTGGGACGCTCGCCTTCCTCCCCGATGAGGATGTCCAATTGGCGGCACAAAGTCCTCGATTGCTTCTGGATATCGGTCGGGCAAAGAGCGATTTCGGAATGGATTTCAGCGTCAGGATGTATCGGTTGGAGGAAGGGGTGTACAGATACGTCCGTGCCGTTGATTACAAGCGAATACTCAAGGAACTTCGTGAAGGGCCCAAGAGTAACAGTGCCTTCACCTTCGTGCGAAATAGCGTTCACGTTCACGCGAAATAGTGTTCATCTTGGTGCGAAATATGCAATGATCCGGGGAAAAGTGAACGATGACGGAGATACCGAGAAATGAAAGTACGAAGAATCTTGTCAATTTCCTTTGCAACAATCATCTTATTGCTTTGTGTAAAATTCTATGGTGAGTGTATAGGTTTTGATCAAGGATATTCGTTAGCTGAGCAAATTGACGGAAAATCTGATATCAAGCTAAGCGGTGGTGTGCCGACTACATACAGTTTTCTGGCAGAACGATACTATTTTATGGGATGTTTTCTGATCCTTTTTGTGTTCGGAAAAATGTTAAAGAATCAGATCATCTCGCCATTAGTTTGCATTTCTTCATTGGGCATAATCGTGTACCAAATCTGGCTAATGTATTCACTGAAAATGGAACGTTTTCTAAGCGTGAGTAATTATGACATTCTACTGCGCAATTCTATTCTTTTTGATCGCTTTTGCTTTTTCATTGTGCTTTTGTTGCTAACTATTGAAATTGCTAACATTATTGCTTTTTCACGAGACCGAGTAAAAACAGTTAATTTGTAAATCGATACGCCTGTCGCATCGATGAGGTAATTGATTTCAGGTGAAACGTGAGATGCAGGGCGCGACGACAAAGGAAACCAATTCGAGCGGAGCCGTTACCGGAACGAACGAGCTCGACCCGTTGGGGCGCACGGTCGATTCAAGCGGCGCTTACAATTACGACGGAACGAACGATTACGGTGTTCCCGCGGCGGGATTCTATACTCCCGGAAGCGTTCCCGGAGTTTGCGGTACGACGTTCGGGGTTTCGATGTCGTGCGCGATCGTCAATGGATCCGAGTTTCAGCAGCGCAGCCTTCAACAAATAATTGGCTACAACGATTGGAACCTCAACAACGCGTTTATTTCGATCGGACAAAACATTATCCGCAATGCGAATCGAGGTCAAAGTGGCTATGAAGGAGGAAGCGCAAATGTCGGAATGGGGCAGAACATGATAAATAGCGCAACATTCTGGAATTACTGGGATCGAGGACTTTTATGGCTTGGTAGCACAGACCGTAGAGAAGGAGGTGGCTCTGAACCAAAGTTACGACCAATAACACCGCCGCCGCCACCGCCACCGCCTGGCTTCGACAAGGATGAAATCAAGTATATTGACAATGCGTTGAAAAACGCGGAGCAAATTACGAAGAAGAACAAATGTGATATGGCGTTGAGCAAATTCGGAATTCCAAGCTTAAATGCCCTGTTGCTTAAGTATAGTGCAGGCGGAAGTTGGACGGGCAAAATTGATGACGGTCGGCAGGAAGCAATTACGATCTTGGATGACAAAGGTAACCAATTGAATCTGGGTGCCGATCCAAAAGGAATTCCTGCCTTCGTGAAAGGCGGTACGACCTACCTAAACTCGGGGTTTTTCAGCGGAACGTCGTTCCCGGAATTGAGACGGGCCATAATTTTGATTCACGAGGCGGTACATCAATTCGGCAATCTCAAAGATCTTACTTTTAATTCCTCGGGACAGAAAGGGAGCAAAACCGGATCACGTAATTTAACAAAGAAGATTGTCGAGAACTGCTATCCAGCCGCCAAGAGTCTGATTAAGGAACTAGAAAATCTCTAAGTTTGGAGGTGAAAAATGCGTGCGATGAATCCGAGTTCAACTCTCATGATCTTTTTATTCCTTGTCGGAATAAACCTTGTGGTATTAGCTCAGACGAACTCCGACTGGAAGCTGAGCAGAATTGCAGAACCGAATTCAACAAGCGGGTTCAACCGAATCGCTTTCACGGATATGAGTACCGGGTGGGCGACAAGCGGCGACGGCGTTCTGTTTTTGACGCTCGACGGTGGCGCAAGTTGGCGAAAATTAAGCATTCTTCCTGACACGAACCTTGTCGGGACGTTCTTCATTGACCGGCGAACCGGTTGGATCTCGGGCGGAATGAAAGTCGCTAAAGCCAAAATTCAGCCCCAGGTTTGGAGGACCACGGACGGACGCAACTGGTTGCCCGGTTCCGGATTTGACGGGATGTTTGGGACGCTGAATGACGTCTTTTTCGCCGATTCGAATCGCGGTTGGGCGGTCGGAGCAATCGAATCAAACGGCCAAAGTCATGGCGCAATCTTTTGCACGAACGATGGCGGCAGCTCATGGAAGATGACCTTTGATGCGAAAGTGGGCTTCCTGAATCGAGTTCTCGTGACGGAGACGAACACGATTTGGACCGTCGGTGAACGGGAGATTCTAAAATCAACTGACGGAGGGAAGAGTTGGAAATCCAGCCACAGGGAAGATAACGTAGATTTTTTTGCGATTGCATCTCCTAAGGCCGGGAGCATCGTGGCTGTCGGCAGCGAGGGTACGATCCTATTCAGTGAAAATTCAGGCGATTCCTGGCACTCCGCCACATTGGATCCGGCAGCGCGTGACAATTGGTATTCTGCGGTTGAATTCGTTAACGAAACGACCGGTTATGCGGCCGGCGGTTTCGGCGGAAGTTCCGGGTTGGTCGTGACACGCGACGGTGGCAAGTCTTGGTCCAGAATCGACATCAACCTCAGTGATGGGTTCATTCAGGACATCGCTTTGAAGGCTGGAAAGATTTTTTTGCTTGGCCCGGATGGATCGGTCGCCTCAGCCCGGACTCAGAATTAGCATGGCAAAAAGATTGGGAAAACAATTAGACAACCAATTCCTACTATTTCTACTCAAGCGTTCTCGGGAGACTCCTGTTTGAATTGAATGGCTCTGGCGGTTTCAAGAAGGCGTACGCCTATTCACCGTCGGGCCAACTCCTCGCGCGGCAGGAAAGCAACGGCGTGACCTGGGTGACGGGCGAGGCGCAGGGCGCGACGACAAAGGAAACGAATTCTAACGGAGCCGTCACCGGAACGAACGAGCTCGACCCGTTGGGGCGCACGGTCGATTCAAGCGGCGCTTACAATTACGACGGAACGAACGATTACGGTGTTCCCGCGGCGGGATTCTATACTCCCGGAAGCGTTCCCGGAGTTTGCGGTACGACGTTCGGGGTTTCGATGTCCTGCGGGATCGTGCGTGGAACCGGGATTCACGAGCGGGGCATTCAGGAGAGGATTGCGGACAATCCCTGGTCGCTAGACAATGCCGCGATCCAACGTTTCGAAGATCTTAGAGGGATGGTTGATCGCGGCATTCCAATCGGAGGGCCTCCTGAATATGCGATGTGGGAGAGAATCGCTGCGAGTGCGACGTTCTGGAACAACTTGGCGCGGGGATTTGTTGAAATTCCCGAGTCTTTTCTGGAAAAGACGGAGGAAGGAACATTGGTGGTACAGACGGGCACCCGGGAGCAACGACTTTTTGACGAGGCGGTCGTTGAAGTTCGCAGGATTCTGCAAGACCCGAACTCAAGTTGCAACAAGCTCTTTGGCATGTTTGGATTGAAGGCGTTCGACGAGATGATCCGCAACGTCAAGTTTGATGAACTCTCCAATCAAAATACTGGAATAACGATGAAGCTCAATTACCCGGTTTATGGCAGAGAGCGGCCAGTCGTTGGTACGCTTGGCGATGGAAATTACTACTGGCATTTTTCGCCGGATGAAGTTGTCGTAAATACAGATGGCCCATTCTTTCGGAAGGATAGAAGCCCTATCGGGAATTACGCATCCGGCTCGTTGCAGAGCCGGGTGTTGCAGCTTCTTCATGAGTTGGGTCACGTTACAATAGTCGGATTCTCGACACGCGGTCTCAAGAAGGACATCAGGAAACGCGGTTTTGTTAGGGCCGAGGCTTTGTTGCGAGAGGACGGAAAGAATTCACGCAAAAGCCGCAAAAATACCGACGAGGTTCTTCGTCATTGCAGAGCAGAGATTGAAGCGCTTGGACGATAACGCGCCCGGTTTCCTTATTCTTCGGCTCGCTGAGGTTTTACAATGATAAAGTACGGTTGCTTGATGGTGTATGTATTCGCTTTTGGGATCGCGACCGCCATTGGCCAGAAGCCAATCGGGATTGAAGGCACTGTGGTTGATCAGAATGGTCGACCGATCGCTGATGCATACGTGAGAGTTGTTTATGATCCTACGGATGATGATGGTGGCAGCGATGGACTGGTCGTCGTTTGGCGCACATTTGAGGACGGGTACTTCGGCTTTGAAACCGAATGGAAGCCGCGAAAGCGGATCGTTCTGATCATCGAGTCAAAGCCCGCAGGCGACGCCGATTCACCGATTGATGGCGAAAAGTTGTTCCGGAACGGATTGCATCCGGGTATCGTCATCAAGAGGTACCAACGGGAAGTCTCTCTCGGGAAGATTCGCCGGTTCGTGAGATACGAGAGAGTGCGTTTCGACATTACCGACTGCGGGAAATCGTTTCTGGATAATATCCGGGGCCGCGCGTATTTTCTGAGAATCAAGGACCAACGCAATCGTATTCTGGCGTATTCCAGCATCGCGAGGTCCGCAATCGCGGACAACCGATTTGTGCAGTTGAATCTCCCGCACGGCGAATGGACGGTTGAATTGGTTGAAAGGGAGACCGAAAGAGTAATAGTGCCGTCTCAGAAGGTTCGCGTTGTTCCGTCCGGGAATAAGGACATAAAGATTTCGGCAGAATACTGTAAACAAGCTGTCAACTAATGTAATCCGATGAAGGTAAACGACAAACCCCTTTTTGTATGCCTTGGACTTCTGCTTCTCGTTACCTCTTATTGCGTCATCGGCGCCTACAATTACGACGTAACCGACGACGTTTGATTCGCGAACTATTGGTAGAACGGGCAGGTTTGCGCTGCTCTCGCAATTGCAGTGGACGTATATGAAACAACTAACTGGAATCGTGATTTTGTTGGTTGCCGTTTTTCAAACAACATGCACAATTGAGGACAAAGGCAGGCCGCCGACCCCTATTCGGGATTTCGTGACAGCAGGCGAAAGCGAAGCGTGGATCGTGTTGGCAAAGGGAAACCTGATGCACCTTTCCGACGACAGGAGCGTTACGGAGATTTCGCAGATTGGCGATGCCGTGAGACAGATCTCGTTCATAAGCCGGAGCGAGGGCTGGCTACTTGATTCAAATGGTCAATTCTGGTCGACCTCGAACGGTGGAAACCAATGGATAAAACGGGGGAAAATGGAATCGGACCCGACCAGTGAATTTGGCGGACAATTGGTATTCGCGTCCAAGGAAGCCGGATGGCTAGTCGATGGAACCGCAGTATGGATGACCGGGGACGGTGGAGATTCTTGGGTTGAAGTGTATAGGGAAGATGGAATGAATCGTGGCCAACCCACAAACTACTTTCCGTTAGATGATCGTTCTGGTTGGCTATCTCTGTCTACCGGTGGCCTTTTGAAAACGAGAGATCGAGGCAGCGTCTGGGAAAGTGCTGGCTTAAACACTGACGCTTCGATTCATTCAGTTTTTGCATTCAGCCTCGATGAGTGTTTTGCTCCAGCCTTTGAACGCAAAGGAATCTACGCGACCGTTGACGGCGGAAATAGCTGGAATCAAGCGCTAACACGCGGGCTTGCCGAGAAAATCGGAGTTTCGTCGGTTTCTTTTTCATCGCGTGAAATTGGTTGGGCCATTGGAATTCAGTTTGTGCGTGACCCAAACGCGCCAATGGAGCCAAATGGAATTACGTTGAAAACTGTGGATGGCGGAAAAACCTGGAAACGTGAAACGGATGATTTCTACCGAGTTGCATTCACAAGAGTTAGTTTTACCAGTCCCGAAAATGGATGGCTCGTGAGCGATGACACCGTGTTTCGGACGAATGATGGCGGGCTGACTTGGCACGAGGCATTCCGCGCTCGTTAGTTATGAATCTGAACTCGTCGGGTGATAAATCATGGAAGCTTGCACTCCCTAGAGATAGATATCTAAGAGCTTTCGAGTAACTTTTGCGGCAACTGTCTTGCATCGCGTTGACTCACTTTGATTATTAACATAGCATCCAATTAAGAGTTAAATTCAACTCCATTAGAGGTGTTTAGTTATGAATATTATCCGCGATATACAATCGGTGAGTGTTTTTAAGCGAGATGCTTCAAAAATCCTTAAACAATTAAAGAAAACCAAACAGCCTGTGATCTTGACCGTTAACGGCAAAGCCGATGCCGTCATAATGGATGCGGAAAGCTATCAAAATTTAGTTGAAGCAAAAGAATATGCCGAAACGGTTGCAGTTTTGAAAGAGCGTATAGAAGAACTGAATAGCGGAGTTGAATGCCAAACAATGGAAGAAGTTTTTTCTGAAATTGCCAAGGAATACGGCGTTACGCTTGAAGATTAGATGAAGAATTACAGAGTTGAATTTTTACCCACAGCCAAACATGACTTGCGGACATCATTTCTTTGGGGCGTTAGTGTTTGGGGAAAAACGCAAGCCGGACAGTGGTTAAACAAATTAAATGTAACTTGTAAGAAGCGTCTAAAACAATTTCCAGAATCTTGCCCAATTGCACTCGAAAGTAAGGAGTTTGGCATAACCTTAAGACAACTCGTGATAGATCGCTACCGGGTAATTTTTACTATCCAGGAAGATTCATTCTTTGTTCATGGGAGCACTAACGGATGGGGCTCAGCGGGATGCATCGATGTCGGATCTGGTGCGAATTGTGAAGGCGTTCTTAAGAAATTGGAGGAAAGACGGACACCCATACTGCTTTACGTAAGTTATGACTGCAATCCGTGGGAGCAACCTTGGACAAAGCGAAAGACTCAATAGAATTGTAGGGTGCCGTGGCAGAGAATATGAAGAAGATCATCATGTTTCTAATCCTCGTTTTGGGCGGACTCATCGCCGAACGACTAATTGTCGCCGAATATGTCCGCTTTCTGGAATGGGATCTGCGGCTTGAGCAGGCTCAACGTCAACTAAAAGAAGGGATGAGCGAGGGCGACGTCAACCGGATACTTCTTCTCCCGGCTGATGAAGTTCGTTCAGACATTGACGGTAACGGGACATATGCGAAGATTTGGTCCGCGAAACGCCATGTAGGTCCATTGCATGAATGGCTCGGGCTCGAAGCACGCGACGAGAAGAGTTATATGGAATTAATTCTTAGATTTGACAAGAATGGAATTCTGGTCTGGAGATACTACGGCGGTTAGACAAGTTGTCCGCAAGGCGACTTTCGAACGAACTCTGAGTGGCCGCGACCTGAGAAACCGTAGCGCGAAAGGCGGGATTTCCAGATTAGTGTCGAAACATTAATGTTCACAAAACGCACAAACCGACGGATCTTGAGTCGGTAAGATACTGTAAACAAGCTGTCAACTAATGTAATCCGATGAAGGTAAACGACAAACCCCTTTTTGTATGCCTTGGACTTCTGCTTCTCGTCTTGGGACGATAGAAACAGAGAGCCGATAGAGCTACCAGATGCAACGGTTTCCACCGGAATCATTAAGAGACAGTAATCTCCGAAGTTCAAATCGGAAGAGAATTGAGGTATGTGATCGATATGCGAGTTGACAAAATTGTGAAGGATCCGTTTCGAGCACCTCTTTGCGCGGTCATTGCTTTGGCATTCTGCGGATGTTGTTTCGCCCAAAGCGATGGGCGCGGACGGATTGGCGAGGTGAGAGTGACGATCGCATTGTCTTTTGCTTCAGAATCGAATGAACAGCCATATAAGGTTTTTCTTCAAGGACGACAGAAATTGCGGAGGCTAACATACGACGGGCGTGACTCTGAGAAAAATGAGGCTTCCGATATGCTCGGCTATGAAACCGGTGATCTGAAGTTCAAGGACCGTTACCGGATACGCGTATCGCCGGGCATTTACAGAATCATCATCAAAGGGTTCGAGAATTACCGATTCGCGAATTTCCGTGTCTCCGATGGCGAAACAACCAAGTTTCAAATTAACGAAGATCGTTTTGCGTGGGATACGATATGTCACGGAAGTGTCTTGATCTTGAAGACGATCGACAATCTGGAACCTCGTTCCCGGCAGGAAAGAAGGTACAGATCGCGTCCGTATCGACCGGTTTCGACCGACCGCATTTTGCTTGAAGCTCCATTTGAATTTGTCGTACGACACTGCGGCAAGAAGAACAAAGGGAGCAGGACTTTCTACAAATCGGCCGAAGTTAACTACCGGAACGTTTTCATAGACGCAGAAGATCTGGTTGTCGACAGAAGGTCCTTTATTCTTGAAGCGATGGGAAGTGAACAGATTCCGGTCAAAGTCCGGTTTGCAGACGATGACATCAAACAGTTTCGAAGAGTCAAAATCGATCTCAGAAGTCTGACGATTCTCGAAGATCATCCGCTTGGTTCTGGCTAGCTTCTCGTGAGACAGAATGTACCTATTCGACCCAGTATGTTCAGTCTGATTCGATGGGAAACAGCACGTTTGAAACCGATGCTAGCGGCAATGTCATCAGTTGAGTTGAAACGGACCCATTGGGAAATCTCGGTCAATCGTTTGACCCGCAATATCCGAATCCAATGAAGTCCGGTTTGCAAGTCGCGATTACGAGTCTCCTAGTATGTGTGATTGCTTTGGCGTCATTCGGTTGCCGGACCGGTCCGGGGTCGCGGGAGTTCGATGAGATCGAACTCCTGCCGGAGTCCGAGAGATTTTCCAAGTTCGCATCCTATCCGATGAATGTGCAGATCGATATTTTTCTTGATTCACAGAAAAATCCGTACGGCAAAAGCCACACGTATCAAGGATTTATGGTGCAAACGGGCGCGGCGGATCCCGCGCCGATCGTCAAACGTATCGAAAGTGAGAACGACATTTGGCACCAGTCCAGTCTGATTTGGGTGCTGGAAATCATTGATGAGAAGTGTTCTTGTGTGAGCTCGAATCCTGATTATTTGTCGAGACTGAGGAAAGTGGAAACGACTCAGAAAGACACCGACCCCGAATCGGTCAGGATCTCGAAGAGGTTCTATGAGGCTGAATTGAAGATTCTGGAGTCGCGACGCGATCGTTAAGTAAACTGCTACGTGAAACGCGCAGATTGGAGTGGTCAAGTTTTTGAGACACGGTGCTTTATGTATGATTCCGATTGTATTGCTGGCGGGCTTGTTCAACGCCTGTGACGTCGAGCCCGCGAACGGCTCATCCAGCGATGCCAATCGCGTCGTTGAAGTCGCCGAGATCCCTTATTGTGACCTTGTCGCGAATCCGACAAAGTGTGACGGAAAGACTGTCGTTGCCACCGGCACGCTTTTTATCGCCTTCCCTGGCGGAGCTTGGATGAATGGTCCCGAATGCGAGAATGACAATTTTACCGCGGCAGCTTTCGCGGCCAATGAGCAGGTTGGTGAGTCTTTTGCCAAGAATAGCTGGCAAACGGACAGAATCTTGCGCACCAAATCGTTGCGGGTAAGGATTCGCGGCCGATTCTTGAATCGACCTCCCGAGAAGTCTTCGAATCAACTGGCGAAGTATCAGGTTTGGATCGAGGAAGTTATCGAGGCAACGCCGTCACCCGAATAAACCGCTCTGTTGAGATGAGTGGGATGACCCGATGACAGAGCTGTTACGATTATGGGGTGTTGCTTGGGATCGAGAAGCAATTAGCCGGCCCGGTCGATCCGCGAAAATCTCGCGCCCGCAGTTTTTTGTTACTGCCGATACAACTAAATCCGAAAAACGCGCACCAATAGAGACGCCGGAGGTTTTTATGAAATTCCTGTTTGTCGTCGCTTTTGTACTATCGTGCGCCTTGTTCGGGTTCGCGCAATCCGATACATCGGGCATTGAGATTTACGTCGCGAAGGACAACGGTGACGGCAAAGCGGGTGATCCGGTCGAGGCCTTTTCGAGTTCCGACGTGCCGATCTACTGCATCGTAACACTCAGCTCGGTCAAAGCGACGACCGTCAAGATGAACTTCATCGCCGTCGGCGTCAAGGGAGTCAAGCCCGAAACCAAGGCTTTCTCAACCAGTTACACTACAAACGGCAAGGAGAATCAGGTGAACTTTACCGGCAAGCCGGGTGGCGACGCGTGGGTCGCCGGAACCTATCGGATCGACATCTACGTCGACGGCCAGCTTGCGGGAAGCAAAGCTTTCCCGATCACCGGAGCGACGGCCATGCCGGCCGCGCAGACGAATTTCACCGAGTCCAAACCGAAACCGAAGCCCCGGAGGTCGAAAAAACCATAGATCAGCGTTAGAATTTAAGTACAAGTTCAATTTAAGGAGTTGAAGAAAGTGTTATGAAAGCCAAGCTCCTGACCCTGATCGTACTTTTTGTCGCCGTCTTCGCCGTCCGGGCCAACGACGGCGTTTTTTATGCTTCGGGCGGAACGCTCGTTCCGCTGCAGGAAACGCGGATCGCGCTTCGCAAGGAGGTCCTGAAGTTCTATGTCGTCGATCACGGCTACGCCCGCGTCGAGGTCGATTTCGAGTTCTACAATCCGTCGGCCGCGCGAACGCTGACGGTCGGTTTCGTGACACCGCCTTCGGACGGCGATTTCGAGGAATCGAAGACCGGACATCCGTTCATCACCGAATTCACGGTCGATATCAACGGACGGACGATCCCGTATCGTATGAAACGGCTCGCGCAGACATCGTTCAAGAAAGGCAACATCAACGTCTCAGGCCGCGACTGGGTTTACTATTTCCAGGCGACCTTCAAGAAGGGCGTCAACAGGATTCGTCACACGTACCGTTTTCGGGGATCCGTAAGCGTTGAAATGCAGCGCGAATTCGATTATCAGATCACGACGGGAAAGCGTTGGGCCAATCGTCGGATCGATGATTTCGAGCTCCAGATCCACCCGGACAATGGAATTTATATGATCATCGCTTCGTTCCAGAAGAACGGAACGCCCGCCGGATGGAAGATCATCGGCGACGGAACGATGCCGGCCGAAACGCGCGGCCGATTCTCGGACGACGGACCGAAGATCCGTATGTTTCACCTGAACAGCGGCTATCTTCAGTTCAACGCGAAGAACTTCAAACCCGACAACGATCTGTTCTTCGGCGAGTACAACTGGCCGGCGGGCTGGACAAGTGTCTGGTGCGGATTCGGCCGGGAATGCGCGGAACGCGAATCGCTCGAAAAGGTCGCCCGCTACTTTCATATGAATCCGTATGACGGAATTCTTGACGAGGATTTTGAAGCGCTCTCCGCAAAAGAGGTCAAATTCGTGCGGAACTATTACTTCGCGCTTCGCGGACTGCCGTTTCGCGACCCTGAACTCCGCCGATTCTACGAGAGGTTCTTCTGGTATCGGCCGATCGAATCGTTGAAAACGACCGATGTCCGCCTCAGCAAGGCCGAAGACGCGTTTCTGCGGAAAGTCGCGGCGTTTGAGGAGAAACGCAAAAACTGAGCGCGAAGTTTGAATGAACGGACCGAACGATTTAACCTAGGTGCATTATGAGAATTCGTGTTGCACTGCCGGTTATCCTTTTTTTGTTCGCAGCGGTCCTTGCGGCCCCGGCGCAGAAGTTCGCCGAAGACATCCATTCTTACGCCGAACCGAATGCGGTCCACGTGGTGAGCGTTGCTCTCGATTGGACGGTTTCGTTCGAAGAAAAGTCGATCAAGGGTTCGGCGACGTTGACCATCGTCAGAACCGACCCGAACCGGCCGCTGATTCTCGACACCCGCGACCTCAAGATCGAACGCGTCGAAACTTCGCCCGTATACTCGGGGGATTTTACCGGCACGACCTTTGAACTCGCGCCCGCCGACAAGATCCTCGGCTCGAAGCTGACGGTTCAACTCCCGGCGGTCGCCAAGCGTGTTCGCGTTTTCTATTCGACCAGTCCGACGGCGTCGGGACTGCAATGGCTTTCGCCCGAACAAACGGCGGGCAAGAAGCAGCCCTTTATGTTCTCTCAGGCGCAGGCAATCCACGCGCGGTCGTTCATCCCGATCCAGGACTCGCCGCAGATCCGTGTCACCTATTCGGCGCGTGTCAGGACGCCGCGGAATCTTCTCGCGGTGATGAGCGCCGCCGGAAACCGCCAGACAAAGGGCCGCAGCGGCGACTACGGCTTTTTGATGTCTCACTCGGTGCCGCCGTATCTGATCGCGATCGCGGTCGGCGACCTCAGTTTCAAAAGCCTCGGGCCGCGCACCGGCGTCTACACGGAACCGTCGATGATCGCCAAGTCCGCTTACGAACTCGCCGACACCGAAAAGATGGTGACGGCGACCGAGAAGATCTATGGGCCGTATCGCTGGAAACGCTACGATCTGCTCGTGCTTCCGCCGAGTTTCCCGTTCGGCGGAATGGAAAACCCGATGCTGACCTTTGCGACGCCGACGATCCTCGCGGGCGACCGCAGTCTCGTCTCGCTCGTCGCGCACGAACTCGCGCATTCGTGGTCGGGAAATCTCGTGACCAACGCGACGTGGCGCGATTTTTGGCTTAACGAGGGCTTCACGACGTATCTCGAACGCCGCATCATCGAGGCCGTTTACGGCGAAAAGCGCCGCGAAATGGAGGCGATGCTCGGCAAACGGACGCTGCTTTCCGAACTTGCCGAACTGCCGCAGTCGGACCAGATCCTGCATATCGATCTCGCCGGGCGCGACCCCGACGAGGGAATGACGAACGTCGCCTACGAAAAAGGCGCGCTATTTTTGAGATTTCTCGAAGAGAAGTTCGGACGTGCCGAGTTTGACCGCTTCGTCAAAGGTTATTTCGATGCGCACGCGTTCAAGTCGATCACGACCGAAACGTTCGCCGCGTATCTGGACAAGAATCTGCTTTCGGTTCGGCCGGGAATCGTCTCGCGCGCGGACGCGGACGCTTGGATGACGCAGCCGGGCTTGCCTTCGAACGCGCCGGACCCGCAATCGGAGAGTTTCGCACGTGTTGCGGCGCAGGCGAACGAGTATCTTGCAGGAAAGCTCAAACTGAAAGCGATCGCCACCAAGGCCTGGACGACGCAAGAATGGCTTCAGTTTCTGAAGACGATGCCCTCGGATCTCGATTCGACGAAGATGGCCGAGCTCGACAAGGCGTTCGGATTCACGAAGATCGGCAACTCGGAGGTTTCGTTCCAGTGGTTGTTGATGTCGATCCGCAGCGACTATCGGCCCGCCGTCCCGCGTCTCGAGGAATTCCTGACAACGATCGGCCGCCGCAAATTCGTCCGTCCGCTGTACACCGAACTCGTCAAAACCCCGGGCGGACTGAAACTCGCTTGCTCGATCTATTCCAAGGCGCGTCCGGGTTATCATCCGATCACGCAATCGTCGGTCGATGCGATCGTTAAATGCAATTAGTCCCGCGTTTGGAGTTCGCTTGGAGTTCCGTCTTCAGGCGGCGTACGCTGAAGTAAGTTGTCTTGGGCCGAAGACGGGCCGCCTGAAGGCGGAACTCCAAACGGAACTCCAAACGGAACTCCGAACGGCTCGCTTCCGTATTAGTTTTCCGGAGACCCATCTATCTATGTATTGTCCAAGCTGCGGGTTAAACGACTCGAATTCCAATCAGTTTTGCCGCGCGTGCGGAACCAATCTGGCGCCGGTGCGGACGGCGGTCGAAAGAACCGACAACGTGACGCAATCGGCGGTGACCGCGCGTGACGAGATCGGCCGCGCGATCGCCGCGCGAATCCGCCAGACGCAAACGGCAAAAGATTTGAAAGTAGTTGCCGAAGAGGTTCTGCCGGAGATCGAGAAGTTTCTCGAATCGCCGGAAG
The DNA here is from genome assembly GCA_016715115.1 of Acidobacteriota bacterium. Lineage (NCBI taxonomy): Bacteria > Pseudomonadati > Acidobacteriota > Acidobacteriota bacterium. Next base: position 292,246 of record JADKBM010000004.1, read on the forward strand.
AGAAACGTCTCCGGCGGCTCCGGTCTGGAATCATAACGGGTTCGATCGGACTCGGTGTTGCGCTCGCGTTCGGAATCATCTCCGCGTTCCGGGACAAAGAGGAGTTTCTGATGCTCGCGGCGCTCGGGCTCGTTACGTTTTTCATCGGCCTGAGCTTTTTCATAAACGCGATGTTTGCCAGCATTCCGCGAAAATCGTTTGACGACCGATCGCCCGATGCCGATCGTCAAAGGGAGCTCGACGGAAACGCAAACGATCTGGCTCTGCCCGAAGCGCGGCAGCAATTTGTTTCGGTCGTTGAAGACACGACCCGCAATCTGACCAAGCGCTGAACGAAAAAAAGCCTCCGGATCTCTCCGAAGGCTTTTTTCTTCAACGATTTCTCGTTAAATCCTACCAGCGCGAACCGCCGCCGCCGTAACCGCCGCGACCGCCGCCACCGCCACCGCGGTTTCCGCCGCCGCCACGATTTCCGCCGCCGCCGGCGTTTTCACGCGGCTTGGCTTCGTTGACGATCAGTTCACGACCGTCGATCTCTTTGCCGTTCATCACGGTGATCGCCTGACGGCCTTCTTCCTTGCTCGACATCTCGACAAACGCAAAGCCGCGCGAACGGCCGGTTTCACGATCTTCGATAACGTTGGTCGATTCGACCGTTCCCACTTCGCCGAACATTTTTTCAAGATCGCCGGCGGTCGTGTTGAACGACAGATTTCCTACGTAGAGTTTCATTGACATAATAATTTACCTTTTCCCCGGATCGGGGAACATCAAAAGAAGTGTCGAATCGAATTGGACTTCAAAGGAAAACGGTCAGCCTGCGAAGTATCGGGTTTCGGATGCTCAAACTTTCAAGAGCGACTTCTATAACTATGAACCAGCCTGCTCTCTCAAACTTATCCTAAAACCGTCTTAGACGAGCCATCAAAAATGATGCAAGAGAAGGATTAACATTTCAAGAATCCGCTATTTGCCCAGACAGTGCAAACGGCGTTTTACGTTTTCGTGATTTCCCACGGTTCGCGGAGTCAGTTTCCGATGATTTTTTTTTCAATCGTTGATGGTATGGCGTTTACGGGCTCACCGCAGTTCCCCGTTCTTAGAGGAGCTGATCTCGATTCATATCGCCGCGATTAAGAGGGCCCTCAGCACCAACTGCGGCGGTGGATGGTTGTATATTGGACGCCGGGTTTTCTGGCTCGAAAATTCATCGCAAACCAACCGCTACCGCAGTTGGTACTGACTGATGCATCGACAGCGCCGTCAACTCGCTGGGCAGTTGTGACATAGTCTCTGAAGAGTTACGCGTGTTACACACGCTTTGGAAGTCGGCGCGACAGCCACCACGTTCCGCTTCGCCTCACGTGGTGCTATCGCAAGTTCGCGTGCTCCGCACGCTTTAAGAAGCAAGTCAAACGGCTTCTTCCGACAGGCTTTAGTGGCAATACATTCGACGGTTTCGCGGTCGTTCAGACATCGGCACTTTTCTTGAATCAAAAGCGTTTGGGAGATTGGCCTCAGCAAAGAATATCCCGTTTCGTCGTTATTCGACCGATCGCTTGACCGCGAGAAACGCCAGGCACCGTTCGCCTCTTCTTAACGCTTGCGCGAACCCCTCCGATTTGTCCTCTTGCGCGATTTTTCGAGTGTTTCGCTAACGATCGACCTCGTAGCGCGCAGTCGGTATTGAAACCGAACCTGTTGCCGAAACATTTTCTCGCCTAATACGCGATCGGAGGCGTCTAATCCTTCAGAACGTTTGCGCCCTTCACGGCGAAAGGAATTTGGGTCCGACGAGGTAAACCGATATGAAAAGGAATAATTCATTGATTCATCAACTGACTGCATTGGCTCTGGTCGCGGCGCTCGCGGCGCCGCTCTTCGCCTTTGGCGCCGATACCAAAGGCAATAAGGTTAAATCACTCACCGAAGATCAGAAGATCCTCCACGTGTTGAACCGCCTCGGATTCGGAGCGCGCCCCGGCGATATCGAGAAAGTGAAAGCGTTGGGAATCAAGGCCTATATCGACAAGCAGTTGGACGCCGCCGCGATTCCCGATTCGATCGCCGATTCGAAGGTCAAGGGAATTGAGGTTTTCAATATGTCGACGGCCGAGATTTTCGCGAAGTATCCGAATCCGGGCGCGCTGCTTCGAATGCTCGATGGAAATCAGGCCAACCAGAACAACGCGGAGGAAATGAACGAACAGCAGCGCCGTGAACGTCAGCAGAAACTTCGCGATTATTACGTGAAATACGATCTGAAGCCGGCCGCGCAGCTAGTTCCGCAGATCAGCGCGAATCGCGTCCTGCGCGCGGTTTACTCGGAACGTCAGCTTCAGGAAGTGATGGTCGATTTCTGGCAGAACCACTTCAACGTCTTTGCCGGGAAGGCAGCCGTCCGCTGGTACATTCCGTCATACGAACGCGACGTCATCCGCAAAAACGCGCTCGGCAATTTCAAGGACCTCGTCGTCGGAACGGCACAGCATCCGGCGATGCTCTTTTACCTGGACAACTTCGAGAACGTTTCGCCGACCGCGAACGTCAATCAGCGCGGCGGACTGACGGAGCGTCAGCAAACTATGCTCCGAAACGGAAATCTGACGCCGCAGATGCGTCAGCGGATCAAACAGCGGACGGGCGCGACCGATGCCGAAATCGACGCCCGCATCAAGCAGATGCGTGACAACCCGAACCAACAGATGCCGCAGCAGCAAAGGCGCGGATTGAACGAAAACTACGCCCGCGAACTGATGGAGTTGCACACGCTCGGGGTCGACGGCGGCTATACGCAGCAGGACATTATCGAGGTCGCGAAGGCATTTACCGGTTGGACGATCGCCGATCCGCGCGGCTATAGGAGCGCTGCGGCGAACGAGATCAAAGGACAGGAAAACCGCAGATTGGAGAGGCTGCAACGGATGGCGGGAGTTCCCGACGATCTCGAGTCGGGCGAGTTCTATTTCAACGATCGCCTGCACGAAAAAGGTGCGAAAAACGTGCTCGGCCAAAAAATCGACAACGGCGGGATCAAGGATGGATTGAAGGTGATCGACATCCTCGTCAGCCATCCTTCGACCGCCCGGTTCATCGCGAGGAAACTGGCCGTCAAGTTCGTCAGCGACAAGCCCGACGAGCAACTGGTCACCCGCGTCGCCAAAGCCTTTCAGGATTCGAACGGCGACATCAAAACGACGCTCAAGGCGCTTTTTAACGACCGCGAGTTTTTCGCCGCCGAAAACTATCGCGCCAAGATCAAGACGCCGTTCGAACTCGCGATCAGCGCAATCCGGACGATCGGCGCCGAAACAAACGGCAGCCCGGCGGTCGTTGCGATGCTCCAGAAACTCGGCGAGGTTCCCTACGGATATCAAGCGCCGACAGGCTATCCCGACACCGCCGAAGACTGGGTCAATACGGGCGCGCTGCTCGAACGGCTCAATTTTTCGGTCGCGCTGGCGAGCAATCGGATTCCCGGAACACGCGTAGATCTGAAACGGTTCGAATCCGTGTCGAAGACGACGATTCTTGAAAAGACGCTGGAAACGGTGCTCGACAGCGACGTGTCGGCGAGCACGAAACAGACTTTGATGAAACAGATCGAACAGCCTTTGCCGGACGTGAAAGCTCCGAACGAGATCGACGAAGAACTCGAGCTTTCGAATATGCGCGGCCAAGGGCAGGGGAACCGCAATCGCCAGACGCGTCTGCTGCCGCCGAGCGGGAACCCGGAAGTCTTCAAGATCGTCAGCCTCGTGCTCGGAACACCCGAGTTCCAGCGGCAGTAAGTTAAACAGAGGGCGAGAAGCTTGAGAAGAAATCTTCGCTTCTTGCCCTCTTTTCGTATCAAAAATGAACAAGATCTTGCTGTTAGTGACGGTGCTCGTGGCCGCGAACGTGGTGTCGGCGCAGCGTTCGCGCGTCTATTCGATCAGTCCGAACGCGGTTCAAACTGGAGCGCAGAACCTGCCGATTGTCGTAAACGGTTCGAATTTCTCAAAGCGCTCGGTGGTTCGTTTGAACGGAGTTGACCTCGACACATATTTCGTCGCGTGGAACCGTCTGCGCGCCGTGGTCCCGGCGAATGTGGTCGCATCTGCCGGCAGCCTGCAGGTGTCGGTCGTCTCGAAAGGACGCCCGTCGAATTCGTTGAGCTTGAACGTATCAAACACGAGCGTCGGAAACTACGACTGGACCGCGCTCAGCGGAACGCTGCAAAGTCACGTTCCGTCGACCGTTCCCGGCTTGACGATGATGATCTCGCGCCACGGGCGGGTGATCTATTCGCAGGCGTTCGGCAGTCAGACGGTCAACACGATCCTCCCGCTTGCTTCCGCGACCAAGATGCCGTCAATGACCGCGATAATGACGCTCGTTGATTCGGGTTTGCTGAACCTCGACGCTCCGGTCACGACCTACCTCAACGGTTTCGTGAACGTACCCGCGGACAAGGCGAATTTGACGATGCGGATGCTGATGAACCATACGTCGGGGCTTTCAGGAACCGCGGATGCGTCGTGCCTCGACGACCGCACCACGACGTTGCAGTTATGCGCGCAGCAGATCCTCAATTTACCGCTGTCGTACACGCCCGGAACAAGATTCGATTACGGCGGCAATTCGATGCAGCTTGCCGGCTACGTCGCCGAGGTCATCGCCGGGCAGAGCTGGAACCAGTTTTTCGCGCAAAAAGTTGGCAATCCGCTCGGACTGACTCGATACACCTACACGAACACCCAGAATCCGCGCGTTCCCGGCGGCGCGTTCTCGGACGTTTCGGATTACACCCGGATCCTGCAGATGTATCTCGCAAACGGCACATTCGGCGTCAATCGAATCATCGCGAACGGCACTTACTACGAAATGCAGACCGATCAGCGGCGCGGGCTGACGGCGCTCAACAATCCGGGCGGAAATCGTTTGACCGGCTATAGTTACGGCTGGTGGCACAGCGATCCGGCATATCTTCGCAGCCAGCCGGCGCCGACCACGCCGGGTCCCGAACTCAGCGACCAGGGCGCGTTCGGATGCACGCCATGGATCGATTTCGAGCACAATTATACGGCGATCATCCTCGTCAACAGCAACGTCCCGACGGCGACTGTGATCTGGAACGATGTCCGACCGCTGTTCGTCGCGCAAATGCAAAATAATCCGTGAGTTAGGAGTTCCGTCGGGATCAAAGCGCAACCTTGTACGCGATCACATTCGGGCGCGAGGCGATGAAGACTTGATCCTTGTCGTCGATCGCTATTCCGAAGGCCTGTTTCGTCTTGAAGTCATTGAGATAGTTTCCGTTCGAATCGAAGATCGAAACCCGTTCGATTTCGCAAACATACAACCGCCCCTGCGAGTCGATGGCGACATCGTTCGGCCGCCCGCCAAACATCCCCTTTGCCGAGCGGTTTGAAGGACTTTCAGGGCGCCCGCCAAAGCGCGTCAGGAGCTTTCCGTCCGGAGAGAGTTTGAAGATCGCGTAGTTCCGGCCGTCAACGACGAACAGATTTCCGGTGCCGTCGACCGCGATATGTTCGATGTAATCCAAATTCAGATCTTTCGCGATCTTGAGAGCGCGGATCTTTTCGCCGTCGGCGCCGAGAACGTGGATCTCGCCCCGCCGCGTCGACACATATAATTTGCCGTCAAGCGCGAGCGTCATATCCGAGGCGTTGTCGACGCGTGTCGTCCCAAGAGTGCCGCCGTTCGCGGAGTCGAAGCGATTTATGTTGTAACCCTGCAAAACAAACAGAGTGCCCTTGCGGTCGACCGCCAGCGCGTCCACCGTCTTATTTGTGTCGGCGGTGACCTGAAGCTGAAACTGCCCGTTTGCGTCAAAAGCCTGTACGCGTCCGGCTGAGTAGTCCGCCGAGAAAATGCGTCCGTCCGGGGCGACCGCGACCGTCCGATTGTCTTTGAATTTGCCGGCGCCGATTCCCTCTCCGCCGAATCTCAGGATTTCGGCCGCGATCGACGGCGAATCTTCTTTCCCGCCGGGTTTGATCTCACGAACCGGTGTGGCGGGCGCCGAAGAATTTGGAACGGAATCGAGCGCACGGTCCACGGTCCGCGAGACCATATAGAAAGCGAAAACGATTGCGCCGATGATGATAATCGCGGTCACGAGAAACACCCCGGCTATCGATCCGCCGACGCCGAGCGCGACCTTTTTGACGGTGTTTCCGTCGACCGCGACACGGATCGGCGCCTTCCCGGTCGAAACGCTCATTCCCGAAAGATCGACGCTCTCGCCGCGTTCAAGCGCTTCGACCGCGTTCTTCGCTTCGGCCAGACCGACGCCGAACGTTTCGCGAAACACCTTGATCGCCTCGATCTTCCGGCCATTCTGGATCAAGCCCTGGATCTCGGCGATCTTCAGCGCCTTGCCGGTGAGCGAAGAGAGATCGCCGAAGTCCAGCGCGCCGACGCGACCGAAGAAACTCGAGCTGCGCACCACGCCGGTCGGCGCGATCACGCTGCTGCCGCAGAATTTGCACTTCTGCATCGTTTTTCCTTCATATTCGAGCGGGGCCGAACAAGATGGACATTTGAATGTTTCCGCCATAACAAAATCACTTTGAATTGAAGCCTTTCGATTATAAACTTAGTTTGGTATTAGCTAAATTTTAAGGACTCGATTTATGAAAAATTTTGCGTTGATCGGATTTATCATTGTCGCGCTCACCGGTTCGGTTTTTAGTCAGAAGAAGACCACCGCAAAGGTCGATCATTCGAAGGAAGTCCGCGCGGTTTTTGACATTCTCATTGAGGGAATCAAGAGCTCTGATGTCGAAAAAGTGATGTCGGTCTATGAGAAAAGCGACCGCACGTTGTTTTTCAACAACAACGGTTCGGCGACGATAGGCTGGGAAACGATGCGCGCGAACCGCGAACGGCTTTATTCAAAGACGACGAACGTGACGCTCGAAACGACCGGCGTCCGCGTCGAGATCCTCAGCCCGACAACCGCCTATGTTTCCTGCAAATGGAAGCAAACGCAGGATTTCGACGGCAAGGCCGAAAGCGCTTCGGGGCGAATGACGCTGGTCTTCAAGAAGATCGGCAAGGATTGGAAGGTCGTTCACCTGCACACGTCGCCGGATATGCCGGACGCGAACCGGCCGGTGATGCCGTCGGAACGCACGACGCCGACCCCCAACTCGGTCTCGTACATCAATATTTCGTTTGGCGCCGAAAGCCAGCTTTCGTTGGCGAAGTACAAGCGGCTCAAAACCGGAATGTCGTACCGTGCGGTCGTTTCCATCCTCGGCTCGGAAGGTGAAGTAACTTTTTCCGAGACAGTGGGCAACTACCAGATTCGATCGTACAAATGGGACGGGGGCAACTACCGGATGATTTTCGCGACCTTCACCAATGACAAGATGACCTCGAAAACTCAGGCCAACCTGGATTAGTTCCCTAATGAAAAGTATCACCGTCTTTTGCGGATCAAACAGCGGCTTTCGCAGCGAGTATGCGGAAGCCGCGAAGCGTCTCGGGAATCTGTTCGTCTCGGCGGGCATCCGACTCGTCTATGGCGGCGGCAAGGTCGGGCTGATGGGCGTCATCGCCGACGAGGTAATGCGCGGCGGCGGAACGGTCGTCGGGATCATTCCCGATTCACTCGAGCGAAAGGAAGTCGGCCATCGCGAGGTGACCGAACTCTTGGTCGTCGACTCGATGCACGAACGCAAGGCTAAGATGGCCGAGTTCGCAGACGGATTCATCGCGATGCCCGGCGGAATCGGAACGTTCGAGGAGTTTTTTGAGATCCTGACCTGGGCGCAGCTCGGATTTCACAACAAGCCGTGCGGCATCCTCAATATCGCCGGCTATTACGACGGGCTCCTTGCGCTCTGCGACAACGCCGTGACCGAAGGCTTTCTGCGCCGCGAGCACCGCCAGTTGATCATCGAGGATTCGGACCCGGAACTCCTTTTGTCGAAAATGAAAGAGTTCGAACCGACTCATCTCGAAAAATGGCTCCAAAAGGAAAACCTTTGAACAGTGAGCAGTAAGCGGTGAGCGGTAAGCTGGACAGTGAGCAGTGAGCGGTAAGCAGTGAGCAGTAGGATGTGAGCAGTGCTCACCGCTCTCCGCTCTCCGCTTACTGCTCACCGCTCACTGCTCACCGCTCACTGCTCACTGCTCACTGTTCTTACTGCTTCGGATAGCTCGGAAACGGCCCCTTCGCCGGCGTCTTGAGCGGGCGTTTCTTCAGTTCTTCCATCGTCACCTGAACCGCTTTTTCGAGTTGCGTGTCGCGGCCCTGGCGCCACATCACCGGATCGAGCTCGACATCGACGTCGGGCGCGACGCCCTTGTTTTCGACATCGAGTTCGCCCTGCGGATTGCGAAACGCGACGCGCGGCGCCGAAACGCTTCCGCCATCGATCAGCGTCGGATAGTTGTAGATTCCGACAAGTCCGCCCCAAGTGCGTTTGCCGACGAGCGTTCCGACCTTGTTCTGGCGGAACAGAAACGGCAAAAGGTCGCCGCCCGAGCTCGAATACTCGTTGATGATCATTGATTTCGGACCGAAGATCGCCGTTGCCGGCGTCGTGAAATCCTCGCCCTCGCGCGTCGACCAGTAATTCATCAGCGGCAGTTTCATATAGGAGATCATATAGTCCGCCGCGCTGCCGCCGCCGTTGAAGCGTTCGTCGATGACCGCACCCTCGCGATCGATCTGCGCAAAGTAGTAACGGTTGAAGTTCGTGTAGCCCTGGCCGCCGGTGTTCGGCAAATAGACATACGCGAGCTTGCCGCCGCTCAGTTCCTCGACCTTGCGGCGATTGTCCTCGATCCACGCGAGGTTTCGGAGTCCGGCTTCGTTGGCCACCGGAACGACCGTCACGTCGCGCGCGTCCTTACCGTCCGGGTTCGGTCCGACGCGGATCACGATCTGGCGTCCCGCGGTTTGCTGGAAGAGCGAGTAAATATTGTCGGTCGCTTTCAGTTCACGACCGCGAACCGCGAGCAGGTATTCGCCGGAACTGACGTTCACGCCCGGCTGCGTCAACGGCGCAACGAGTCCGGGATTCCAGTTCTCGCCGTCATAAACGCGCGCGAATCGGTAGCGCCCGTTCTCGATCTTGTAGTCGGCGCCGAGCAACCCGACCTGGTATCGCGTCGGCTGGGGCGAGTCCCCGCCGAACGAGTTATGGTGTCCGACGGTCAGGTTGCCGAGCGCTTCCTGAAAGAGATAATTCAGATCGTTGCGCGTCGCGAGCCCATCGACGAACGGGCGATAGCGCTCTTCCATCTTCTTGATGTCGACCCCGTGAAACGTCGGATCGTAGAAGAAATCGCGCTGGATCCGCCACGCTTCGCGGTACATCTGCTTCCATTCGGCGCGCGGATCGACATAAACCTCCATCTCACCGACGTTCAGCGCGCCCTCGCCGGGTCGCATCGGAAGAAACGTTGACGCGATCGTGAACCTTCCGGGAAACTGTCCGAACAGCATCTTTTCGCCGTTCGCCGAAACGTCAAATTGCGTCACGCCGTCGAGAACCTTTTCGGCCTTGCGTTTGTCGGTATCAAAGCGATGGACCGTTGCGCCGAAGTTCGGCGTCGAACCGGTTCCGCTTGCCGGAATGCTCTCGAGGAGAAAAAAGGATCCGGCGCGCGCGGGAAAGATCGCGACATAATCGCGCGCCGCCACCGGCAGTGCAACGACGCGCTGTCCGATTCGTTCGACATCGATCGTGACCGTCACCGGCTCAGGCTTTCCGGGCATTTTCGGCGCTTCGACCTTTGCCGGATCAACGACCTTCTCCTCGTCGCTTTCCGGCGCGAGCGGAGACGGATCGGACTTCTTCAGGACGATCGCGTAAACGCTCCGGGTCGTCGAGAACGGAAAACTCGACATATCGAGCCAGCCCGTCGTTTGGCCGTTGTCGGTGCTGGCGGTGAAATAGATGTATTTTCCGTTGCGGTCGAAAACCGCGTATCTCGCGTCCGACAATCCGTCGGTCAGCTTGCTCGACTTTCCCGTTTCAAGCGAGAAAACGTGGACGGCGCAGAGACGATTGCGGAGCTGTTTCGTGTAGACGATCCATTTGCTGTCCGGCGACCAGCTCGGATCGAGAACCTCGAACGGATTCTCGAACGTGTTCACATCGACCTTCACCGGCGTTCCCTTTTCAACTTCGAGGTACCAGACATTCAGACGTTTATCGGTGAAAACGATCTTCTTGCTGTCCGGCGAGAACTTCGGTTTGTAAAAATACGACGAGGGATTTCCGAGGCTGATCTTTTTGACGTCGCCCATTCCCGATTGATCGCGGAGATGAAGCGCGTATTCGCCCGATTCGTCGGAGAAATAGGCGACCCACTTGCCGTCCGGCGACCATACCGGATCGCGTTCGGCAACGCCCGGCGTGTTCGTCAAATTTCGCGGATTCCCCTTTTCGGCGGGAACGCTGAGAATCTCGCCGCGCGCTTCGAAAACGGCACGTGCGCCGGTCGCCGAGAGCGCGACGTTCTGAATTCGCTGAGCGACACGCTCGTAACGCGGACGAACCTGGGCGAGGTCGCCGCTGACCGAAATATCGACCTTTTTCGACTTGCCCGATCCAGGATCGAAGATATTGATCGATCCGAACTGCTCGTAGACGATCCCGTCCGGGCCGGCCGAAGCGGTCTTCAGATCGAATCCGGTGTTCGTCAGCGACGGCGCAACCTTTTTGGTCTTCGTATCGAAAGAATAGAGCGTTACGTTGCGGCCGTTGCGGTCGGAAAGAAAGTAGATCTTGTCGCCGAACCACATCGGAGTGTAATCGTTGGCGTTGATATGCGGGACCTCCTCGACGGCGGAATCGGCGAGGTTGCCGATCCAGATCTTCGTCGTCCGGCCTCCGCGATAGAGTTTCCACTGCGCGAACGCGCCGGCGAGCGGCATATACGCGATCCGTGACCCGTCCGGCGAGAACGAAGCGCCGCCGCCGGCCATCGGAAACGGCAATTCGGTCGGCATTCCCTCGCCGCTGACCGGCATCGTGTACATTTTGGGAGCCGGCATCCCGGAGTTGCGCCCCGAAAGAAACATCACGGATTTTCCATCGGGCGTCCAGCCGATAACGCTGTCGTTGCTGGGGTGGAAAGTCACCCTTCGCGGTTCTCCGCCGCTTGCGGGGATGACAAAAACATCGACGTTTCCGTCATACTCGCCGGTGAAGGCGATCCAGTTTCCGTCCGGCGAGAACGAAGGCCCGGCTTCGATGCCGACGCCGCTCGTCAGACGTTCGGCACTGCCTCCTTCACGCGCGACCTTCCACAGATCGCCGCCGAACGAAAAGACGATGTCGGTCTTGTTCATCGTCGGCTGGCGAAGGATCAACGGCGCGCCCTGCGCAAACGCGCCGGCCGCGAAAACAATTGTTGCGAAGATGATGGTTACGATGTTTTTCATATTCTTAAAATTCCAAATTCCAGATTCCAGATATTCCGAATTCCAGAAGCCAGATTCCAGTTATTCCAAATTCCAAATTCCAGATTCCAGATATTCCAGATTCCAGTTATTCGAAATTCCGGTTATTGCAAATTCCGGTTATTCCAGATTCCAGTTATTCCAAATTCCAATTATTCCAAATTCCAGATTCCAGTTATTCCAAATTCCAGATTCCAGTTATTCCAAATTCCAATTATTCCAAATTCCAATTATTCCAAATTCCAATTATTCCAAATTCCAATTATTCCAAATTCCAATTATTCCAAATTCCAATTATTCCAAATTCCAGTTTTCAATCCTTGGAATCCCTGGAATCTCACTGGAATCTCTCGAATCCCTGGAATCCCTGGAATCTCACTGGAATCCCTGGAATCCCTGGAATCTCACTGGAATCTCTCGAATCCCTGGAATCCTGGAATCTCACTGGAATCTCACTGGAATCTCTGGAATCCCTGGAATCCCTGGAATCTCACTGGAATCTCACTGGAATCTCTCGAATCCCTGGAATCTCTCGAATCCCTGGAATCCTGGAATCTCACTGGAATCCCTGGAATCCCTGGAATCTCACTGGAATCTCACTGGAATCTCTCGAATCCCTGGAATCCTGGAATCTCACTGGAATCCCTGGAATCCTGGAATCTCACTGGAATCTCACTGGAATCCCTGGAATCCCTGGAATCTCACTGGAATCCCCGGAATCCCTGGAATCCCCGGAATCCCTGGAATCCCCGGAATCCCTGGAATCCCCGGAATCCGTGGATTTACGGTTTCCCAAGTCCGGTCGATTTGTGATAATTCGGATAATCCGGACGCTTGTAATCCTTCGGCGGATTCTTGCGCAGTTCTTCGAGCAGCCATTCGACCGCCTTTTCAAGCTGCGGATCCCGCCCTTGGCGCCACATCGCCGGATCGTATTCGACCTCGATGTCGGGTGCGACGCCGACGTTCTCGACTTCCCATTGCCCGTTCAACCCGTAAACGGCGCCGTTCGGAGCGCGGATGCTGCCGCCGTCCATCAGCGTCGGAATTCCCGAAGCCCGAACAAGCCCGCCCCAGGTACGCTTGCCGACAAGGGCGCCGACCTTGAGATTCTTGAAGAACCAAGGCATCGCGTCGCCGCCCGAACCGGCCAGTTCGTTGATCAGCATCGCCTTCGGGCCGTAGATCGCACCTGCTGGAACGTTCCAGTCCTTGCCGGCGCGAAACGCGATCTTCGCAAGCTGCTGGCGACTCAGATATTCGACGACGTAATCCGCGAGAAGTCCGCCGCCGTTGAATCGTTCGTCGATGACCGCGCCGTACTTGTCCGTCTGTGCGAAAAAGTAGCGATTGAAACTCTGATAGCCGGGACCGCCGGTGTTTGGAATATACACATAGCCGAGTTTCCCGCCGCTCAACCGATCGACCGCGCGGCGGTTGTCCTCGATCCACGCCAGATTGCGAAGTCCGGTTTCGGTTCCGACGGGCACGACCGTTACGGCACGTGAGTCCTTTCCGTCGGGATTAGGACCGACCTTGATGACGATCTGTTTGTTCGCCGTGCTCTCAAACAAGCGATAGAGGTTGTCGGTGGATTTCAGATCGCGTCCCGCGACCGACAGCAGATACTCGCCGGGCTTGACGTTTACACCGGGCGCCGTGAGCGGCGCGCGGAGCTGCGGATTCCAGTTTTCGCCGTTGTAGACGCGCGCGAAGCGATAACGTCCGTTCTCGATCTTGTAGTCCGCGCCGAGCAAGCCGCCGGGAACGAAATTCGGACGCGGCTGATCGCCGCCGCCGATGTACATATGGCCGACGGTGATCTGGTTGAGCATTTCGCGGAAAAGATAGTTAAGGTCGTCGCGATGCGCAACGACGTCGACGTACGGCCCGTAAAGCTTCTTGGCCTTTTCGATATCGAGCCCGTGAATGTTCGGATCGTAGAAAAAGTCCCGCTCGCCGCGCCAGATCTCGTTGAACATCTGTTTCCACTCGGCGCGCGGATCGACGTAAACCTCCATATCCGAGGTCTTGACGATTCCCTCGCCGGGCCGCGCCGGAAACATCGTCGAGATCATATTCCACATCGGCCCTTGCTGGAAGAGCATCTTTTCGCCGTTGGCCGAGATCGCAAATCCGTTGATTCCCGGACGAACCTCTTCGAGCTTTCGTTTTTCGAGATCGAACTTGTGCAGCGTCAGTCCGAACGGTCCGGCCTGCGGCGCCGCGGGAAGTTCGGTTATATAGAGAATTCCGGGCTTTCCGGGAAAAAGTCCTGTAAAATCACGCGCCGGGATCTGCGGGATCGCGATGATTCGCTGGTCGATGCCATCGAGATCGACGCGCGTCGGTTCGGGCGCTTTCGGTTTCGGAGCAACCGGCGTCGCGGCGGCTACCGGCGTTGCTGCAACCGCGGGCGTCGCCGTCGGTGACGGTGACGGTGAAACGGCGGGTGTCGGCGCGGGCGCTTCTTTCTTCTCTTCCTGAACCTTTTCTTCGTCGCTTTCCGGAGCCAGCGGCGACGGAATATCATTGCGCAGAACGATCGCGTAGACGTTGCGTGACGTTTGGTGATTGATGCCCGAAAGGTCGGCGAAACTGATCGTCGGACCGACGTTCGTGCTGCCGGTAAAGAACAGGTACTTGCCGCTCTTGTCGAAAACGACGTGACGCGCGTCGCCAAGTCCATCCGTCACGCGAAACGTCTGCGCTTTGTCCACGGCGTAAAGAAAGACCGCGCGCAGGCGATTGTCGAGCTGTTTGGGATATCCGATCCAGTTGCTGTCCGGCGACCAGGTCGGTTCCATCACGTCGCCGAAATCGCCGTACGTATTCTGATCGACCCGCGTGTTCGTCCCTTTTTCGACATCGAGTATCCAAAGACTCACGTCCTGCCGGTTGTAAGCGATCTTCTTGCTGTCCGGCGACCAGACGGCCCCCGAGAAAAAACCGGGCTTGCCGTCGCCGAGGGCGAACTTCTTGACCTCGCCGCCGCCGGATTGATCGCGCAGGTGAAGCATATATTCGCCCGATTCGTCCGAGAAATACGCGATCCATTTGCCGTCGGGCGACCACGCGGGTTCGCGCTCCATAACGGCGGTCGTATTTGTCAGATTGCGCGCGTCGCCCTTGTCGGCCGGCGCGCTGATGATCTCGCCGCGGGCCTCGAAAACCGCTCGAACGCCGGTCGGCGAGATCGCCGCGCCCGCGATCCTTGAACCGACGCGCTCAAACCGCGGCCGCACGCCGGGAAAATCGCCGGTGACGCGGATGTTCACCTTTTTCGGTGACTTCGAACCGACATCGACGGTGTAGATCGCCCCAAATTGTTCGTAAACGATGGCGCCGCCGCCGGCCGAAGCGTATTTGATGTCAAGTCCGGAGTTCTCAACGATCTGCTCGACCTTTTTTGAACGCGTATCGTAGGAGAACAGGGTCACGACGCCGTTGTTGCGATCCGACAGAAAATAGACCTTGTCGCCGACCCACATCGGGCACTTGTCGTTCGAATTCTCGCGCGGAACCTTTTCGATCGTCGAATCTGCCAGTTTTGCTATCCAGATCGGTTGTGTCTGGCCGCCCTGATAACGCTTCCAGTCCGACTGCCACTGTGAGAGCGGTTCGTACGCGACGTACTGCGCGTCCGGAGAGAGCCATCCGCGATCGACCATCGGAAGCGGAAGTTCGACCGGAAGTCCGGCGCCTTCGACGCCGACCGTATAGAGCCTTGAGAAATTCGAGCTGCTATTGCGGGTCGAGACAAACAGAACGCTCTGGCCGTCGGGAGTCCAGCCCGACACTTCGTCGAGCGAGGGATGATATGTAACGCGCCGCGGAACTCCGCCCGCCGCGGGAACGACATAGACATCCGTATTTCCGTCGTATTCGCCCGTGAAGGCGATCATCGATCCGTCGGGCGAAAAATACGGGGCGGTCTCGACCCCGACTCCGGTCGTCAAACGACGCGCGTCGCCCCCGGCGCGCGGCACAATCCAGAGATCCCCCGCATACGAGAAAACGATTTCGGAACGGCTGATCGCCGGTTGACGGAACAATGTGACCTGTCCCGTCTGCGCGAGAGTCAGCACGGCCAGCGTGACCACAAAGAGCGATGACAAAGCGAACTTTCTCAAGTTTTTATTCTCCGTTATGAAAGATTGGCGGACACGCCGAGCGGAACTGCATTCCAAGGCCGGACAAAGGGAACAGGCCGTCAGGCTGATGGAAATCATCGGCGGTCGATCGGGTTTCGTTATTTACTACGCAGGAATCCGGTCAAAAGATTCACAATTTCTTCATTCGTGACGGCTGCAAATCGACAAATCAGCCGAATGGCACGAAACAGTTCGTATTTCCGCATTCAATGCGGATTATGCCTAGGACAGATTTGCCCGCCAATCACGCAAATAAACGCGAAAAATGGGTTTATTCATCTTGCTTTTCGCGATTCTTGCGCGTTTTTCGGGAAGTTCCTTCCTGAGCGTAATCTCGGTCTAATGCTCGCTGGTCTTTTCAAGGACGACCTGCGCGACGGCGTGCTCGGTCGTGTGCGAGATCGAAAGATGAATCCGTTCCGCGCCGAGCTCGGCGAGCAGTTTCTGCGCCTCACCCGTTGCAGTCAAAGTCGGAACGCCCATTTCGTCATTAAGGATCTCCATATCGTGCCACGAAAGGCGGCCGCGCCAGCCGGTCTTGAGCGCCTTCAGGAAAGCTTCTTTCGCCGCGAACCGGGCCGCGTAGCTTTGGGCGGCGGCGGCGCCTTTAGTGTCGCAGTAAGCGCGTTCGGCGGGCGTATAAACCCGCTCGGCAAACCGCGGAGTTCTTTCAATCGTTTCGCGAATCCGATAAACTTCAACAATGTCGATGCCGATGGAGATTATCATCAGATTTTGGGCTTCCGCGCTTGAATTTTCGCCCTCAGGCGGCCTAACACTATTTTACGTCGACTTGTATTAATTTTTCGCCGCCTGAAGGCGGAACTCCAAACTTTTGATGGACATTTTATCAGATAACGGATTTTACTGGCGCGAAAAGGACGGCGTACGCGTATTGGTTTCACGCTTGCTCGAGACGCACGGATTCGTCAACGGGTTTTCAACGCGGCTCGGAGGCGTTTCGTCGTTCCCTGAGAACGATCTCAACCTCGCCGGTTACGACGAAGACTCCGAAGCAAATATCGCCGAAAACCGGCGTCGTTTTATGAACGTTTTTAATCGCGGCTTTCGGCTCGCGTCCTGCTGGCAGATCCATAGTGCCGAGGTCCGTCAGGTCCTCGATTTCGATGACGCGATCGACGGCAACCACCGGATGGACGCGCTCGTCTCGGACGCCGCCGACGTCTTGCTGGGCGTCAAAACGGCCGACTGCATTCCGGTCCTTCTCGGAGACACGCGCACCGGCGCGTTCGCCGCGGTCCATGCCGGCTGGCGCGGAACGGTGCAATCTATCGTCGTCAATACGGTCCGGAAGATGCGCGCCGCATACGGAACCGAACCTGAAGATATTGTCGCCGCCATCGGACCGGCCGCGACCGCGCGCAACTACGAGGTCGGCCAGGACGTGATCGATGCGTTTCGCGAGAACTTTCCCGACTCCGAAAAACTCCTCACACCGACGCGCGAGGGACACGCTAAGATCGATCTGCATACGGCAAACAAAGACCAGTTGACGGATCTCGGTGTCAGCGAATCGCGGATCTCGGTTTCCGATCTTTGCACGATGGAGCGCACGGATCTTTTCTTCTCTTATCGGGTCGAGAAGAGGCTGTACGGGAAAACGGGCCGATTGATGGCAGTCATCGGGCGTGATTGAGCCTGAGGCCGGCGTTTTGTTGACCCGATACGTCAAATTTAACTAGAATTGTACCGAGGGCTTTTGGAGGTGTTCTAATGAAGTCTCGCGTCGTACTTCTCACGCTCGTCTGCGTGTCGTTGCTATTCACGATTCCGGCGTCGGCCAAAGACACCTGGATCAGCGTCCGCTCAAAGAATTTCCACCTCGTCGGCAATGCGAACGAAAAGGAAATTCGGCAGGTCGCGACGAAACTTGAACAGTTTCGCGAGACCTTTCGACAGATATTTCCGCGCGTCAAACTGAGCCAGTCGATTCAAACCAATGTGATCGTCTTCAAAGACGATGGGGCGTATCGTCCGTTCAAACCGAAAAATGCAAGCGGCAAGACGATCGATTCCATCGCCGGCTATTTCCAGCCCGGCACCGACGTCAACTACATCACTCTCGCGATTGACGCCGATATGAAAGATACGTACGGCATTATCTTTCACGAGTACGTCCATTTCATTCTCGAAGCGAACTTCGGCAAATCGGAAGTGCCGGCGTGGTTCAACGAGGGGCTCGCCGAATACTATCAGACGTTCAAGATAGAGAACGATCAAAAGGTGACGCTCGGCATTATCCAACCCAACCATCTCTACTTTCTTCAACAGTCCAAACTGATGCCGCTGAAGTCGTTTTTCGAGATCGACAACTATTCGCTGCACGAAAGCGGGAGTCACTCGCGAAGCATTTTTTACGCACAGGCCTGGGCGTTGATCCATTATCTGCTCCAGGGAGTAAAGGGCGGCAACGCGGACGGCTTGAATAATTTTCTGACGCTCGTGATGAAGGGCGCAAAGCCGGAAGATGCGTTTCAGCAAGCCTTTCTGATGGACTATCCGGCGATGGAAAAGGCTCTGACCAATTACGTCGCGCAAAGCAAGTATTACTCGTCAGTCCTGAGTTTCAAACAGAAACTGATCTTTGATACGGAGATGAAGACGGCGCCATTGTCCGAAGCGGAAAGCAATGCTTTTCTCGGCGACCTGCTCTTTCATACGAACAGCCTGGCCGACGCCGAGATCTATCTTCAAAAGGCGATCGCGCTCGACCCGAAATCGAGTATGGCGAACACTTCGCTTGGCTTGATTCGGACGCGGGAGCGGAAATTCGAAGAGGCGAAGGCGTTTCTTGAAAAGGCGATCGCGGGCGACGCCAGGAACCATTTCGCCCATTACAACTACGCGTACGTCCTCAGCCGGGAAGGTATGGACGAGTTTGGTTTTGTCCAAAAGTACGCGCCGGACTCGGTGAAGAGAATGCGCGATTCGTTGGTCAAGGCAATCGAACTGAATCCGGCCTTCACCGAGAGTTACCAATTGCTTAGCTTTCTTTACCTGGTCAACAACGAAAATCTCGAAGAGGCCATTGTCTTGCTCAAGAAAGCTGCCGATCTGCAGCCCGGAAATCAACAGAATCAATACCTACTTGCACAGCTCTACTTGCGGCAGGAAAAGGTTGCCGAAGCCAGCGCTCTCGCCGAGAAGATCTTCAGGACAGCCGATGAACCCGATCTCAGGGCGAAGGCGCAGGCGTTGATCAACAACATCCGGGAGTATCAGGAGAAACGGGCCTTTTTCGACAAGCAGACGAAGGAACTGGAGGACCGCGGCATCAAGGCGCCGATCCTCGTCAAGCGGAAAGGTGAAAAGCCTTTGACCGAAGAAGAGGTTGAACGGATCAAAAGGGAGAACGAGATCATCAGTCTCAACAGCGCCGTGAAAAGGCCTGAAGCCGGACAAACCGAGGCGGTCGGCTATTTGGACCGCGTCGCCTGTGTCCGCGGCGAGGTCGTCTATACATTTCGTTCGGAGACCGAATCCTTCACGCTCACGAGCAAGGGTTTCGGCGAACTCGACCTTATGGCGATGGTCGAAGAGGCGCAAAATCTCTCGTTCGGCTGCGATGCCGACGTCAAAGCGATGAAGGCGGTCGTGATCTACGAACCGGCGAAGGTCGCGAACGCGAAGTCGCGCGGAACGCTTCGCTCGCTGACGTTCGTTCCTCAGTATTTCGAGCGCAAGACCGAAGAAGAGCTGAAGAACGCAAGGCAAACGGTGATCGTCGAAGATCCGCGCGACGACCCGAATGCCCAGGCGGAATTCGAGAAGAAGCGGCGGGAGATGATGCTCGAGAACATCAGGAACAACCTTCGCAAACCCGCTGATGGCGAGACTCGTGTGTTCGGAATCGTCGAACGGATCGAGTGTTCGGGAGGCGCAATGTACTTCGTCGCGAAGGTCGATGACGCGACGTTGAAGCTTAAGGCGAAATCGCCGCAGATCAGATCATTTTCGGCGGAAGCGTCGGGACTTCAATTCGGGTGCGGAGTGAAAATGCCGCAACTCAGGGCATACATCATATTTCGCGGCAGCATTCTCGACGCCGGCGAATTGGTTTCCGTCGAGTTCGTTCCGCCGAGTTTCAAGCCTGAAGAGTGATCATCCCGAGTAGGCATAGCGGATTTTGCCCGCGGATCTTCGCGAATCCGCTCCAAAGCCACGAGAACGAATGTCTTTTTATGGATTTGATCCACCAAACGCGGTTTTCTCGTATGGCTTCAGATCAGATGCGGATTCGCGGAAATTCGCGGGCAAACTCCAGCCTGTCGGAAACTAAATTTACTTCTTCAAGCGTGCGGAGCACGCGAACTTGCGATAGCACCACGTGGAGCGGAGCGGAACGTGGTGGCTGAACGCCCGGGTTCCAAAGCGTGTGTAACACGCGCAACTCTCGTGGCTGTTTCACCCGCTCGGTTGAGTTGATCGCGGCGACACCTGGGTTTCGCTCCGCTCCACGTGGTGCTATCGGACGTGCGTGTGCTCCGCACACTGCATCCGTTTTTCCGACAGGCTCCAATGTAAGAAAGCAGATGCCTGCAATTCTTCCGCTTGGCGAATACGTCCTCTGAAATCTGAGATTTGAGATATTTGAGATATTTGAGATTCCAATTCCTACGAGTGAAAGGCAATTTTTTGAATTTGGCTCGCCAACGCAGTTTTCAAATTTCGATTCCGACGGGAATTCGCGTTTTTTCGCTTCGATTCGCGGTCAAAAACTCTGTTGGGGCTATTTGACGCGGACCGAAAGAATAATGCGTCGCGTCTTTTGCGGATAGCAGACCTCGTCCGTGCACGGCTGGAAATCCGCGGCGATACGCACGGTTGCCCTGTTTCGTCGAAAGCCGCGTGGGATCTGAAGTCTGAATGTGAAGCGTACGCGGCCTTCATAGACGTTCAGCGGTTCGTCCGAGAACGCAAAGATCTTGTTCTTTCCGGCCGGATACCTCAGCCCGTAGATCTTGCCGCCGCCCGCCGTTATGCGGATCGATGTCGGGATCAGATTCTCGGTGTTGGGACGGTTTGAATTAACGTGGAATCCGGGCGGAATTGTCAGAATGACCGTGCCCGTTGACGTACCGCCGCGTTTGACGGGTGCGACGGACGCGGAAATCGTTTGCGCGGCGGCGGCAAGCGCCGCGCCGAGCAGGAGCGTGATCGTCAGGATTGCGCGCTTCATTTCAACTCAAAACTCTCGAGCATTTCGCGGACGCGGACGTTGAACTCATCATAGTGATCGGCCAGGATCGTGATCTTCAACTCGAACCCATTGCCGCCGCGATTCAAGGTCTTGCAAAACTCCTTGATCGTCACGCCGTCCTCTTCGCGTTCGGACTTCGAAGATGAATCCTCATCTGATGCCGGTCCGATCACGATCGTCGCCGTCGCCCGGAGCATCTCCTCGGACGCTTCGCTTTCGCCGAATTCCTTCGAACGCGCCTCGAACGCGTATTTCGATTCGACGGGGCAGATGAAACCCTCCGGTTTGACGATCACGAAGTCGTCCGTTTCGACCGTTTCACGCGCGTATGCGTTCTCCGCAAGGCGCTTGATCTTGGTCGAAGCGTAAATCATAAGCGCGACGATGATGCCGCCGACGATCCAGATTTCCATATTCAGCTGTTATTGGCCCGGCCGACGGAATTCACCGTCGATTTCGCCGCAAGTTGTCCGCAGGCGGCGAAAATATCGCGGCCGCGCGGCGTGCGTACGTAAGCGGAAATGCCCTTTTCCTCAAGAATTTCCTTGAACCTTGCAACCTTCGAAGGCGCCGGCGGCCCGTATTCGAGCGGCTCGGCAGCGTTGTGCGGAATCAGATTGATCTTCGCACGACGCAGTTTGTGCCGTTTCAGGAGTCCGGCAAGTTTCACGGCGTGCTCGTCCGAATCGTTCACGCCGCCGAGCAGGACGTATTCAAATGTAAAACGCTCGCCGCGCTTCAAGGTCGATTCGAACTCCTTTGCGGCCGCGAGAAGTTCGTCGATGTTCCATTTCTTGTTGATCGGCATCAGCCGGTCGCGAAGTTCGTCGTCCGGCGCCGAGAGACTGATCGCGAGGTGCGGACGTTTCTCGAGCCCGGCAAATTCGCGGATCTTCGGAACGATTCCGGCGGTCGAGACCGTGACGCGGTTCGGGACGATATGCAGGCCGTCCTTGTCGGCCATTATCGAGATCGCCTTGATCAGATTCTCGAAATTCAGAAACGGTTCGCCGGCGCCCATTCCGACGAGGTTCGTTCCGTGCGGAGTTTCGCCGGCGACACCGTAAACATCTGAAAGAACGATGATTATCTGTTCGACGATCTCACCGGCCGTGAGATTTCTGAGCAATCCGAGCTTCGCCGTCAGGCAGAAATCGCATTTGAGCGGGCAGCCCGACTGCGACGAGAAACAGATCGTGTCGCGGCTTTCGGTCGGGATAAAGACCGTTTCGACCGGAAGATTATCGCGCGTTTTCATCAGAAACCGGCGCGTGCCGTCCTCGGAAACGTACTTTGATTCGACGGTCAGCGTTGACGCCGCGGCGTTCTCCGCGAGTTTTTCGCGAAGCGCCTTCGGCAGGTCGGTCATCTCTGTGAAATCAAGCAAACGCCGACCGTGAAGCTGCTTGAAGATCTGCTTCGCCCGAAACCGCGGTTCGCCGATTTCGGTCACGAATTCTTCAAGTTCGCGGGGCGTCAACCCGGTCAGATGTGCCTTTTTCTCCAACAAAACCATCGGTGAATACGATAACATATTCGATTTTGGATTTTGGATTTTGGATTTCGGATTTCGGATTTCGGATTTCGGATTTTGGATTTTGGAATTTGGAATTTGGAATTTGGAATTTGGAATTTGGAATTTGGAATTTGGATTTTGGAATTTGGAATTTGGAATTTGGAATTTGGAATTTGGATTTTGGAATTTGAAACGAGTCAGTACCGCCTGCGTAAGCGGGCGGGCAACGATGGGATTTTTGAACAAAAGATATTCAAGGACTATGGAGGTGGTATGCCTAAGTCTTTGCAAATTTTAAGGATCAATTTTTCGTTTACTTCCGAGTGTCGCGGAACCGCTGAGCGTCGATTCTGAGTTGGGTTATGCCACCATGAATGACTGCCGCCCTCGCGGAGCAATTCGCAACCATGCTCGCGTAAATGGCGGATCAGTTGACGGCGCTTCATGCTGCGATTAACGCCTCTTCAAAATTCGCACCTGCCATACGACGGGCATCTTCGCGATTAAATTCCAACGCTTCGCGCAAGGTAATTCGAAGGCTTTCCAACAGCCCCTCACGCGTCGCTTCCTGACAGTTGACACCGGGCACTTCTTCGACCCAGCCGATCCACCAATCGCCATCCTGTTTCACAACCGCCGTGTATTTATTCTCCATAATGTAGTTTCCCCAGACATCCACATTCTAACACGACTCTCTTTCCAAAGCCGGCGAAACCAACGCCCGCGGGACCGACGACCGTCGACCCGTAATTGCCAGGTTTTTGAAGAAATAGTTGTGCTATCATTTGCGCGAGATTGAGTATGAATCTGGAACCGGTCATGAACAAAATACGAGCCGCGTGTCGGGCCAAAGATATCGCAATGTTGGGCGTCTTTGGGTCGGTCGGCCGCGATGAAGACACGCCGGATGGCGATGTCGATCTGCTCGTCCGTCTCGGCAAGCCGGTTGGATTTGTCGAGTTTATCGCTCTTGAAGACACGTTCAAAGAGATCTTCGAACGAAACGTTGATCTCGCGACCGAAGTATCGCGTATGTAATTGATGATTCATTGTCCAAGAACCTTGATCGGATTCTCATAGAGTTCTTTGATACGTTTAGTCTCGAACGTATTTCCAAGGAACAATTTTCTCACCCTCTTCTCTGCTTTCTTCATCAACTTGGATTTCTGTTTTGCATCTTTCACTTCGTGATAAAAGGCAAAAGATAAATCGGCCGGTAGATTTCCTCCACTTTCTGTCAACAAGAAGTCGTAGTCACTTCGTCTTGTAATATCAGTTAGCGTTGCCGCAATAAAAAACAAAGAATACAGCTTTTCAGGGGAGTTCGCTTCTGATCCGATATCTATCGCAGCTTCCTCAAGTGCATCTTTGAACAAGTCGTACGAATAAGCCCCGCGAATCACGGTTTGAAACAACCACAAAACATGCATGCGTGGCATTCTTGCTAATGCTCCGGAGCTCTTGCCAGACACGATTCTAAGATAAAATGAGGAAGCTTCCTTCATAATTTGTTTCACCAAATCGCGAGCAACATCCTTTGGACTAAGGTAAGCCGCGAGAAAAAAATTCGACATGTTTATCAATTTAAGCCACTTTTCGAGTTCAGTATCCGGCTCAATGCCGAGGAGATCCAGAAGGATCTCGGGAGCATCCTGTAAGAGACCTAAATAGAAGAAGTAGGTGTTCTGCCAGTACATTTGAAACGCTCTATTACTAATCGCAAGATTCCGATCATGCGCCGCATGTTTCGCATAAAAGAACTCGGGAAAGGTCCGATGTTTGAACAGAATACGAGTTCCCGTATAGTCAAACGCCATAATCTCGGTTCGGGTCATCATCATGTTGAATAAATCGTCAGTTTTAATGCCCAAGGTTCGACGATCGAGATACTCGTTGAAGAAGGACTTAGCGTGGTCAACGTCAAGCTCTTGAACTTCATTATCGAGCATAAACTGTGAGATATTCATCATTATCTGAGACAAGGCACTGAATTCTTTTTGGGACTGCAATCCCTTCTCCATATCCCATCGTCCCAGTGCATATTCAGTGTATTTCTCATATAGCTCAGTTAAGTTTGACGGAACGTCTCGATCACTTTCGTTGAGTAAGCTCGCCAATAGAATAATCGCAATCGGATTCTTAGGAAGATCGTCGAACAAAGGTGATTTCCGTAGACCTTGAGCTATTCGATTTGTGACGTCGAGGTTATTGCAAATCTTCGCGATAATGATTAAAGCCTTCTTGAACGATAACGACCGAATAAAATATTTGCCAACGTGATTTCTGATCGCGACACATTCTTCGAAGGCCTTGAGTCTTCGCGAAGCAAAGATCGCTTTAATGCTCTCTCGTTTCGCAATATTTTCGACTAGCGCTTCAAACCGATGCATTTGGTCACTGAAAAGGCCCTTCTTCTCATCGAGTCCATCTATCAAGAGCAAAATCTTTGTTGAGTCCTCAAGCTCGTCGCGTACCCCTTGCGGCAGCTTGTCTTCAATAGCCGCATCTATATTCAAATCATAGTCATCAACAATTTCCTTAAAGGTTAGTGGGATCGGTAAATAGTGCAAATGTTCAAAGGTTCCTGGCGTTGTGTATTTTTTTACAAGATGACGAAGTAGCTTCGTCTTTCCCATGCCCATATCGGCCTCTAAAAGCAGGATTCTTTCTTTATCTATTGTGGAATAAAAATCTACTTTCCTTATTCCCTGAGCGAGACGCTGCAACCTTATTCGATATTCCTTTCGCGGAAACGTACAGACGTCGGGCTCAATGAACAAATCGCCCTCCAAAGATGGAATCAAGCTATATCTTTTGTCAGCCTCCGTGGCGAAAAAATTAAGATCTGAAAGATATTTTGCGGTATGGATTTTACCTGTCATCCAAACATAGGGGACATATTTGTCGATCAGCTCCTCGACCCTTCTTCCATCAAAGAAGACAATCTTACTGGTTTTGAACTTCTCCCAAATTTTCTCCTGCGCTCCCCCTGTCACAACCCCAGTGACAAAAATCCAAATCTCTCTAATCCTTATTTTGTCTTTGCCATTTCTAAATGTTCTTTCAAGCGTACACTCATCAATTTGTCTCTCAATATCCGTAAAGTTCTGGTGAAGCGGGCCAATTTTGACAATTACTCCAACGTGGTCATCCATAGACGTAGTAACGTCAGTCTTTAGAAGTACAAAATCTGCACCTCTCTCTCGATTTCCTTGAGTATATTCAACATCTTTAACCTCAGGCATTTTCCTGAGCAGTTGGTCTAACATCGGATGAAGCACTTTAACTTCATCTGTAATTTTCTCTATTTTATTTTGTCGCGCTGGAAGTGACATCAATTTCTCCAATTAGATTCATGTTGTTTAACCAACATATTGGATGTAGATACGAAATTCAAAAAAATATCCACAGCAAAGTTAGAAGACAGCGGCGGGCAAAATCCGCGGCTTGGTTAGGTAACTAAGCGGTTGGTGGTGGTGGTAACGCCTTCTTCTTTGGTAGTGACTCGACGTGATCTGCCGAACTCCACGCGGCGATGGCGTTGGGCTTGCCGGTGCAGAAGTTCGGAACTCCACGGCCGATGGCTCCTCTTAAAGCGATCATCTTCAGCTTATCGCCCAACCCCACGTTTTTCTGGATCAGGCCGGCGACGGCGCTGTCTAGGCCGAACAAGGCTTCGTACTCAATTTCAAACATGTTTTCGTCCAGTACGAGGACCACGAAATCTACCGTCCGTTGACTGCAACACGGGCCTGCTTCAATGTATCTGCGGTTCTTTTCGTTCATAGGGTGTAATGAACCTCTTAAGGTTTTCTATTACCGGGACGTTGTTGTGGTAAGTCGATAATACTCCAGTCATTAATGATGTCAAGATTAAGGCAGCGTCCATTCTGTAATTTCGATCGTTTGAGGGTTTCTGCAAAGGCTCGTCGGAGAGCTTTGAAACCGCACTTTGTGCGGTATCGCGTGTTTCTACGTAGTTCCCGCGGCGGCAGTCGGCGGGGATGTGAATCTTTGTGGAAATGTCGGGACCGGACTTCGATGAGACTGAACCGTCAGCCTTGGCCCGAATTGGCGGCTTGCCGCACGGATGTGCGTGTTGGGTATTTGGGATCTAAATTCTGAAATTTCGAGATCTCGGTTTTGGATTGGTCTCAGATGTTCAGGGCAGGGCTCGTACCCTGCCGATACGGCGGCCCAAAAATCGCGGGCTATTGCCCGCGCACGCGATCAGTCATTTGCTATCCGGGTCAATGGAATCAACGGGCAATAGAACGATTCGCCAGGGCAGGAGCCCTGCCCTAAACGATTGACCGGGACATTTTTGGCCCAATCCAAAATCCAAAATCAAAATCTACCACCAGGACGTGCTCTTTTTGCGCGTTCCCGATCCGCCGAGGAGGCTGCCGAGAACGCCGCGGACTAGCTGGCGGCCGACGTTGCTGCCGATGGAGCGCGCGGCGCTCTTTGCAAACGCGCCGAAGGTCGAATCAGTCCGGCTTGATCCACCTGCTGCCCGCTCTTCCCTGGCGTCTTCCTTGGCCTGTTTCTCGGCCGCTTCCTGCGCCGCGAGCGCTTCGGCTTCGGCCTGCTCGGCCGCCGCCGCCGCGTCGGTTCGCGCTTTGATGAGTTCGTGAGCGGATTCGCGGTCGACAACCTTTTCGTACTGGCCGGCGACGATCGAGTTCGAGATCAACTGTTGCCGCTGTTCCGGAGTGACCGGACCGATGTGGCTGTGCGGCGGGATGACGAAAGCGCGTTCGACCATCGACGGGGTGCCCTTTGCATCAAGAAATGAAACGAGCGCCTCGCCGACGCCGAGTTCGGTGATCGCCGTCTCGACATCGATTTCCGGATTCTGCCGAAACGTCTCGGCCGCCGACCTGACCGCTTTCTGGTCGCGCGGCGTGAAGGCCCGAAGCGCGTGCTGGACGCGATTGCCGAGTTGCCCGAGGATCGTTTCGGGAATATCGATCGGGTTCTGGGTCACGAAATAAACGCCAACGCCTTTTGAACGGATCAGCCGAACGACCTGTTCGATCTTTTCGACCAACGCCGTCGGCGTGTCGGCGAACAGGAGATGCGCCTCGTCGAAAAAGAACACGAGCTTCGGCTTTTCGAGATCGCCGGCTTCGGGCAGCATTTCGAACAATTCCGAAAGGAGCCAGAGCAGAAACGTCGAATAAAGCTTCGGCGAAAGAAAAAGCTTGTCGGCGGCGAGAACGTTGACGACGCCCTTGCCGCTGATCGTCTGCATAAAGTCGTTGAGACTGACCGCCGGCTCGCCAAAGAACTTTTCGGCACCCTGGCTTTCGAGTTCGAGCAATCCACGCTGGATCGCGCCGATGGTCGCCTTTGAAACGTTGCCGTATTCGGTCTGGAACTGATCGGCGTTCTCGCCAACCCATTGCAGCAGTGAGCGCAGATCTTTAAAATCGAGCAGCATCAGACCATTCGTGTCGGCGATCTTGAAACACATCGACAGCACCGCTTCCTGCGTGTCGTTCAGTTGAAGTATTCGCCCGAGGAGCAACGGCCCCATTTCCGATACGGTCGCGCGAAGCGGATGCCCCTGTTCGCCGAAAACGTCCCAGAGCGTTACGGGGCAATTCGCAAATTCGAAACCTTCTTTAAGCCCGAGAAGTGTCAAGCGATCATCGACCTTTGAATTCCCGCCGCCGCTTTGCGAAATGCCGGTCAGATCGCCCTTGATGTCGGCCATAAAGACCGGAACGCCGATCCGGCTGAACGCCTCGCCCATCCGTTGAAGTGTGATCGTCTTTCCGGTCCCGGTCGCACCGGTGATCAATCCGTGACGATTCGCCTTGTCCGGCAAAAGAAAACATTCCTTTGCATCCTTTTTAGCAACCAAAATGGGATCTGCCATATATTTCCTTCGTAGATTTGAATTCGGGGACAATGCGCTTATATTACAACAAACGATTTCGGATTGGGGAATTCGGAATTGGGATTTCGCATTATGATGGAAGTTTTTGATACTCAGGGCGATTGTTCGATCGGGCAAAACGTTGCGAACTTTGCGCGAAGAATTGGCTTCGGCCAGGGATTTCCCCGCGCGGAGATCGCCAAGATCGCAACGTCCAATCGGAACTGAAAAGTCATCAAATCACAAGTCATTTGAGACTTCTATTCGAATTCGGGACGACTCCGCGACTTGGCAACTTCGCGAGACGACCCGAGCGGCGACAAATGATTTCGGTGAGTCGCAAACCGGCTGAAGACATCGCACCGAAAACATTAGATTGGGCTGCAACGTAAATTGATTCATGAAGAAAATAATCTTGGCGACGCTGATTTCATTGGTTCTGACGGGAACGACTATGGCACAGACAAAAGAAGCGAACCCGGCGGACGTCGGTTCGATCGACGCGATCATCAAAGCAGTTTACGACGTGATCTCGGGCGATGCCGGGGCCAAACGCGATTGGGATCGGTTTCAGACGCTGTTCTACAAGAATGCCCGCCTGATCCCATCGGGCAAGAACGCGACGACGGGCGCGGTCGGGGCCAATGCGATCTCTCCCGAAGACTACATCAAACGCGTCGAACCGATTTTTGCGAAAGACGGTTTCTACGAGCGCGAACTCGCCAGCCGCAGAGAAGTGTACGGCAACATCGCGCACGTGTTTTCGACTTACGAATCGTTCCGCAAGTCGGACGACAAGAAACCGTTTATGCGCGGGATCAACAGTTTTCAACTGCTCAACGACGGCAAGCGCTGGTGGGTCCTCACGATCTACTGGCAAGGCGAAACGCCGGAAAACCCGATCCCGAAGAAGTACTTGAAATCGAAGCGGTAAGAACGCCGTATGAGTGACACGTTTACGCGTTACTTACGATTGGCGTACGCCAACGCCGTATGAGTGACGCGTTCACGCGTTACTTACGATCGGCGTACGCCAACGCCGTATGAGGGACGCGTTTACGCGTTACTTACGATCGGCGTACGCCAACGCCGTACGAGTGACGCGTTCACGCGTTACTTACGCGATCGGCGTACGCCAACGCCGTATGAGTGACGCGTTCACGCGTTACTTACGATCGGCGTACGCCAACGCGGTCACGCCTGAAGGCGTAACTCGTACGGGGGGAGAAACTTATGAAAGCAGACCAGATATTTGCGGTCGTGAATATGATCGCGCTCGTCAGTTGGATTGTTTTGGCCGTGGCGCCGCGGTGGGTCGTGACGCGAAAGGTGCTGATCTCTGGAGCGATCCCATTGCTGTTGTCGGTCGCCTACGCGATCCTCATCGGCGCGTTTTTCGGTGCTGCCGAGGGCAATTTCGGGTCGCTCGCGGGCGTGATGAAGCTCTTCACGAACGAATGGGCGGTGCTTGCCGGTTGGATCCATTATCTCGCGTTTGACCTGTTTGTCGGCGTTTGGGAAGTAAACGATGCGCAATCGAAAGGGATCTCGCACTGGCTCGTAATTCCGTGTCTCTTTTTCACGTTCATGCTCGGGCCGATCGGATTTATGATGTATTTCGTAATGCGGATTCTCCTGCGTGAAGAGGTTCGCCGTGATCAGACGATATTTTGACGATCATCCGACGCTGGTTTTGGCGGGCGTCTTCCTGATGGTGCTGTTCGCGGTTTTGGGCGTCGCGATGATCTTCGATCAGACGCAGATCCTCGGCATCAACCGTTGGATCAAGCCGATGAAGTTCTTCGTTTCGGTCGCGATCTTATTATGGACGATCGCCGTGTTTTTTTATCATTTGCCCGGACGTGAACGGATGAAGCGTTTCGTCACGTGGTCGATGATCGTCATCTTCTTCGTCGAACTGATCGCGGTGTTGATGCAGGCGCTCCGCGGCGTGAAGTCGCATTTCAACATTTCAACGCCTTTTGACGGCGCGGTGTACGGTCTGATGGGAATCGCGATCGCCGGGAACACGCTGCTCGTCGCGTATCTTCTTTTCGTCTACCTGAAAAGCGACATTCCGCTGCCCGCGCCGATCGTTTTCGGGATGCGCCTCGGACTGCTCGTTTTTCTGCTCGGAAGCGTCCAGGGCGGTTTTATGTCTTCGCAGGCAGGTCACGCGGTTGGCGCGCCCGACGGTGGTCCCGGATTGCCGGTCGTGAATTGGTCGACGGCCGCGGGCGATCTGCGGGT